>NZ_SOBI01000009.1:0-223721 GCF_004364695.1 Arthrobacter sp. AG258 | reverse complement strand
AAGCTAAGACCCACAGCGCCGATGGTACTGCACCCGGGAGGGTGTGGGAGAGTAGGACACCGCCGGACACACACATTGGTCGAGGCCCCAACCAAACGGTTGGGGCCTCCCACATTTAAAACACCACCCCACCCCACCACGCCCGCTCACACCCGACACGTAACCCCGCAACCCCCGCTCACACCTTGCAGAAAATCGATCAGCGTCCGCTCACCCCGGCCATCCAAAGATGCAGCCCGCGCTAATACCGATCGATAACGATCGGGTGCCCGCGGGTAGAGTTGTTGCCCATGAGCAGCATCTTCAGCCATGCCCAGGACCCCTTCGAGGCGGATGGAAAGCCCGGTGCCGATTCCCTGGACCCGGTGGTCAACGCGGTGGTGGTGCCCGGACCCGTCGCCCGGGCATTCGCCGGTTTCACAGACCACACCCACCTCTGGTGGCCGCTGGAGCCGTACGGAGTCTACGGGGCAGGGTCCTATGTCGAATTCGAAGAGAACCTGATTCTCGAGACGTCAGACGACGGACGGACCAGCATCTGGGGAACCCTTGATGACTGGCAGCCGCCGCTCTCCTTCCACGCCACATGGCACCCCGGTACCACTGCAATGTGGTCCACCGAGCTTCTGGTGGCCTTCCGCGCGGTTGACGGGGGCACGGAGGTCCGGGTCGTCCATGACGGCTGGGAGGGCGCCGAGGACCCTGCTGCCGTCAGGGGACATTACCTGCAGGCCTGGCCCGTAATCCTCGACAAGTACGCCCGCTTCATGGGCGCCGCAGACCCAGCAAACTAGTTCAGGGCTGGCGGTACCGCCGTGCTGGTTCGGATCAGGAACTCGGTCGGGTACTCCTGGTCCTGGACCGGTGAAGGCGGCTGGCCGCCGTCGGAATCCTTGCCTGCGTTCAGCAACGCCAGGGCGGTTGTGGCCGCCAGGTTACCTTGCCCGCGCGGATCCTGCTTGATGGTGGTGAGTCCAAACGTCTCGCTGAGATCGTGACCGTCCATACCCACGACCGAGAGATCTTGCGGGATCTGCAGGCCGAAGTCGCGCGCCGCAAGCATAATCCCGATGGCCATCTCGTCAGACGCGGCGAACACAGCGGTGGGTCGTTCCGCCGCTGTCCCCAGGAGCCGGCGTCCCACGGCGTACGCGCCCTGGATGGTGAAGTCCGCATTGACCACCCACTCGTCCCGGACAGGCAGGCGTGCCCCGGCCATGGCTGCGGCAAAGCCTTTCTGCCGGAGTTTGGGAAGCTTGAAGTCCCGGTTCAGCCCCGCGTCCCCGGTGATGTGCGCAATCCGGGTATGGCCAAGCCGGATCAGGTGGCCGGCCGCGTCCCTGGCAAGGCCTTCGTCATCGATGCGGATGGTGGAGGCGCCCCTCAAGACGCCGCCGATGCCCACAATGGGACGATGCACCGCCAGCAGCTGGCCTATTTCATCCTCGCGAAGGACCAACGCCACTGCGATGACGGCGTCCAGGCGCTTGCGGAGCAGGAAGTCGTTCAGGATGCTGCTGCGTCGCTCAGGTTGCTCCCCCACGTTGTACAGGGTGAGGTCGTACCCGGCGTCCAGCAGGGTCTCCGAAACCCCTTCCAGCACGGAAGAGAAATACCAGCGCTGTACGTTGGGCACCACCAGGCCAATATTGCGGTTGCGGCCCGACGCCAGGCTTGATGCGTGGTAAGACGGAACGAACCCCAGCTCCTTGGCCGCCTCCTGCGCCAGCCGGCGGCTCCTTGAGGACACATTGGACTTGCCACTCAGCGCCCTCGAAACGGTGGCCACGGACAGGCCGGCACGGCTGGCAACTTCTTTGATGCCTGCCAACGTCAGTCTGCCGTGGTGGCAGGTCCAAGCTGCAACCAGGCAGTCTCGCCGGATGCGAGGGCATGGCCCGTGGACCCCGGCAGGCTGCGAAGGAGGACGTGGCCGGACGGCATCTCCAGCGGCTCATGGTTCAGGTTCATAAGCACCAGCGTAGTGCCGTTCACATAGCCGAGGGAGGATCCGGTGCACCAGTCCTCTGCCCAGGACAGGGATCCCCGGCCCAGATCGAGCTCCCGGCGCCGCGCCAGGGCTTCACGGTACAGGGCCAGGTGCGACGACGGTGATTCCGCCTGCACGTCACGGGCAAGTTCCGCGAAGGACGACGGAATCGGCAGCCAGGGATCGCTCCCGGAGCCGAATCCCAGGTGCCGGTCGTCGGCCCGCCAGGGCAGCGGAACGCGGCAGCCGTCGCGGCCAAGGCGCTGGCCGTTGGTCCGGGCGAAGGTCGGATCCTGCCGCAGATGGCCGGGGATGTCGATGCCGTCAGGCAGCCCCAACTCTTCTCCCTGGTAGAGGTAGGCGGCCCCGGGAAGCCCCAGCATGAAGAGTGAAGCGGCCGCTGCTCGACGCCGTCCGAGGTCCTCGTCCGGCTGGGGATCGCCGGTACCGATGCCGTCGCCGTCGCGCGGGCCGTGGCCGTTGTAGCCAAACCGGCTGGCATGCCGGACTACGTCGTGGTTTGAGAGGACCCACGTGCTCGGGGCGCCGACGCCGTCCAGGACGGTCAGTGAGTCCGTGATAACCGACCGCAGCCGGTAGACATCCAGTCCGGCGTGGAGGTAGGGAAAGTTGAACGCCTGGTGCATCTCGTCCGGCCGGACCCAGTGGGCCAGCCGGTGGAGGTCAACACTCGCCTCGGCGCACAGAATCCGGTCCGGGCCGTATTGGTCCAGGATCTGCCGCCATCTCCGGTAGATGTCGTGGACGGCGGGTTGACCGAACATGGGTGCCTCATGGCCCGGGTAGCCGTCGCTGCTGCCGCCGTCGGCACGTCCGCCCCATGCCGGCAGGCCCGGTGCTTTGACCAGCGCGTGGGCCACGTCCACCCGGAAGCCGGAGACGCCGCGGTCCAGCCAGAACCGGAGCACCCGTTCGAATTCTGCATGGACCGCCGGGTTGTCCCAGTTGAAGTCCGGCTGGGAGGAGTCGAAGAGGTGCAGGTACCACTGGCCGGGCTCGCCGTCAGGTTCCACCACGCGCGTCCAGGCCGGACCGCCGAAGTGGGACTGCCAGTTGTTCGGAGGCTCCTGGCCTTCCGGGCCGGTCCCGTCCCGGAAGATGAACATGTCCCGCTCGGGGCTTCCGGCTGGCGCTGCAAGGGCTGCCTGGAAAGCCGGGTGCTGGTCCGAGCAGTGGTTGGGTACCAGGTCAACGATGACCCGCAGCCCGAGCCGGTGCGATTCTGCCATCATGACGTCGAAGTCGCCCAGGGTGCCGAAGATCGGGTCCACGTCGCAGTAGTCGCTGACGTCGTAGCCAGCATCGCGCTGCGGTGACCGGTAGAAGGGCGAGAGCCAGACGGCGTCCACGCCCAGGCTTGCCAGATGCGGCAGTTCCTCGGTGATCCCGGCCAGGTCGCCCACGCCGTCGCCGTTCAAGTCACGGAACGAACGGGGATAGACCTGGTAGATCACGGCGGACCGCCACCAGCCGGGAATGGCGTCAGCGGCGTGGATAAGCGTCAATGGACCGGCAACGCTTGCAGTGTCCTGGGTCACAGTTTCGACAGACATGACAGTCAGCATAACGGCTGGAAGCGATTTAAATGAAAACGCTTCCATAACGTCCAGGCGCGCAGTTTAGGGGCTGAAGAGCGCGTAACACGCCATGGTCTGGAAGCGATTTCAAAGCCCGGAATACCGGACCGGTCCGGCGGACGGCGCCTAGACTTGGTGGATGTGTCCGACGACGGGTGGAGGGTTTGTGGGAAGCATTGTTGAGGATCTGGAAGCCGTCTTGGCGCCCGGGCAGCTGGATCGCGGCGAGGCTGCGCTCCACCGCTACGCCATTGACCAGGCACCGGTCTTGGACTTCCAGCTACCCCTGGCCGTCGTGTTCCCCGAGTCAGTGGCCGATGTCCAGGCGGTAGTGCGGGCGTGCGCGGCCGGGGGAGTGGCGATCGTACCGCGCGGTGCCGGTACAGGAGTGTCCGGCGGGGCGCACGCCACCAGGAACTGCATTGTCCTCTCGCTGGAGCGGATGAACCGGATCCTTGCCCTGAGCCCGGACGACGAAACGGCCGTGGTGGAGCCCGGCGTCGTCAATGCCGTCCTCAACGAGGCCGCCGCGGTGCACGGCCTCATGTACGCCCCGGACCCCGCAAGTTTCCGCAGCTCCACCATTGGCGGCAACGTAGCCACCAATGCCGGCGGCCTTCGCTGCGCCAAGTACGGGGTCACCAGGGACTCGGTCCTGGCCTTGGACGTCGTGCTGGCTGACGGCTCCCTGATCCACACCGGCCACCAAACCTTCAAGGGCGTGGCGGGCTACGACCTCACGGGCCTCTTCGTGGGGTCCGAAGGAACACTTGGCATCGTCGTCGGAGTCACGGTGCGATTGAAGTACCTGCCCCGGGAAGTCCACACCGTTGCTGCGTTCTACCCGGACTTCCGGCTTGCCGCCGCAGGGGTCCTGGCCGTGGGCAAGGCGCGCGTCCAGCCCGCCATCATGGAATTGCTCGACGGCGGCACCCTGGCCCAGCTCGATGACATCCACGGATCGGACCTCACGGCACGCGGAAAGTCCCTGCTCCTGGTTCAGACAGACGGGTTTGGAGCTGCCGCCGAAGCAGACGTTGTGCGCCAGGTCCTCAAGGCAGGCGGTGCCACGGTCACCACCGAGGCCAGCGCCGAAGCGGAACGGCTGGTGGAGCTCCGGCGTCACAGCCGGGGCACCGAGGTGGACGATGAATTCCGGGTGGGTGAAGACGTTGCCGTGCCGCGGTCCCGGCTGGTGGACTACGTGGCGGCGCTCGAGGCCCTCGCAGCCACCCAGCGGGTGCACCTCAAAGTGGTGGCGCATGCCGGTGACGGCAACCTGCACCCCACCTTCTGGATCGACCGGCAGGGGGACACTGTTGACGCCGATGCGATGAAACGCCTCCAGGCTGCCTTGGATGAGTCGATCACGGCGGCGTTGGCCATGGGCGGCACCATCACCGGGGAGCATGGCATAGGCCAGTACAAGCTGCGCTGGCTGGGCCAGGAGCAGCCCGAGCCGGTCCGGGAACTGCAGCGCCGGATCAAGGACTTGTTCGATCCTGCGGGAATCCTCAATCCGGGGAAGGCGATCTAGGGTCAGTCGTCCGAGTCCGGGTATTCCTCGTCGGACTCATCGGCACCGTACCGGGATTCCTCGCTTTCCACCTCAAGGATTTTCAACATCTCGGTGTCGGGGTTCAGCATGATGGCGGCCTCGTCCCGCCGGTGCCGGAGGATCGAGTCGATGTAGGACTGTACGGCCTCGGCCAGCGGGATGTGGCGTTCCTGCTTTTCCGACATGTACCAGCGGTGTTCCAGTACTTCGTGGACCACCTCGGCGTGCTCCAGCTTGCCGGAAAGATCGCGCGGGATGGAGCGGACAATGGGCTCGAAGATCTGGCTCACCCACAGGTGGGCGCTGTATTCCTCGTCCATCTCCGGATTGTTGTCCGCCCGGAAGGAGTCCATGTCGTTGAGGAGCCGGCGGGCCTGGTTTTCCTGTGCGTCCAGGCCGGTGAGCCGCAACAGCCGGCGCTGGTGATGCCCGGCATCAACCACTTTGGGCTGCAGTTGGATGGTCGAGCCGTTCTGCGTGGTCTTGATGGCGTATTCCTCGACGTCGAAGCCGAGTTCGTTCAGGCGCCGGATCCGGGCTCCCACCCGCCAGCGTTCGCCGAGTTCGAAGGATTCCTTCTCCGTCAGTTCCGCCCACAGCCGCCGGTAGCTGTCCATGATCAGCTCACTGGTGGCGACCGGGTCCACTTTCTCCTCGATCAACCCGCCATCGAGCAGGTCCATGAGCTCACCAGCGATGTTCACCCGGGCAATCTCAAGGTCGTATTCGCGCTGGCCCGTGGACAGGTCCGGGTAGAGCTCGCCCGTTTCAGCGTCCACCAGGTAGGCGGCGAAAGCGCCGGCGTCACGGCGGAACAGGGTATTGGAAAGGGAGACATCGCCCCAATAGAAGCCGATGAGGTGCAGCCGGACCAGCAGGAGGGCCTGGGCGTCGATGAGGCGGGTCAGCGTGTCCTTGCGCAGCATCTGGGAAAACAGTGCCCGGTAGGGCATGGAGAACTTCAAGTGGCGGGTCACCAGCACCGGATTGAGCGGGCGCCCGTCCGGGGTGGTGCGTCCGGTGATCACGGCCACGGGCTCCACGCAGGGGACGTCCAGCCGGGCCAGCTTGCGGAGCATGTGGTACTCGTGGCGGGCCACATGCTCGGATGTTTCCTTAATGGCGATGACCGAGCCGCCCAGGTGGGCGAAGCGCACGATATGCCTGGAGATACCGCGGGGGAGTGCGGCCAGGTACTGTGCGGGCCACTCCTCCAAGGCAATGTGCCACGGCAGGTCCAGCAGTTCCGGATCGGCCGCTGCGGCCGTGATGTTCAGCGACGACGCTACCGAGGCCGCCTTGTTGTCGTCGGCGCTGGCCGCCACGAACCGCGGCAGTTTACCGATCTGCGCGTAGTCGGTGGGTTCGTCGTGCCACTGGGCGCTGTTTTCCTCGGTCATGGGTCAATTCTTCCGTACGCAGGGCAGGGACGATAAATCTTCGTTAAAGGCCGACGGCGGCCCGCACCTTGATGAAAGGGTGCGGGCCGCCGTCGGTTCCGTGGCTCAGGCCGCTGGGTGCCGGTGGGGACTAGTCGCCCAGGCGCAGGCCGGTCTTGGTGTCGAACAGGTGCACGTGGCCGGACTGCGGACGGACGTAGATGACCTCGCCCTTCATCGGAGGACGGCGGCCGTCGACGCGGGCCACGATGTCGTGGTCCTTGCCGTCGAGCGTGGTGTGTCCGTAGACGTAGGCGTCGGCGCCGAGTTCTTCGACGACGTCGACCTCAACCTTCAGGCCCTCACCCTGCGGAGCGGTTTCAAGGTCTTCGGGACGGGAGCCCAAGGTGACCGTGGAGCCGTGCGCCTCTTCGAGGACGTCGCGCGGCACGGGGTACACGGTGCCGCCGAACTGCACGCCGCCGTCGACGACCGGGAGTTCCAGCAGGTTCATGGCGGGGGAGCCGATGAAGCCGGCAACGAAGACGTTCTTGGGACGGTCGTAGAGGTTGCGCGGGGTGTCAACCTGCTGCAGCAGGCCGTCCTTCAGCACTGCCACGCGGTCGCCCATGGTCATGGCCTCGACCTGGTCGTGGGTCACGTAGACGGTGGTGACGCCCAGGCGGCGGGTCAGCGATGCGATCTGGGTACGGGTCTGGACGCGGAGCTTCGCATCCAGGTTGGACAGCGGCTCATCCATGAGGAAGACCTGCGGGTTACGGACGATTGCGCGGCCCATGGCAACGCGCTGGCGCTGGCCACCGGAGAGGGCCTTCGGCTTGCGGTCCAGGTACTGCTCAAGGTCGAGGAGCTTGGCGGCTTCACGGACTCGCTCAGCGCGCTCTTCTTTGGAGACGCCGGCGATCTTGAGGGCGAAGCCCATGTTGTCCGCAACAGTCATGTGCGGGTACAGGGCGTAGTTCTGGAAGACCATGGCGATGTCGCGGTCCTTCGGCGGCACATCGGTGACGTCGCGGTCGCCAATGAGAATGCGGCCTGCGTTGACGTCCTCAAGGCCTGCGAGCATGCGCAGCGAGGTGGACTTACCGCAACCGGAGGGTCCAACGAGGACCAGGAATTCGCCATCGGCGATGTCGATGTTGAGCTTGTCGACGGCGGGCTTATCTGTGCCCGGGTACAGACGCGTAGCGTTATCAAAAGTAACTGTAGCCACAGTTATCAATCCCTTCACCGGCAGGTACGTGCCGGACGATCCGTTGTGAATGGTTCATGTTTATTCAGTTGTGTTCCAGCAAAGTGCTCCGGGTCATTGCCCGGAGCACCCAATGACGCCGCACGGTGTTTGTGCGCCACATCACATCAAAGAGTATGCCAGAGTGGGCCGTCTTTTGCGTAAATGTTACGAACGTCACATGCGGCGTTGGTCACTGCCCTAGCCGGAGGCGGCTTCGGGGTCTTCTTCAGCCACGGCGATGCTCCGCTCCTGCAGCAGCACCTCCAGCAGTTCGGCGATGTGAACAGGTGCTTCCACCCGGTACTGGGCCTGGGTGAAATCAAGGCCCACCTTGACCCCCACGTCGCCCGGCTCCAACCGGCCGAAAGCGTCCTCGTCCGTCACGTCGTCGCCGGCGAACAGGACGGCTGTGGCCCCGGTGGCCTGCCGAAGGAAGGCGACGCCTTCGCCCTTGGATGCGTTCACCACCGAGGTTTCCAGGACACGCTTGCCCTCCTTCAGGAACACCCCCTTGCGGTCCTGCAGCGACGCCCGGGCGGCCGCAACGGCGTCCTCGGCGACGTCGTCGTCAGCCTGGCGGGTGTGCAGGACGACGCCGGCGGGCTTGTCCTCCAGGGACGTTCCGGGAGCCTCTGCCACGATCTCGGCCAGCACCGACCGGACGTCGGCGAGAAGCGCTTTCTGGTCCTCCTCCAGCGCCAGCTCAGTGGAGCCGGGTCCCAGCCACGCTTCGGCGCCGTGGCTTCCGATGAGAAGGGTGTCCACCGGCGGCGACGCAACCTGCCGCAGGCTGGCGAGGGCACGGCCCGAGATGAGTGCCGTCGTCGTCCGTGGAAGCACCGCAAGGCCGGCGAAGGCTGCTGCCGAGCGTGGCAGCGGCCGCGCGTCCTGTGCGCTGTCCACGATGGGCGCCATGGTGCCGTCGAAATCCATGGCCACCAGCAGGTGTGCGGTTCCGGCGATCCGGCGCAACGCTTCCCTCAACTCGGGGGTCAATGCCAGCTGCCGCTTGGTGGGGCGGCCTTCAGGAGTCATCGCGAACCACCTTTTCGTTCAGCGCGCGCAGGAAGTCCGCGGACCAGTGGTCGACGTCGTGGTCCAGGATCTGGCGGCGCATGGACCGCATGCGGCGCGAGGCTTCCCGGGGCGTCAGTTCCACCGCGTTCATGATCGTGTTCTTGAGCCCTGCGATATCGTGCGGGTTGACCAGGAGCGCCTGCTTGAGCTGGTCCGCTGCACCCGCGAATTCGCTCAGGACCAGGGCGCCGTCGTTATTGTTCCGGGCGGTGACGTACTCTTTGGCCACCAGGTTCATCCCGTCCCGGAGGGCGGTGACGAGCATGACGTCCGCGGCCAGGTAGAGGGCCACCATTTCCTCCACCGGGTAGCTGTGGTGCAGGTAGCGGACCGCGGTGTTCTCAAGGGTGTCGTAGGTGCCGTTGATGTGGCCCACGGTCCCTTCCACCTCCTCGCGGAGCAGCCGGTACTGTTCCACCCGCTCCCGGCTGGGCGATGCCACCTGGATCAGCGTGGCCTCGCCAACGGTGAGCCGGCCGTCCGCCAGAAGCTCTTCGAAGGCCTTCAGCCGGTGGCGGATGCCCTTGGTGTAGTCGAGCCGGTCCACACCCAGCAGGATCGTTTTCGGGTTGCCCAGGTCCTGCCGGATCTGCCGGGCCCGTTCGATGATTTCTGGCCTGGCGGCTAGCTCGGTGATCTGCTTGACGTCGATGGAGATCGGGAAGGCCTGCGCCCGCGCAATGTGCGTGATCAGGCCATCCTGGCCCTTGACGTGCACCTGCTGCTGCTTGACGCTGGCACCGAGGAACCGGCGGGCGGACCGCATGAAGTTTCCGGCGTCGCTGACGCGCTGGAAGCCCACCAGGTCGGCACCGAGCAACCCGTCGATGATGGCCTGCCGCCACGGGAGCTGGGCAAAGATTTCCGGCGGCGGGAACGGGATGTGGTTGAAGAACCCGATCCGGAGATCGGGCCGCGCTTCGCGGAGCATCCGCGGAACCAGCTGCAACTGGTAGTCCTGGACCCAGACGGTGGCGCCGTGGTCCGCGTACCGCACCACGGCGTCGGCGAACCGCCGGTTGACCTTGCGGTAGGCATCCCACCAGGCCCGGTGGAATTCCGGCGGGGCGATGACGTCGTGGTAGAGCGGCCAGAGGGTGGCGTTGGAGAAGCCTTCGTAGTACAGCTCCACGTCGTCCGTGCTGAGCTGTACCGGGACGAGGTCCATCCCGCCATGGCTGAACGGCTTGACGGTTTCGTCAGGTGCTCCGTGCCAGCCAACCCAAGCGCCGTCCGTCTTGGTCATCATCGGTGCGAGGGCAGTCACCAGTCCGCCGGGGGACCGCCGCCAGCCGGATCCGTCGTCACCTCCGTCGGCGGGCGCCATGCGGTCAACCGGCAGCCGGTTCGAGACCACCATGAAGTCGTACTTCGTGTGCGCGGCATGGCTGGAATCCGTACCTGCGGCCTGTGCCGTGCCGGCGGGTTTTTCCTGGACGGGTGTTTGCATTGCGGCCCCCTGGGGTTGCTTGTGCCTCTAAGCCACACTAGCCGGACGGAATCATCGGGGCTATTCGTCCGTTGGTCAACCCGGAGGAATGGTTGAAACCGCAAGCTCCCAGATTTCTCCCCTAAAATGTGGGGGTGCCACCTAGTGGTCCCCCTTCGTCGACCGACCCAAGGAATTCATGAGCCCCGCAAACGAAGTACGTAAGTCCAAGGCTGAGCGAACCGCGGAGGCGCGGGAAAAGGCGCGCCTGATCCGTGAAGCACAGGCAAAAAAGGACAAGCGCAACAAGCTGCTGATCGGCTGGGGCATTGTCGCGGCTGTGGTGGCCATCCTGGTAGTGGTGGCCCTGGTGGTCACCAGCAGTTTGAAGCAGAATGCCCCGATTGCGGATCAGGGGCCCACACCGGCCAACGCCAACATCCATGGCGGCGTTACCCTGCTTGCCAACTCGGATGTGGCCAAGAGCGACCCGGCAACGGTGGACGCCAATTCCGTGGGGGATGCACCGAAGACTCCGCCGGCGGAAGTCGTTGCACCCGGCGCGGAAGCGGAGGCCGGCAAGCCGGTCAAGGTGGTCCTCTACGTCGACTTCATCTGCCCCATCTGCAAGAACTTCGAAACGCAGTACAACGACCAGCTCACGTCCTTGCGCAACGACGGCAAGATCACCGTGGAGTACCGGCCGCTCGGCTTCCTGGACAGCCGGTCCACCACCAACTACTCATCACGTGCGGCGAATGCGGCGGCCTGCGTTGCCAACACGGCTCCGCAGAAGTACGCCGACTACTTCAGTGCCTTGTACGCCCAGCAACCGGCTGAAGGCAGTGCCGGCCTCTCGGACAACGACCTCAAGAAGATGGCCTCAGACATGGGCGTGGACATCGGTTCCTGCGTAGATGACAAGACCTACCGCCCGTACGTGAAGTACGCGACGAAGGAGGCCTCGGCCATCGGTGTCACGGGGACGCCGACCGTCTTCGTTGACGGCAAGCAGTGGGGCAAGGGAGACAGCGCCCAGACGCCGTTCCCGGACTTCCTGCAGGCAGCCATCGCCGCCAAGGGCTAAACGCCGGGAATCCTCGCAAGGGCCCGTTTCGGAACGTATTCGGGGCGGGCCCTTTCGCTGTCCGCTGCCGGTGTGGCGGCGTTTTTACCCCCGGCGGGAGTTGGGCTAACCTTATCTAGCGCCTTGACGGCGCAGGCCCCCAGGGGCCACGCCTCCTTAGCTCAGTTGGCCAGAGCACCGCTCTTGTAAAGCGGGGGTCGTCGGTTCGAATCCGACAGGGGGCTCCGGTGCGACGGCCCCGGTTCGAGGTTCCAGGAACTTCGGCCGGGGCCTTGTCTTTCCCGGGGATTATGCTGGACCCATCCCAATAATCAGCCTGCTGACTAAAGGAGGATGGGTGCCATGCCCAAGACCGGAAAGAATGACCACGCCCGCAAGGAAGAACTCCCTTCGACCCTGCAGCGGTCCGGGCGAAAAGCCCAGGACACGTTCGCCAAGACCTACGATTCGGCCCTCGAGTCCTACGACCATGACGAGGAACGGGCAGCCCGCACGGCGTACGCGGCAGTGAAACACAGTTACGAAAAGGTGGGCGACCACTGGGAGCCCAAGGAAAAACGCGGCCCGTCGGATAATCACGCCGAGGAGGGCGTGCGCTCAACCGAACCCACAGCCGGAGGCGTTGATGCCAACGCGTCCAAGGAACACCTCTACAAACTGGCAAGGGAACTGAACGTCACGGGCCGCTCGACGATGGACAAGGCCCAACTGGTGGAGGCACTCCAAAAGGCGAACACCAAGGCAACCCGCAAAGCCCGCAGCAAATAGTCTCTGCTCTTGCCGTCCCGCCGCCCAAGGTGTCGAATCAGAGGATACGTCCAGTCCGGCCGGCAATGATGCCAGGAGGTTCCCATGTCGGTGAAGAGCACCAAGGAGTCAGTGCGGGCGGCCGGCTTCAAAAGCGGCCCCGATGCACGCCGGGCAGATCAAAACGCCGGCATTGCCGCCTCGGACCCCGGCCGGATCCGCAACGTGGCCCTGGTGGGGCACTCCGGCGCCGGAAAGACGATGCTGATCGAGGCCTTGCTCGCCGCAAACGGCATGATCACCCGCAAGGGCTCCATCGTGGACGGAACAACCGTCAGCGACTCCGACCCGGCGGCTGTGCACCAGCAGCGCTCGGTCACGCTGTCCTTGGTGCCGCTGATGGTGGAGGACGTCAAAGTGAACCTGATGGATACCCCGGGCTACCCGGACTTCATCGGGGAGCTGCGGGCCGGGCTGCGCGCCTCCGATGCTGCCCTGTTCGTGGTCTCCGCGGTGGATGGTATCGACGCCACCACCACCGCGCTGTGGGGCGAGTGCGAACACGTGAGGCTCCCGCGCGCCGTCGTGATCACCCGGATGGACCATCCGCGCGCAGACTACGGGCGGACCCTGGCAGCCTGCCAACAAGCCTTCGGCGACGCCGTTTTGCCACTGTGCGTGCCAGTGCAGGGGGAGGGGGCGGACGCCTCTTTGCTGGGCCTGCTGTCCCGCGAGGTCACCGATTACTCGTCGGGTGACCCATCGCCAGCCACCCGCCCTGCTGACCCTGCCGAGCTCGAGGCAGCAGGGCCGGCCCGCGGAACCCTGATCGAGGGAATCATCGCCGAAAGCGAAGACGAGACGCTCATGGACCGCTACCTGGACGGTGAGGACGTCGACCCGGCAGCGCTCGCAAGCGACCTGGAAACCGCCGTCGCCCGCGGCTCGTTCTTCCCGGTGCTGCCCACATCCGCCGTCACCGGCCTCGGTACCGCCGAGCTCCTGGAACTGTTGGTCAGTGCTTTCCCGCCGCCGGGGGAGCGGAGCCTGCCGGACCTGACCGACCTCGCGGGAGAGCCTGCCGGAACCCTGTCCTGCGATCCGTCCGGTCCGCTTGCCGCGGAGGTGGTGCGGACATCCAATGATCCCTTCCTGGGCCGCATCTGCCTGGTGCGGGTCTTTTCCGGAACCCTGCGTGAGGATTCGCCCGTGCACGTGGGCGGCCACGGCCTGGCCGACCGGGGCCACCAGGACCACGACACCGACGAACGCGTGACCCATATCTACTCGCCACTGGGGGCCAGCCTGCGTCCCGTGCCTTACTGCGTGGCGGGGGACCTCTGCGCCCTGGCCAAGCTGGGGAGCGCCGAAACAGGAGACACCATTTCCGCACGGGACATGCCGCTGCTGCTCGCCACCTGGGAAATGCCGGAGCCGCTGCTGCCGGTCGCCGTGGAAGCGGACTCCCGCAGCGACGAGGATGCGCTGGCCCGCAGCCTGGGCAGGATTGCGGCGGGCGATCCCACCCTGCGGGTGGACCGGAATGCCGAAACGCACCAGCTGGTGCTGTGGTGCATGGGTGAGGCGCATGCGGAGGTAGTGCTCGACAGGTTGCGCGAACAAGGCGTGAAACTTCACACCGTTGACGTGGTGACGCCGCTGCGGGAAACCTTCGCCGCGCCCGCCACAGGCCATGGCCGCCATGTCAAACAATCCGGCGGTCACGGCCAGTACGCCGTATGCGACATCGAAGTGGAACCCCTGGAACGCGGTGCGGGGTTCGAATTCGTGGATAAAACCGTGGGTGGCGTCATTCCGGGAACGTTCATCCCGTCGATCGAGAAGGGCGTCCGGGCACAGATGGAGCGGGGCGTCTCCGCAGGCTTCCCTGTGGTGGACCTGCGCGTGACCGTCGTGGGCGGCAAGGCCCACAGCGTGGATTCATCCGACGCCGCATTCCAGTCGGCGGGGGCCCTGGCGCTCCGCGAAGCTGCGGCCGCGGGAAAGATCCAACTCCTCGAACCCGTGTCCGCGGTGGCCATCACTGTGTCGGACGAGCACGTGGGGACGGTTATGAGCGACTTGTCCGGCCGGCGCGGGCGCCTGACCGGCACCAATTCCTCCGGCCAGGGCCTCACCGAGATCAGTGCCGAAGTTCCGGACCAGGAACTCCTGAGGTACGCGGTGGAACTGCGCGCCTTGACCGCCGGCACCGGCAGGTTCCGCCGGCACTACCTGCGCCATGAACCGGTGCCATCGAATTTCAGCCCCTCCTGATCCCGCCCGGGCAGGAACTTCGCCAAGGAACGCCGGCCGCCCGTGAACGCCGCTACACGAAAAATCCAAAACATCTACCTGACGTTGACGCTGGGCAACACCCTCGCGGCGTCCTTTATCTGGGGCATCAACACACTGTTCCTGCTCGATGCGGGCTTGAACAACTTTGAGGCCTTCGCCGCGAACGCCTTCTTCACGGCAGGCATGGTGCTCTTCGAAGTACCCACCGGGGTGGTCGCGGACAGCTGGGGGCGGCGGGTGTCGTTCCTGCTGGGCACTGTCACCCTGGCCGGGTCCACCTTCCTTTACTACCTGCTCTGGCAGTTGCACGCGCCGTTCTGGTGGTGGGCGGCCGTTTCGGCGCTGCTGGGGCTCGGTTTTACCTTCTTCTCCGGCGCGGTGGAGGCCTGGCTGGTGGATGCCCTGCACTTCACCGGCTACGAGGGCACCCTCGAAGCGGTCCTGGGCCGCGGCCAGATGGTTTCCGGCATCGCCATGCTGGGCGGTTCGGTGGCAGGCGGGGTGATTGCGCAGGCCACCAACCTGGGGGTGCCGTTCCTGCTGCGCGTCGCGGTCCTGGTGGCCATGTTTGCCGCTGCATTCCTTCTCATGCACGACGTCGGCTTCACGCCCGAGCGCTCGGCCCACCCGTTGCAAGCCACCCGGGCAGTCCTCCGGGCTTCGCTCGACGGCGGGCTGAGGAATCCGCCCGTGAGGTACATGATGCTGGCCGCGCCCTTTACCGAAGGCGTGGGCTTTTACGTCTTCTATGCCCTCCAGCCCTACCTGCTGCAACTGTTCGGCGATCCGAGGGCCTACGCCATTGCGGGCCTGGCCGCAGCCATTGTGGCCGGGGCCGACATTGTGGGCGGCTGGCTGGCGCCGCAGGTCCGGAAGCTGGTGCACCGGCGCACCACCGTGCTGATCGGCTCCAACATCATCAGCTCGGTGGTTTTGGTGGTGCTGCTGGCAACCAACGTCTTTTGGCTGGCGCTGGTGCTTCTGGCCCTCTGGGCAGTGGTGGCTTCCGCCGGCACCCCGGTCCGCCAGGCCTACCTCAATGACATGATCGCCTCCCAGCAGCGGGCCACCGTCCTCAGCTTCGCTTCGCTCATGGGCTCAAGTGGCGGGGTGGTGGTGCAACCGCTGCTTGGCAGGGCGGCGGACCTTTACGGCTACCCTGCCTCCTTGGCCATGAGTGGCGTTGTGCAGTTGCTGGCGGCACCATTCATCCTGCTGAGCCGGCGGCGGCGCTCGCCGGCCGATGCCGGGGCGGGCCTGCCGGCCGCGCCCTGACCAGGTTGGGAGGCACACACCGGACGACATGCAGCGAAGGCCCCTGGCCACGGACGGTATGCGTCCGGGGCCAGGGGCCTTCGAAGAACTGCCTGCCGGTGGCAGAAGCCGGTATTACTTGACGCCGGCCTCCACCGGTTCGCTGGCCGCCGGCGTCAGTTTCTCCGCGGTGGGCGGAGGAGTGGTCTTCAGCCTGAACCGTCTTCCAAGGTCGCTGCCGCCGCCGCTGCGGTTCTTGTTGAAGATGTCGAACCCGACGGCGATCAAGAGCACCAGGCCCTTGATCAGCTGCTGGTAGTCCGTGCCCAGGCCCAGGATGGACATGCCGTTATTGAGCACACCCATGATGAGTCCGCCGATCATGGCCCCGGCAACGGTGCCGATGCCGCCGGTGACGGCCGCACCGCCAATGAACGCCGCCGCGATCGAATCGAGTTCGAATCCGGTTCCGCCTGCCGGTTGGGCCGAGTTGAGCCGGGCCGTGAAGACCAGGCCCGCCAAAGCTGCGAGGACGCCCATGTTCACGAAGAGGCGGAACGTCACGGCCTTGGTCTTGATTCCGGACAGCTCAGCTGCATGCAGGTTGCCGCCGATTGCATAGGTGTGCCGGCCAAACACGCTGTTGTTCATCAGTGCCGTGTACGCGATCACCAGGACAGCGAGGACCACCAGGACGATCGGCGTGCCCCGGTAGGACGCCAGCAGGAAGGTGATGATGAGCATCAGCAACGCGGTGAAAGCGGTTTTGATGACGAACCAGACCAGAGGCTCGCTTTCGAGATCGAACTTCTTGCGGATGCGGCGTTCCTTTAGGGCCTGGATCAGGAGTGCCACGGTGGCGCCCACGCCAAGGATGACCGTGAGCCATTCCAGTACTGACGTGCCGCCGGAGATGTCCGGGAGAAAGCCTCCGCCCAGGGCACGCAGCTCCGCAGGGAACGGCGTGATCTGCTGGTTCTTCAGGGTGATGAGCGTCAGGCCGCGGAAGATCAGCATGCCTGCGAGCGTGACGATGAAGGCCGGGATTCCCACGTATGCGATCCAGTACCCTTGCCAGGCCCCGACGAGCGCGCCGACCAGCAGGCACGCAGGGATTGCGGCCCACCATGGCCAGCCCCAGTGCACGATCATGACGCCGGCGACGGCACCGATGAATCCCGCCACGGAGCCGACGGACAGGTCGATGTGGCCTGCGATGATCACCATCACCATGCCGATGGCCAGGATGAGGATGTAACTGTTTTGGACCACCAGGTTGGTGACATTCTGCGGCTCGAGCAGGATCCCGCCCGTCAGTCCTTGGAACAGGAGGACGATCAGGATCAGGGCGACGAAGATGCCAACTTGGCGGAGGCGGCTTGTGAGGAATCCGAGCGACTCTCTTAGGGCTGACATTTCGCTATTCCTTCTCTTTGGTCATGTAATGCATCAGCGATTCCTGGGTGGCCTCGGCGATGGGCACTTCACCGGTGACATGGCCGGCGGCGAGGGTGTAGATGCGGTCGCAGATACCCAGAAGCTCGGGAAGTTCCGATGAAATGACGATGACGGCCTTTCCTTCGGCCGCGAGCCTGGCAATGATCGTGTAGATCTCATACTTGGCGCCGACGTCGATCCCTCGGGTGGGTTCATCAAGGATGAGGACGTCCGGGTCGGAGAACATCCACTTGCTCAGGACCACCTTCTGCTGGTTGCCGCCGGAGAGCTTCCCGGTGATGGCGGCGACGGAGGGTGCCTTGATGTTCATGCTGGTGCGGTAGCCGTTAGCTACCACGGTCTCCTGGTTTTTGTCGACGAATCCGCGCTTCGCGAGCTTGCGCAGCGATGCCAGCGAGATATTGCGCTTGATGTCCTCGATCAGGTTCAGGCCGTAGTGCTTGCGGTCCTCCGTGGCGTAGGCAATGCCGTGCCTGATCGCGTCCGAGACGGTGGACGTATTGATCTCCTCGCCGTACTTGTAAACCTTGCCTGAGGTGGCCGTGCCGTAAGTGCGGCCAAACACGCTCATGGCCAGTTCCGTCCGGCCGGCGCCCATGAGCCCGGCAAGGCCCACGACTTCGCCCTTCCTGACGTGCAGGTTGGCGTTGCTGACTACCATGCGGGCGTGGTCCTGCGGGTGGCGGACGGACCAGTCTTCGATCCGGAGGACTTCCGCGCCGATGTTCGGCTCGCGTTCCGGGTAGAGGCTCTCAAGGTCGCGGCCCACCATGCCACGGATGATCCGCTCCTGGGTGATCTGGCCTTCATCGAGCCGAAGGGTCTCAATGGTCTTGCCATCGCGGATGATGGTGACAGCGTCTGCCACCTTGCGGATCTCGTTGAGCTTATGGCTGATGATGATGCTGGTGACGCCTTGGCCCTTCAAGTGGAGGATCAGGTCCAGCAGGTGGCCGGAGTCCTCATCGTTGAGGGCGGCCGTGGGCTCGTCCAGGATGAGCAGCTTCACTTCCTTGGACAGCGCTTTGGCGATTTCCACGAGTTGCTGCTTGCCCACGCTGATGTGCTGTACCGGGGTGACGGGGTTCTCATCGAGTCCCACGCGGGCCAGCAGTTTTGCTGCCTCCAGGTTGGTCTTCCGCCAGTCCACCCATCCCTTGGTGGCCTGTTCGTTGCCGAGGTAGATGTTCTCGGCGATGGAAAGGTACGGGCTCAGCGCGAGTTCCTGGTGGATGATCACGATGCCCCGCTTCTCGCTGTCCGAGATGCTGGCGAAATTGCAGGGTTCGTTTTCGAACAGGATTTCCCCGTCGAACGTGTTGTGCGCGTATACGCCGGACAACACCTTCATGAGCGTTGATTTGCCGGCGCCGTTCTCACCGCAGATGGCATGGACTTCTCCACGGTTCACATCAAGGGTGACATCCTGCAGCGCCTTCACGCCCGGGAACGTCTTGGTGATTGCTCGCATTTGAAGAATGGGTGTGTTCATCGTCAATTCCCACTGACTGGTCGAATCTTGGCCTTCCTGCTGCTGCAGGAGGTTGCGGGAGGGGCTGCGGCCGGACGGCCGGCCGCAGCCCCCGGCTGTCTACTTGACGTCGGCGTCGGTGTAGTAACCCGAGTCGATCAGTTCCTTCTTGTAGTTGTCCTTGGTGATGATCACGGACTTCAGCAGGTAAGCCGGGACAACCTTGACCTTGTTGTTGTAGGTCTTGGTGTCATTGGTTTCCGGTTCCTGGCCCTTGAGGACGGCGTCCACCATCTTGACCGCCTGGGCGCCGAGCTGCCGGGTGTCCTTGAAGATGGTGGAGTACTGCTCGCCAGCAACGATGGACTTCACGGAGCCCTTCTCGGCATCCTGGCCCGTGACGACCGGCAGGCTTCCCTTGGCGTAGCCGCCGGTGCTGGTGAGGGCCGAGATGATGCCGATGGACAGTCCGTCATAGGGGGACAGGACGCCGTTCAGCTTGGTACCTGAGCTGTAGGCGGACGTGAGGATATCCTCCATGCGCTTCTGCGCCACGGGTGCTTGCCAGCGGAGGATCGCGGCCTGTTCAAACTTGGTCTGGCCGCTGGGGACCTTCAAGGTGCCGGCATCCATGTACGGCTTGAGGGTGTCCATGGCGCCGGTCCAGAAGAAGTTGGCGTTGTTGTCGTCAGGGCTTCCGGCGAAGAGTTCGACGTTGAACGGACCCTTGCCGTCCACTTTCTTGCCACTGGCGTCAAGGAGTCCCAAGCCGGTCAGCAGCGAGGTGGCCTGCTGGACGCCGACCGTGTAGTTGTCGAACGTGGTGTAGTAGTCCACGTTCGGGGTGCCGTTGATGAGGCGGTCGTACGCGATCACTTTGACGTTCTGCTCCTTGGCCTTGGCCAGGACATCGGTCAGGGTGGTGCCGTCAATGGCGGCGATGATCAGCGCCTTGGCGCCCTTGGTCAGCATGTTTTCGATCTGCGAGACCTGGGTTGGGATGTCGTCATTGGCGAACTGGAGGTCTGTCTTGTAGCCAAGGTCCTTGAGCGACTTCTCGACGTTGGCGCCATCGGCAATCCAACGCTCGGATGTCTGCGTGGGCATCGAGATCCCAACCAGCGAGTCGGCGGGCTTCGCCGCGCCGCTGGATTCGGTTGCCGCGCCACGTGAGCCGCAACCGGTGGCGCCCACCGTCAGCGCGAGGACAAGGGCCACCGCGCCCACGATTTTTTTGATTCTCACCATTTTCTCCTTCCGCGGCAGCACTGCCGCGAAGTGTTATTGGACGAGGCAGCAGCGATGCTCCCTGGTCCTGGCCACATTGTTGATGTGTCGGTTCAATATAGACTGATTTGTGAACGCTAACAAGAGGCGGCTATCAAGTGCATGAACCTGCTTCAATTTCATTGACTTCTGCTTTGTTAGCGTTCACACTTGCTGCAGCGCTTAGCTAGACCGTGACCCCTAGACAACCCCGGCAATGAGGCCCCTGCCTCCCGGGCGGAGGCAACCGAATGCCAGATACATCCTTCAGTTCCAACCCTGACCACTGCGTCGTCGGCGTGGATTACGGAACACTTTCCGGCCGTGCCGTGGTGGTGCGTGTCCGCGACGGGAAGGAGCTCGGCAGCGCGGTCCATGCGTATCCGCACGCCGTGGTCACCGACGTCCTGCCACGTGACACAGCGGGCGACGACGGGGCCCGGCTTCCCGGGGAATGGGCGCTCCAGGTGCCCAACGACTACCGGGAGGTGCTTCGCACTGCCGTCCCGGCAGCGGTGGCCGACGCCGGGATCGACCCGGCGGCCGTCGTCGGTATTGCCACGGACTTCACCGCCTGCACCATGGTGCCTGTCATGGCCGACGGCACCCCACTGAACGAACTGCCGGGCTATGCCAACCGGCCGCACGCGTACGTGAAGTTGTGGCGCCACCACGCGGCGCAGGGGCAGGCCGACCGGATCAACCGGCTCGCCGCCGAACGTGGCGAGGACTGGCTTCCCAGGTATGGGGGGCTGATTTCCTCGGAGTGGGAATTCGCCAAGGGGCTGCAGCTGCTGGAAGAGGACCCCGAAGCCTACGCCGCAATGGACCGCTGGGTGGAGGCGGCGGACTGGATCGTCTGGCAGCTGTGCGGCAGGTATGTCCGCAATGCCTGCACGGCCGGCTACAAGGGCATCTACCAGGACGGGCGCTACCCCTCGGAGGACTTCCTGGCCGCCCTGAACCCGGAGTTCAAGGACTTCGTCAGCTCCAAACTCGAGCACACCATCGGTCGGCTGGGTGACGCCGCCGGCACACTGACCGCGGAGGCCGCAGCCTGGACCGGGCTGCCGGAGGGCATTGCCGTGGCCGTGGGAAACGTTGACGCCCATGTGACGGCCCCGGCAGCGAAGGCGGTGGAACCGGGCCAACTGGTGGCCATCATGGGCACCTCCACCTGCCACGTCATGAACGGCACGGAACTGCGTGAAGTACCGGGAATGTGCGGGGCCGTTGACGGCGGCATCGTTCCCGGCCTGTGGGGCTACGAGGCGGGCCAGTCGGGCGTGGGAGACATCTTCGGCTGGTTCACGAAATACGGAGTTCCGCCCGAATACCACCAGGCGGCCGAAGCTGCCGGTCTGGGGATCCACGAATACCTCACCGAACTGGCCTCGCGGCAGGCCATCGGGGAGCACGGGCTGATAGCCCTGGACTGGCATTCCGGCAACCGCTCGGTCCTGGTGGACCACGAGCTCTCCGGCATCGTGGTGGGCCAGACGCTCGCCACCAGGCCCGAGGACACCTACCGGGCGCTTCTGGAAGCCACAGCCTTTGGAACCCGCACCATCGTGGACGCCTTCCGCGACGCCGGGGTTCCGGTCAAGGAATTCATCGTGGCCGGCGGCCTGCTCAAGAACAGGCTCCTGATGCAGATCTACGCAGATGCCACCGGCCTGCAGCTTTCCACTATCGGCTCGGAACAGGGCCCGGCCCTGGGGTCGGCGATTCACGCCGCCGTCGCGGCCGGCCACTATGCGGATATCCGCCAGGCCGCAGCGGCCATGGGCGCCGAACCCGGGGAGGTCTACACTCCAATCCCGGAAAACGTGGCCGCATACGAGGAACTCTTCACGGAGTACAAAACCCTCCATGATTACTTTGGCCGGGGCAGCAACGACGTGATGCACCGGCTTAAGGCTATCCAGCGACGGGCCGCCCAAGTGGCCCGGCCCGGAGCAGGCGTCGCCGCCAAAGCAACCCTGGGGGTGTCCGCATGACCGCCGAAACAGGCGCCGGAACCGGCCTCCTGGAAACCATCGCCCGGATCCGGGAAGACGTATGCGCCCTGCACGCTGAGTTGACGCGGTACGAACTGGTGGTGTGGACTGCGGGCAACGTCTCGGCCCGGGTGCCCGGCACCGACCTGATGGTCATCAAGCCGTCCGGCGTCAGCTACCAGGACCTGACCCCGGAGCAAATGGTCGTGACCGACCTGCACGGCACGCCGGTGAGGGGCACCAATGTTGGTGGCGGCGGCACGGTCGATTGGGGCAACCCGCCGCTCTCGCCGTCGTCCGACACCGCCGCGCACGCCTATGTGTACCGGCACATGCCCGAGGTGGGCGGGGTGGTGCACACGCACTCCACCTATGCCACCGCGTGGGCCGCACGGGGTGAGGCCATCCCCTGTGTGCTCACCATGATGGGGGATGAGTTCGGCGGTTCCATCCCGGTGGGCCCGTTCGCGCTGATCGGCGACGATTCGATCGGCCACGGCATTGTGGAGACCCTGAAAAACTCGAACTCACCGGCGGTCCTGATGCAGAACCACGGCCCTTTCACCATCGGCAAGGATGCCCGTTCCGCCGTGAAGGCCGCCGTGATGTGCGAGGAAGTGGCCCGCACTGTCCATATCTCGCGGCAGCTCGGTGAACCCCTCCCGATCGACGCAGGCCATATCGACTCGCTCTACGCCCGCTACCAAAACGTCTACGGGCAGTAATCCCCAAACCTTTAACAGGAGTACGCATGAACACCGCCGCAAACACCACCCTGGACGGCCACGAGGTCTGGTTCCTCACCGGCAGCCAGCACCTCTACGGGGAGGAAGTCCTCAAACAGGTGGCCGCCCAGTCCCAGGAGATCGCGAACCAGCTGAACGCCAATTCCGCCGTCCCGGTAAAGATCGTCTGGAAGCCGGTCCTGACCGACTCGGATGCCATCCGCCGGACCGCGCTGGAAGCGAACGCCGATGACTCAGTCATCGGCGTGACGGCCTGGATGCACACCTTCAGCCCGGCCAAGATGTGGATCTCCGGCCTGGACCTCCTGCGCAAGCCACTGCTGCACCTGCACACCCAGGCCAACCGCGACCTGCCCTGGGCGGACATCGACTTCGACTTCATGAACCTGAACCAAGCCGCGCACGGCGACCGGGAGTTCGGGTACATCCAGTCCCGCCTTGGCATCGCCCGGAAGACCGTCGTCGGGCACGTCTCCAACCCCGAGGTGGCACGCCAGGTGGGGTCTTGGCAGCGCGCGGCCGCCGGCTGGGCCGCCGTCCGAACCCTGAAGCTGACCCGCTTCGGCGACAACATGCGCAACGTCGCCGTCACCGAAGGCGACAAGACCGAGGCCGAGCTGCGCTTCGGCGTCGCGGTGAACACGTGGTCCGTCAATGAGCTCGCGGACGCCGTGCACGGCGCGGCGGAGGCCGACGTCGACGCCCTGGTGGCCGAGTACGAGGACCTGTACGACGTGGTGCCGGAGCTCCGCGCAGGCGCGGCCAGGCATGAATCGCTGCGGTACGGCGCCCGGATCGAGCTGGGCCTGCGCAGCTTCCTCGAAGCCAATGGCTCCGCCGCGTTTACCACCTCCTTCGAAGACCTGGGGGCCCTCCGCCAACTGCCCGGCCTCGCCGTGCAGCGGCTCATGGCCGCCGGGTACGGCTTTGGCGCCGAAGGCGACTGGAAGACCGCCATCCTGGTGCGCGCCGCGAAGGTGATGGGTGCCGGCCTGCCCGGCGGCGCCTCCCTGATGGAGGACTACACGTACCACCTGGAACCGGGCGCGGAGAAGATCCTGGGCGCCCACATGCTGGAGGTCTGCCCCTCGCTCACGGCGTCGAAGCCGCGCCTGGAAATCCACCCGCTGGGCATCGGCGGCAAAGAGGACCCGGTCCGGCTGGTGTTCGACGCCGATGCCTCCCCGGGCGTCGTCGTCGCCCTGTCCGACATGCGGGACCGCTTCCGCCTGGTGGCCAACGCCGTCGACGTGGTTCCCCTGGACCAGCCGCTGCCCAACCTCCCCGTGGCCCGCGCGCTCTGGCAGCCGAAGCCGGACTTCGCCACGTCCGCCGCCGCCTGGCTCACGGCCGGCGCCGCCCACCACACCGTGCTCTCCACCCAGGTGGGCATGGAGGTGTTCGAGGACTTCGCCGAGATCGCCAAGACCGAACTCCTGACCATCGACGAGGGCACCACCATCCGCCAGTTCAAGAAGGACCTGAACTGGAACGCCGCCTACTACAAACTCGCCGGCGGGATCTGATTCCGTGGCGCAGCCCGGCTACCGGCCCCGGCGGCGGCTGCCAAGGCTTGAGGACGTGGCGGGGCTGGCCGGGGTCTCGCACCAAACCGTCTCGCGGGTGGTCAACAAGCACCCCAACGTCAGCAAGGAGACCCGGCACAAGGTGGAAGCGGCGATTGCCGAACTCGGCTACCGCCGCAATACAGCAGCACGCAGCCTGGTCACCCGGCGCTCGCAGACCATCGGCGTCCTGGGCAGCGAGTTGTCGCAGTACGGCCCGGCCAACACCTTGCTGGGAGTTGAACGGGCCGCGCGGGACGCGGGATATTTTGTCAGCGTCGCTGCGCTGCGGGAAGTCACCAGGGACACCATCCTGGACGCGGTCAGGCACTTCCTGGACCAAGCGGTGGACGGGATCGTCGTGATTGTTCCGCACCTGGCCACGTTGGCGGCCTTGGCGGAACTCGCTATCGGAGTGCCGGTAGTGGCCGTGGGGTCCGACGGGAATGACGCCGTTGGCGGTGTCCGGGTGGACCAGCGCAAGGGAGCCAAACTGGCCGTCCGGCACCTCATAGCGCAGGGCCACCGCCGGATCGGGCATGTCGCCGGGCCACAGGACTGGATTGACGCCGTGGCGCGGTCCGACGGCTGGCGTTCCGCCCTGGAAGCCGCCGGGCTCGAGGCGGATCTCCTGGTCGAGGGAGACTGGAGTGCGGGCAGCGGCTACGCCATTGGCCGTCGGCTGGCTGCTGACCGGCGCGCCACGGCCCTCTTCGTGGGCAACGACCAGATGGCATTGGGGATCCTGCGCGCCCTGAACGAAGCAGGCTTGGAGGTGCCGACGGACGTTTCCCTGGTGGGCTTCGACGACCAGCCCGAATCGGCATACTTCAGCCCTCCGCTGACCGTGGTCCGGCAGGACTTCGAAGAGCTGGGCCGTCGCTGCATGGACATGATGCTCGGGGTACTCGGCGGTGCGGAAGGGCCCAGGACGCTGGTGGTGGAACCTGAGCTCATCCTGCGCAGCAGCACGGCCCCGCCCTGCTGAAGCAGCAGGAAGGCTGGAATTAATCCGGGGGAGACCGCCGCGAAACGTGGCCACAACAATTGCTGCGTAGGTTTCAGGCATGACGGCTACCTTGCTCACCCGGCTCCGCGACTGGGCCATTGCTACCTTTACCTGCGAATCAGAGTCCGAGGCCGCCGGCGCCATGGCCGATGCCACCCGGTGGGGGTGGCTTCCCGCCTTGAGTGGAGTCTCCGTCGGCGCCGACCATGCCCGCTCCGAACACCTGGGAAGGGTGTCCGGCGGCAACTGAATGTCTGCTTGGCCACACTATTGCGCCGGGGCCCGGATGATGCCCTAAACTGCTTCACTGAGGTGCCTGAAATGGCGCTGTGCAGCAACGAAAGTGAACATGCTAATGGCTACCGATTACGATGCTCCACGCAAGCAGGAAGAGGAGTCTCCCGCTGACTCCCTGGAGGCCCTCCAGGCGTCCCGGAGCGGCAACGCGCAGACCGCAGTCATCGATGTCGACGAGAATGACACCGCTGAAGGCATCGACCTCCCCGGCGCCGATCTGTCCAACGAGGAACTCACCGTCATTGTGGTTCCCGAGCAGTCCGACGAGTTCACCTGCTCGTCCTGCTTCCTGGTCCGCCACCGGTCACAGGTGGCCCGCGAAAAGGACGGCCTGAAGTACTGCCGCGACTGCGAAGGCTGAGCCCCACCCGTTCTTCCCGGCGCCGGTTGCCCCTCCGGGGCGGCCGGCGCTGCTGTGTCTCCGGCCGCCGTCGTTACCAAAATACCCCTCCGTGACAACGGAAAAGGTGCCGTGCCCGGTTGGGGGCACGGCACCTTTTCGTGAACGCTTCGCCCTATTCCGGGACTACCAGGGCGGGCGTATCCTTCTTGAGCGTTTCGCCGCGGAAGAAGCCCGGGTGCGTGCGGGACATGACCAGCATGACGACGGCGCCCAGGGCCAGGATGCCTACGCCCAGGATGAACACCAGGCCCACGCCGAAGACCTCGGAACCGCTGCCGAACTCGGGCGCCAGGCTGTCCACGGCGGTCTGGACGAAGACCACGAACAACCCCACGCCGCCCACCACCGGGCAGACCAGCCTGAACACGAAGTGGCGCACGCTGTTGAACAGGCTGTGCCGGAAATACCAGGTGCAGGCCAGTGCGGTGAGGCCGTAGTAGAAGCAGATCATCAGGCCCAGCGCCAGGATGGTGTCGTTCAGGACGTTGTCGCTGACCACATGCATCACCGCGTAGAACCCGGCGGAGACGACGCCGGCAGCAATGGTGGCGAAGCCCGGCGTTGCGAACTTCCGGCTGATCCGGCTGAAGGGTTCCGGCAGGGCGCCGTAGTGGGCCATCGCCAGCAGGCTGCGGGACGGTGACATGAACGTGGACTGCAGGGAAGCAGCCGAGCTGGAGAGCACCGCCAGGGACATCAGGATGGCGAACGGGCCCATGATGGGGGAGGCCAGCGCCGTGAAGATGTTCTCGTGGTTCTCGGCGTTGTTCAAGCCGTTGCCGGTATCTCCCACGCCGGCGAACATCATGGTGGCGATGCTGACCAGGAGGTAGATGGCCAGGACGATGACCGCGGTGAGGGTGCCTGCCACGCCGGCGGTCTTTTTGCCGTTGGCGGTTTCCTCATTAACCGTCAGGCAGACGTCCCAGCCCCAGTACACGAAGATCGACAGGGAGATGCCGGCGGCAACCTGGCCGAAGGTCTCGATTTTGGTGACGTCGAACCAGTCCCAGCTGAACGGGATGGCGGTCTCCGAGGTGGACCAGTTGGCGAATGCCATGGCGACGAAGAGGCCCAGCACCAGCAGCTGGAATCCCACCAGGCTGTACTGCACCATTTTGGTGGTGTGCATGCCGCGGTAGCTGACCCAGACGGCCAGTGCCACGAACACGAAGCACGTGACGACGTTGAGCGCCTTGTTGTCCGCCAGGTCTGCCAGCTCGGCGGAGCCTGTGACCTGGGACAGGAAGAGATAGAAGAAGTCGACGGCGACGCCGGCCAGGTTGGACAGCACGATGATGTTGGCGGCCAGCAGGCCCCAGCCGCCCATCCAGCCGATCCAGGGGCCGAACGCTTTGGTGACCCAGGTAAAGGTGGTGCCGCTGTCCGGGGAATCGGCGTTGAGTTCCCGGTAGGCGAGCGAGACCAGGATCATGGGGATGAAACCGATCAGGAAGATCACTGGCAGTTGGAGCCCGGCTTCGTTGACGGTGGGTCCAAGCGCGCTGGTAAGCGTGTAGGCGGGGGCAATGGTTGAGATGCCCAGGACGACGACGGCCAGCAGGCCGAGCTGCCCGCCCTTGAGTCCCTTGGCGCTGACGCCGCCCGTGGACGGTGCGTGGGCGTGGGGGCCGGATTTGGAGGTACTGGTGCGGATTGTCTCTGTCATGGCACCACTTTCTGAAAGGCTGTGAGACGGAGGTCACTATATGAATGGCGTTCATTTAGTATGAGGGTGCCGGCCCTGTGATGCAAGACGCAATATGAACCACATTCGTTTATGACTGATTTCCACAATTAGTAAGCTCACTGAGAAATTTCCGGATTGCCGGCCGCGGGGCAGCCCACGGCTGGTAGCGTCAGCCATATTGGACCACTTGAGGAGGATGCATGAAAGCTTCACCGACACTGACCAACAATCTGCAGGCAGTCCTGGCCGACCTGATCGAACTCCACATCCAGGGCAAGCAGGCGCACTGGAACATCGTGGGCACCAACTTCCGCGACCTGCACCTGCAGCTCGATGAGATTGTTGACGCTGCCCGCCAGTTCGCCGACGATACTGCCGAGCGGATGCGCGCCCTGCACGCCCTCCCGGACGGCCGCAGCTCCACCGTTGCCGAAACCACCAGCCTGGCCCAGTTCCCTGACGGGCTGATCAGCACTGCGGACGCCATTGAGCGGATCGTTGCCGCTATGGAAGCCGCTGTGGGCACCATGCGCAAGGTCCACGACGAGGTGGATGAGGAAGATCCCACCTCCGCGGACCTTTTGCACGAGTTCATCGCCCGGCTCGAGCAGTTTGCCTGGATGGTGCAGGCTGAAAACATGAAGCCAACCGCCAAGGTGACCACTGCCGACTCCAAGTAGGCCGAGCGTCCCGCACGAGGGCGCCCGGTACCGGAACTCATCCGGCACCGGGCGCCCTTTGCGGTCCCCGTGCGGTCAGGTGGCCTTGGGTACCTTCCGCAGCACGACGGCGGCGAGGACTGCCGCCGTCGCCATCAGTACCAGCCCAATTGCCGCCGTGACGTGCACGCCGGAATCGAACGCCGCCGCCGCGGCGTCCCGGACCGCGTCCGCCAGCGGACCGGGCAGGACGGCGGCCGCTTCCATGGCGCCGGCCAGCGTTTCCCCCGCGTTGTGCAGCGAGGCGCCCGGGAGCATGCCATCCAATCCGGCCGGGAGGCGCAGGTTGTGCTGGTAGGAGGCCGTCAGGATGGAGCCAAGGACGGCCGTCCCCAGCAGTGAGCCCACCTCGTAGCCGGTTTCGGAGATCGCCGCGGCGGCCCCTGACTTTTCCGGCGGCGCGGAGCCGAGGATGAGGTCATTCGAAATGGTCTCCGCCGTCCCCACGCCCAGCGCCAGGACCAGGAGCGCTGCCAGCAGCAGCGCGGGTCCGCCGTCGTGGTTTCCAAACGCCACCAGGGTGTATCCCGTGGCGCTGAACGCCAGCCCCGCCGCCACCACGTAGCCAGGGCGGACCTTGCGAACCAGCGGCACCACCACCAAGCCGGCCGCCACCGTGGCTGCCAGCGCCGGAATCATCGCCACGCCCGCCGCTGACGGGCTCAGGCCCTCAAGGAGCTGGAGGTGCTGGGCAAGGAACAGGATGAAGCCGTTGAAGGAAAACAGGGCCAGGATGTTGGCGCTGATGGCCATGCTGAACACCCGGTTCCGGAACAGCGACATATCCAGCAGGGGGTGTTCCAGGCGGTGCTGGCGCCGCACGAACACCACGCCCATCGCCAGGCCGAACGCCATGCTGCCAAGGCCCGTTAGGCCCGGACCTTCGGTGGCAACATCCTTGATGCCGTAGACCATGGGGACCATCACCAGCATGGACAACAGGATGCTCGGGACGTCCACTCTTCCCGGCGACGGGTCCTTGGATTCCGGGATGAAAGTTCGGCCCAGTGCCAGCAGGGGAACCATCAGGGGCACCGCCACCAGGAACACGGCGCCCCACCAGAAATGCTCCACCAGCCAGCCGCCGAAGATCGGCCCCAAGGCTGCGCCGCCGGAGAATCCGGCAGCCCAGATGGCGACGGCCATCCGTCGGCGGTTGGGCTCCGGGAAGATGTTGCGGATCAGCGACAAGGTGGAGGGCATCAGCATCGCCCCGAAGAACCCCAGTGCGGCCCTTCCGGCGATCAGCCACTCCGCGGAGGGCGCAAAAGCCGTTGCGGCGGACAATCCGGCAAAGCCCGTGCTGCCGATAATGAGCAACCGGCGCCGCCCAATCCTGTCGCCAAGGCTTCCCATCGATACCAGGAGACCGGCCAATACCAGTGGATAAGCGTCAATAATCCACAACACGTGCACGCCGGAGGGTTCCAGGGCGCGGGTGATGGCGGGCAGGGCGAATGTCAGGGCGGTATTGTCCACGGCGACGAGCAGTACCGGGAACATCAGCAGCCCCAGTGCGAGCCAGTCGCGCCGCGGGGACCGCCCGGCCGCTCCGCCGCTGCGTGCAGGCGCCGAGGTCGAAGGGGAAGTCGTCATAAAATAACTATACCGTCCAGACGGTACAGTTTAAAACCTTGCCGTTTCCCTTTTCGACGCCGGCGGAAGGCATGATGGGAAGCATGCCCCGAAAGCCTGTAGCCCGTGATGCGGTCCTTGACGCCTTCGAAACCCTCTTGATCGACGTGGGGGAGCGGGCGGCCACGCTCGACGCGGTGGCCAAAAAGGCAGGCGTGTCCAAGGGGGGACTGCTGTACCACTTCCCCAACAAGGAAGCGCTCATCGAAGTGCTGCTGGACCGCCTGGACGGGCTGGCCAAAGAGGACGCCGACGCCATGGCCGCGGCCGCCGAGGGGGCGGCGGCCTACTTCATCCGCTCCTCCGTCTGGGCGGACACTCCGCTGGACCGGGCCATCGTTGCCGCCACCAGGCTGGCGGAAGTGGCGCACCAGGAAACGCGGCGCCGTTTCGCGGCCATCCAGCAGCGGTGGCTGGACGAGATCGCGGCCGACGTGGGGCCGGGGCTGGCCAAAGCGGTCTTGTATATGGGGGACGGGCTGTATTTCAACGCCATGTTGTCCGTGGGTCCGGCGCCGCAAGGGGGAGCGGCGGCTGACGTGGAGGAACTCCTGGCGGCCCTTGAGCGGCTTCGCAGGTAGCCTCCGCCATTTGCCGGGAAGGGTTGCGGCATAGGACAATGGAATGTTGTGAGGGCTGTCACCGGCCCGCATGATCCAGCACATGGCTGGTTTACAAGTGAATAGCCTTTGATCTGCGGCGGGAGAGTTCTGCCGGTGTACAGGCAGGCGCCGTAGGAGCAAATCCTCCCCAGGAATCTCGCAGGCCCCCGTACCGCCGCGGCGAGGCGCCTCTGGAAAGCAGCAGGCGGTTCCCATGACCCCCAATCGGGGATTCGGAGCCGGTGTGCTCACCGACGGTGCAAGCGGGTCCTGCCAGGCAGGCACCGCGGAAACTCTCAGGTCCAATACAGAGCGGGGAGGAACCCGAATCGCTGTGGCGTACCCTGCGCCGCCTGAGTAAATGGAGTTCCTTCGTGCCGGTTAGCCCAGCCTCCACCACTTTCGTCGACCGCCATATCGGTGCGCGCCGCCAGGCCGACGTCGATACCATGCTCAAAGCCGTTGGCTACGACACTGTCGACTCACTGGTTGACACCGCCGTCCCCAAGGTCATCCGTCAGGAATCTGCCCTTCGTCTGCAGGACGCCCTCAGCGAGGTTGAAGTCCTCACGGAACTGCGGAAGCTTGCCGCCAAGAACAAGACGGCAGTCCAGATGATCGGCCAGGGCTACTACGACACCGTGACGCCGCCGGTGATCCGCCGCAACATCCTGGAATCCCCGGCCTGGTACACCGCCTACACCCCGTACCAGCCGGAAATCTCGCAGGGCCGGCTCGAGGCACTGCTGAACTTCCAGACCATGGTGCAGGACCTGGTGGGACTGCCCATCGCCAACGCCTCGCTGCTGGATGAAGCCACCGCCGTGGCCGAGGCCGTGCTCCTGATGCGCCGCGCCAACAAGTCCGCGGCAGCGAAGGACGGCAAGACGGTCCTGGACATCGACGTTCTTCCGCAGACCATCGCCATCGTGCAGGGTCGCGCCGAGGCGCTGGGCTTCGAGGTGGAGGTCGCGGACCTGTCCAAGGGCCTGCCGGAGGGTGCCATCAATGGCGTCGTGCTGCAGCAGCCCGGCGCCTCCGGCCGGGTGTGGGACCAGTCCGCCGTCATTACCGCTGCCAAGGACCGCGGCGCGCTGGTTACGGTGGCTGCGGACCTGCTGGCCCTGACACTGATCACACCTCCGGGCGAGCAGGGCGCGGACATTGCCGTTGGCTCGGCCCAGCGCTTTGGTGTGCCGTTGTTCTTTGGGGGGCCGCACGCCGCCTACATGGCTGTCCGCAAGGGCCTGGAACGTTCCCTGCCCGGCCGCCTGGTTGGGGTGTCCAAGGACGACGCCGGCGTTCCCGCTTACCGCCTGGCTTTGCAGACCCGCGAGCAGCACATCCGCCGCGAGAAGGCCACGTCCAACATCTGCACCGCCCAGGCGCTGCTGGCCATCGTTGCGTCCATGTACGCGGTGTACCACGGCCCGGACGGGCTGAAGGCGATCGCGGAAACGACGCATGGCCACGCCCGTACCCTCGCCGCGGCGCTCAAGGCCGCCGGCCTGGATGTCCTGCACACTTCCTTCTTCGACACCCTGACGGTCCGTGTTGCCGGCCGTGCGTCAGCAGTGATTTCCGACGCCGAGGCCCGCGGCATCAACCTGCGGCCCATCGACGCCGACACCGTAGGCATCTCCCTCGACGAAACCACGACGCCGGCCATCGTCGCGCAGGTCGCCGACGTCTTCGGCGCCCCGGTTGCCGAGGGACACAGCGAGGGCCAGGGCTTTGGGCTGGAGGCCGGCGTCGAGCGTTCCTCGGCCTACCTGCAGCATCCGGTGTTCAACACGCACCGGTCTGAAACCCAGCTGCTGCGTTACATCCGGAAGCTCTCGGACCGTGACCTGGCGCTGGACCGCACCATGATCCCGTTGGGTTCGTGCACGATGAAGTTGAACGCGACGGCTGAGATGGAGGCCATTTCCTGGCCGGAGTTCGCCTCGATCCACCCGTTCGCCCCGGACTCCCAGACCGAAGGCTGGCGCGAACTCATCGCCGGCCTGGAAGCGGACCTCGCCGAGATCACCGGGTATGACCAGGTGTCCATCCAGCCCAACGCCGGCTCGCAGGGCGAACTCGCCGGGCTGCTCGCGATCCGCGGCTACCACCACTCCCGCGGCGAGCAGCAGCGCACCGTCTGCCTGATCCCAGCCTCGGCGCACGGCACCAACGCCGCCTCCGCCGTCCTCGCGGGCATGAAGGTGGTCGTGGTTGCCACGGCTGCCGACGGCACCATCGACCACGACGACCTGACGGCCAAGATCGAGGCCAACAAGGACGTCCTCTCGGCCATCATGATCACCTACCCCTCCACCCACGGCGTGTTCGATGGGGATGTCCGCGAAGTCTGTGACGCTGTGCATGCTGCCGGCGGCCAGGTCTACATCGACGGGGCCAACCTGAACGCACTGGTGGGGCTGGCCCAGCCGGGCCGGTTCGGCGGGGACGTCTCGCACCTGAACCTGCATAAGACCTTCTGCATCCCGCACGGCGGCGGGGGACCCGGCGTCGGGCCCGTTGCCGCCAAGGCGCACCTGGCACCGTTCATGCCGGGCGATGCGAACAAGGCCGCGCACGAGCCCGGGCACGGGGTGGCGATTTCGGCGTCCAGGTTCGGTTCGGCCGGTGTGCTGCCGATTTCCTGGGCGTACGTGAAGCTCATGGGCGGGCAGGGCCTGACCGAGGCCACCAAGTCCGCGCTGCTGGCCGCGAACTATGTCGCGTCCCGCCTGAACGAGTACTTCCCGGTCCTCTACACCGGCGAAGGCGGGCTGGTGGCGCACGAGTGCATCCTGGACCTGCGCGAACTCACCGCGAAGACCGGAGTCACGGCCGAGGACGTGGCCAAGCGGCTGATCGACTTCGGGTTCCACGCCCCCACCCTGTCCTTCCCCGTCGCGGGCACGCTGATGGTGGAGCCCACCGAGTCCGAGGACCTGGCCGAGATCGACCGCTTCATCGAGGCCATGATCACCATCCGCAAGGAAATTGACCAGGTGGCCAACGGCGACTTCGCCGTCACCGACTCACCGCTGCGGCACGCACCCCACACGGCCGCCGCCGTCGTCTCCTCTGACTGGGACCGCGCCTACCCGCGGGAGCAGGCAGCGTTCCCGGCCCACCACAAGCAGGACAAGTACTTCCCGCCCGTCGGCCGGATCGACGGCGCCGCCGGCGACCGCAACCTCATCTGCTCCTGCCCGCCCCTCGAAGCGTTCGAGGACAGCACAGCCGGGTTCGAGAACTAGACCGCTCCGGTGGTTGAGCCGGCCGGCACCCGGTTTCGACCAGCTCAACCACCGCTCCCAAAGGACTTTCAATGACTGAGAAGTACACCGCGCTCTACGACGAGCATAAAAAGCTCGGCGCCTCCTTCACGGACTTTGGCGGCTGGCAGATGCCGCTGAAGTACAGCTCCGAACTGGCCGAACACCACGCGGTCCGCAAGGCCGCCGGGCTGTTCGACCTCTCCCACATGGGAGAAGTTTGGGTGACCGGCCCCGAGGCCGCCGCGTTCCTGGACTACGCCCTGGCGGGCAAGATCTCCGCCATGGCCGTGGGCAAGGCAAAGTACTCGCTGATCTGCAACGCCGATGGCGGCATCATCGACGACCTCATCACCTACCGCCGGCCGGCAGCGCCGGACGGCACCGACGTCTTCCTGGTGGTCCCCAACGCAGGAAACGCAGACACCGTCGCGGCAGCATTGCAGGAACGTGCCGCCCGGTTCGACGTGAAGGTGGAGGACGCCTCAGCCCGCACGTCACTGATCGCCGTCCAAGGCCCGGCAGCAGAATCGATCCTGCTGCGGCTGGTTCCGGCAGCCCGGCATTCCCTGGTGACAGGGCTGAAGTACTACGCCGCCGTCGAGGTCCCCTTCCTGGTGGGCGGTGCGGGCCTGGACCTGCTGCTGGCCCGGACCGGGTACACCGGCGAGGACGGCTTCGAGATCTTCGTGGACAACGGGGACGCCCCGGGCCTCTGGCAGGCGCTGATCGCCATTGCCGACGAGGGCCAGCTCACCCCCGCAGGGCTCGCGTCCCGCGACTCCCTCCGCCTCGAAGCGGGAATGCCGCTCTACGGCAACGAACTCTCGCTGGACGGCGACCCGTTCGCCGCCGGCCTGGGCGCCGTCGTCGCGCTGTCCAAGGAAGGCGACTTTGTCGGGAAGGCCGCGCTGGCAGCCAAGAAGGAAGCCGGTGCAGGCAGCACCTCCGGCCGCCGCCTCGTGGGGCTCAAGGGCCGGGGACGCCGGGCCGGCCGCGCGCACTACCCGGTCCTGAAAGACGGCGCCACCGTCGGTGAGGTCACCTCCGGCCAGCCTTCGCCCACTCTGGGCTACCCCATCGCCATGGCCTACGTCGACGTGGAGCATTCGGCGCCGGGAACTTCCCTCGAAGTCGACCTTCGCGGTAAGGCCGAACCCTTCGAAGTCGTCGGCCTCCCGTTCTACAAGCGCCAAAAATAGCGCCGGACAGCCGGGAGTTTCGCTTGTCGAAACCCCGCCCCACCACCCGTTTTAGTTAGGAACCAATCGCATGGCTGTTGGCGTTTTTGATCTGTTTTCGATCGGGATCGGGCCTTCGTCGTCTCATACTGTGGGGCCGATGCGGGCTGCTGCCGTTTTTGCGGAGGAACTCAAGGCCTCGGGGGTGCTGGCTCACGTGGCGTCGTTGCGGGTGGATTTGTATGGCTCGTTGGCGGCCACCGGTCATGGGCACGGGACGATGACCGCGATCCTGCTGGGCTTGGAGGGGTTTCATCCGGAGTTGATCCTCCCGGCGGAGGTGGAGGAGCGGCTGGCCGGCATTGCCGGGACCGGGACCTTGAACCTCGCCGGCGCCGTCCCGCTGCCCTATGGGGTGAAGGACATGGTGTTGCGGCCGTTAACCGTCCTGCCGCGGCACACGAACGGGATGACGTTCACCGTCACGGACGTTGACGGTGCCGTGGTGCATACCGCGACCTTCTTCTCGGTCGGTGGCGGGTTCATCGTCCGGGAGGGTGAGGAAGACGCGGCCCGGCAGGAACTGGAGGAGTCCAAGAAGGAGCTTCCGCTGCCGTTCCGGACCGCCGCGGAACTGCTGGAGCACTGCGCAGCGACCGGGCTGGGAATCGCTGATGTGATGCTGGTGAACGAAAAAGCCTCCCGCGGGGAGGAGGAGATCCGGGCCGGGTTGCTGCACATCTGGTCCGTGATGGAAGCCTGCGTGGCGGCCTCGTTGAAGCGTGAGGGGGTGTTGCCGGGCGGCTTGAAGGTCCGCCGCCGCGCCCCTGACTGGTTTGAGCGGTTGAAGAAGGAATGCGCCGACGGGCAGGACACGGACCAGGACGCCGCGTGGGACGCGGGCCCGTTCGATCCCCGGTATTGGCAGGAGTGGGTTAACTTGGTGGCGTTGGCCGTGAACGAGGAAAACGCGTCCGGCGGCCGGGTGGTCACCGCCCCGACGAACGGGGCAGCCGGGATCATCCCTGCGGTGTTGTTCTACGCCCTGCACTTCGCTCCCGGCATGGACAAAGCCACCGGCGCTGACCGCGATGACGTCGTGGTCAAATTCCTGCTCGCCGCCGCCGCCGTGGGAGTCCTTTACAAGGAACAAGCCTCGATTTCCGGGGCCGAGGTCGGCTGCCAGGGCGAGGTGGGGTCCGCGTCCTCGATGGCCGCCGCTGGCCTGGCCGAGGTCATGGGGGGCACCCCGGCGCAGGTGGAGAACGCCGCTGAGATCGCAATGGAACACAACCTGGGCCTGACCTGCGACCCGATCGGCGGGCTGGTGCAGGTGCCCTGCATCGAACGGAACGCGATCGCTGCCGCGAAAGCGATCAACGCCGCGAAAATGGCGCTCTGGGGCGACGGGACCCACCGGGTCTCCCTGGACGAAGTCATCATCACCATGCGCGAAACCGGCAAGGACATGTCCCACAAATACAAGGAAACCGCCATGGGCGGCCTCGCCGTCAACGTCGTCGAATGCTGACCACAGGCGCCTCTTCCCGGAACCCGGCGCCCACTCCCTAGTTGTAGGCGGCGGCCCACCAGTTCAAGGAGGCGGCAAACACCAGCCAGGAAATGTACGGCAGCAGGAGTAACCCGGCGGTCCGGCTGATGGGACCAAAATAGAGAACGGTGACTCCGACGGCGGCAATGAGGGCCAGGATGATGCCAAGCCCAAACCACAGTGCAACGGTTCCAAAAACGGGGTAGAGGGCAAAGAACGCGGGGGTCCAGGCAAGGTTAAGGAGCAACTGGATCCCGTAGGCGGCGAGGGCGCTCCGGGTCCGCTCCGTCCGTTTGCGCCACACCAGCCAGCCGGCAACAGCCATCGCCGTGTAGAGGATTCCCCACACCGGGCCAAACACGCCGTTGGGCGGAGACCATGGCGCCTTGTCCGCCGTTGCATACCAGCCGTTGACGTTGCTGGCCGACGCCAATCCGCCCAGCGCCGCCACCAGCAAGGACGCCATCAGGAAGGCGGCGAGCCCGGCGATTTGGATCCCGGCGCCGTAGGGCCGTCCGCGCTCCGCGGAAGTGCTGCTCTGGTCCCGGTCCGGCCTCATCCTCCAACCCTTGCGGACCCGGGGCAGCCCCGTCAAGGCGCCGCCCCGTGGACGGCCGGCGCCATGCCAGGCATCGCCGGGAGAAAGGCTCCAGCGGCTGAGGCTTTAGACTTGATGCTGCATGTCCGCACGCATCCAGACCCACCGAAACCGCGCACAAACCCGATTGGACACGGCCCCCTTGCGAGAATTCACCGCACGTTTTGCCACAGCCGAGGAAATTGAGAACTGGGACAAGCACGTCACGGCCAACCCCAACGGCGGCAACATGCTGCAGTCCGCCGCCTACGCATCGGTCAAGAACGGGTCCGGCTGGAAAGTCCGCTTCCTTGTCCTGGAAGCCCCGGGAAACTCCAGTTACAACCTGGTCCTGGAAAAGTCATTTCCGGTCCTGGGTCGGCTCTGGTATCTCATCAAAGGCCCTGACGTTGCCGCCGCCGCGGACCTGAAAGCCGCCCTCGAAGCCTGCGCGGCCTTTGCCCGCAGCCGGAAACTGAACGTCTTTACCATCAAGGTGGAACCGGACATCATCGACACCGCCGAGGCGCACCGGGACATCCAGGCCGCGGGCCTTGTCAAAGCCCCCAATATCCAGTCCAACGACTCCACCGCGCTGCTGGACATTTCCGGCAGCAGCGAGGACGTGTTCAAAGCGATCTCCTCGCGCGCCCGGAACGCCATCCGGCGCGCCGAACGCGAAGGCTGCCAGGTGGTACGGCAGGAACAAGGCCCGGAAACCTACCGCGCCCTCTACGACCTGATGGCAGACACCGTCAACGCCAAGGGCTCCATGCCCCTGCGCAGCTACGACTACTACGCCAAGTTCTGGGACGAATTCTGCAACCGTGGCCAAGGCAACTTCTTCTTCGTCTATGAGGATGGAAGGCCCAGCGTCGGAGCCTTCGTGATCAACTACGGTGCCAAGGCAACCTACAAGGACGGCGGGTCCACCCAAAACCGCAAGCAGTACGGCGACTCGCATTTGGTGCAGTGGGAAGCCATCCGCCGCATGCAGGAACTCGGCTGCACCGAATACGACTTTTGCGGCACCCCGCCTGCGGCCCGGATCAAGGACAAAACCCACAACCTGTACGGGATGGGAATGTTCAAGACCAGCTTCACCAAGACCGTCACCGACTTTGTGGGCTGCTACGACTACGTCCTTTCCCCGCTGCGCCACAAGCTCTGGACCAGTGGCGGCGAAAAGGTGCTCCGCCGGATTGAAACCGCCCGGACCGGCCAGCAGTTCTACTGACCGGCATCCCGTGGGATGCATCCACCGCAGCCCACGGCCGGACCGTACGTCCCGTGCAGCCCGCCCCGAACACCGTCCGCCCAGCGCGTGCCCACCAGGCCGCGAAGAGTCCCGAAGAAGGTCACCCCTTGAATCCTGTTTCCGCCGCTACCGGACTTGAATATGCCACGCTCAGCGACGCCGAGTTTGAGGCCTTCGCCGTAAAGCACCCGCAAAACAGCTTCCTGCAGTCCATCGACTTTGCCCGTTTCCAGCGCGCCCGGGGCCAGCAGGTGGAACTCTTCGGCGTCCGGCGCGGCGGCGAACTCGTCGCCGCCGGCAAGCTCAACTACTCGACCACCAGGCTTGGCTACACCATCTGCGAATGCGCCAAGGGCCCCCTCATGGACTACGAGGACCGCAACCTGGTGAGTGGCGTCGTTGAACTCCTCCGCAAGCAGGCCGCCGGCCGCAAAGCCGCTGAACTGCGGATCTCCCCGAACATCAGGTACATCGCACGGGACGCCGACGGCGCCGAGCACCCGGACGTCGAGGACAACCGTCCGCTCGTGGCGGACCTGGAGCGGCTCGGGTTCCGGCACCAGGGCCTGGACATGAACTTCGTTAACGTGAACTGGATGTTCATCAAGAGCCTCGTGGGAATCCAGGACGCCGAAGAACTCATCATGGGCACCAGTTACCGGACCCGGAAGGCCATCCGCAAGGCCGAAAAGAACGGCGTCTTCCTGGAACAGGCCACGCTGGAAACCCTGGACGACTTCTACGGGGCGTTGAGCCGGGCCGGGGACGAAAAGGGATTCACCTACCGCGAGCGCGCCTACTACGAGCACCTGCTCAGGACCACCTCGGCGGAATTCACCAAGCTCATGATGGCCAAGATCGACATCCCCGCGTACCGGAAATCCATCACCGAGCGCCTGGCAGCTGAGTCTGCCACCGCCGCGGAGCTCCGGCGTGAAGTGGAAGAAACGGGCAGCAAGAAGAAAGCCAACCGGCTCAAAGTGGTCCAGGACCTCGTGGACAGCTACGAGCGGAGCCTCAAGGACATCGAGAGGTTCCCGGATTCGGTCGGGACCGCCACCGTGGCAGCCATCCACTTCGTCTGCTACGGCGATGAGGTGGTGTGCGTGATCGGCGGCACCGTCCAGGACTACATCTACTTCAACGGCGCCACCTCACTGTACTGGGGCATGATGCTGCACGCCCTGGAGAAGGAATACCCGCGGTACAACTTCTACGGCACGTTCGGCATCTCCGGACAGGACGAGGAGGGGCACGGCGGCTACGAATTCAAGAAGGGATTCGGCGGCGAAGTGGTCCAGCTGGTGGGCGACTTCACCATGCCCGTACGGCCCGCGGTCTTCCATGCCAACCGGCTGGCCAGATCAGCCGCCGCCGCTGCCCGTACCCTGCTTGGCAAGCTGCCGCTGAAGCGCGCAGCCTGACCGTCCACACACCGCGCAGAGGGAGGAACCGGGCATGACCGACCGGCACGAACGGCCAGGGTCCAGGCCGAAGACTGACGGCCTGCCCAAGACTGAGCCGCTGACCCCTGCCCAGATGCGGCAGGACGCAGCCGCCCGGAGGATGCTGCGGCGCCTGGTGCAGGGCGAGAACCCGCCCACCGCCCCCTTGAGCATCGTGGACCGCCTGGCGGGCAGCCCCTACGCCAACCCCACCATCCAGGTGGGCGGTGTGGACACATCGGCCCGCAAGACCCTGGACTTCGCGCTCCACCTGGCAGAGACCATGTTCCGCTATGGGGCGGGCGCCCTGGAGGTGGAGACCAGCATCATCGCCGTTACGGCCGCCCTGGGCCTGAAGAACATCGAGGTGGACATCACCAACCAGTCCGTGGGCATCAATTACGCCCCCAAGGACCAGACGCCCATCGCCCTGCTGCGCGTGGTGCGGTCCTGGACCAACAACTACGCCGGCCTTGCCAAGGTCCACCAGCTGGTCACGGACATCGTGGCGGGCGGCGTGGGCCGCGAGGAAGCCATCCGCAGGCTCAACGAGGCCATCACCAGTCCCAAACCGTATCCGCGCTGGATGGTCACCGCCGCATTCGGTGTCTTCGCCGCCGTGTTCGTCGGTGTGCTGGGCGGCGGCGTGGTGTCCTCGGCCATCGCGTTCGTAGCCAACATCGGGATCAGCCTGCTGGCCCGGCAACTGGGCCGCTGGCGGGTCCCGGACTTCTTCACCACGGCCAGCTGCTCGTTCGTCGTCACCATCCTTGCCTTGCTGCTCTGGCAGTTCGGCCTCACCGCGTCACCGTCGATCGTGGTGGTGGGCGGCATCCTGCTGCTGCTGCCCACCGGACGGCTGGTCTCGTCCGTACAGGACGCCATCAACGGCTTCCCGGTCACCGCCGCGGGCCGGTTCCTGTCAACCCTGCTGACCTTCGGTGCGATCGTGGCCGGCATTGCCGTGGCCTTCGTGGTGGGGGAGCTGACAGGGTTGCAGCGGATCGACGTCACGCAGACCTTCCCGCCCGCCTACGATCTGTGGGTCCTTATCCTGTTCGTGGCCGCTGCGGTGATGGCCATCGGCATCACCGAGCAGACCACCTGGCAGCTCCTGCTGCCAACGGCGGGAGTGGGCGTGGCAGGCTACCTGGTGCTGCTCGGCGGCGGCCTGCTGGGGATCGGGGACCGCTTCGCCCCGGCGCTGGCGGCCGTTGTCATCGGCCTCCTGGCACGTGTGGTGGCACTGCGGATGGGCGCGCCGCAGCTGGTGGTGGCTGTGCCCGCGGCGCTGATCCTGCTGCCAGGGCTCACCATCTTCCGGTCCATGTATGTGCTCACGGTCGAGGAATCGGAAATCCTGAACGGCGCGGGCGGCATGCTCAGCGCCGGCGCCATCGTGCTGGGAACAGCCGGCGGGATCGTCCTGGGCGACGTGCTGGCCAGGCCCCTGACCCGCAGCCTGGCGAGCAACGAGCGCCGCCGCGCCCGGCGGCGCTAGATTTGCCCTACCGGCAACTTCTTCTCTGCCTGGAACACGTCTTCCACGCGGCCCTGCGCCCAGTACCCGGACAATGACACCTGGCGCCGCTCCAGGCCGCGCTGCTTGAAGAAGACCTCGCGCAGGGACTTCATGTAGCCCCGCTCGCCGTGGGCAAAGACATCCACGGTGCCGGCAGGCCACTCCGCGCCCGCCACGGCATCCACCAGCAACGTGCTCGAGCCCGCCGGGACTTCGCCGCGGACCAGCCACCGGACCTCGAGTCCGGCCGGAGCGTTCAGGGGCTGGATGTCGGCCTCGGCCCCGACTTCCAGGAAGGCCAGCCCCACTGCGGTGGGAGGAAGTGCCTCGATGGACGCGGCAATGGCCGGCAGGGCGGCCTCATCACCGGCGAACAGATACCAGTCAGCCTCGGGATTGGGGTTGTACGCACCGCCCGGGCCGGTAAAGGTGAGCGTCTCGCCGGGCCGGGCGTTGGCCGCCCACGGACCGGCCAGGCCTTCGTCGCCATGGACCACGAAGTCGATGGCGAGCTCCTTGGCCCCGGGATCCACCCAGCGGAGCGTGTAGGTGCGGGTATACGGCCACTGCTCGCGCGGCATGGTTTCCCGGACCGTCCACAGATCCAGGGGGGAGGGATAGTCCACGCCGGGCTGTGGGAACACGATCTTTACATAACGGTCCACGAATGCGTTGTTGACGAAGTCCCTGAATCCGTCCCCACCTGCGATGACCCGGACCATGTGCGGGGACAACTGCTCTTTGCGCAGTACCGTCAGGTTGACCTGGGGGCGGTTGTTTTTCGTAGCGCTGGTGGCGGCGGGGACAGTGCTCATCAGGCAAGCCTAAGCCAGGGGCACCGGCGGGAGCTCCCAGGTTACGTCCGGCGCACCCTGTTCCCGCAGCAGCTCGTTCACACGGCTGAATGGCCGGGAACCAAAGAAGCCGCGCGAGGCGGATAACGGACTGGGGTGCGCGCTGGCGACGACGGGCGCACCGGCAAGGAGGGGCCTTACCCCCTCCGCCTCCTTGCCCCACAAGACGGCTACCAGGGGCGTCCTGGACCCGTCCGCGGCCCGACGTCCGGCCACTGCCGTGACTGCCGCCGTCGTAATGTCCTCCCAGCCCTTGCCGCGGTGGGAGCCGGCGGACCCCGCTCGGACGGTGAGCACCCGGTTCAGGAGCAGGACTCCCTGATCCGCCCAGGCGGACAGGTCGCCGTGGACGCGCGGGGAAATGCCCAGGTCGGATTCGAGTTCACGGTAGATGTTCGCCAGGCTGCGGGGGAGCGGGCGCGTGCGCGCGTCCACGGAAAAGGAAAGGCCGACGGCGTGCCCCGGCGTGGGGTAGGGGTCCTGCCCCACAATCAGGACTTTCACGCCGGCGAGCGGCTGGCGGAACGCGCGCAGGACGTTCGACGGCGGCGGGAGGACCTGGTGCCCGGCCGCCTCTTCGCCGGCAAGGAAGTCCAGCACCGACCGCAGCTTCGCTTCGACGCCCTGCAGCGCCGCCGCCCAGTCAGGCGCCATGAGCTCCGCCAGGGGCAACTTGGCCAGGTCGCTGAAGCGGGTGGCGTCCGCCGGGTCCTGCTGCAGGTCGAACAACGCATCCGATTCAAACATCGGTCCATTCTTGCAGCAGGAGCCCGCCGGTCGGGAAAGTGCGTCGACGGCCGGGCCGAATGACACTCCTGTGATTCGCCCGCTAGCATGGGGGTAAGACATTTACCGTAACCAGCGAAGGAGTGTGCCGTGGCGGAACCGGCCCGGGAACACCTGCCGGAGCAGGATCCACGGAATTCCCTGCTGGCGGATTTTCTGCTCCGTGACTCCTCCCTCACCGAGCGCGAACAGCAGATGCTGGCGCTGGAGCGGCAGTGGTGGAAGTACGCGGGGGCCAAGGAACAGGCCATCCGGGAGCTGTTCGACCTCTCCGCAACCCATTACTACCAGCTCCTCAATGCCCTGATCGACCGCGAGGATGCCCTGGCCCACGATCCCATGCTGGTCAAGAGATTGCGTAGACTACGTACGTCGCGCCACCGTGCACGCACCGCCCGCCGCCTGGGATCCGACGCTTAGCACGCCCCAGGCCGGGACCCTGGCAGCAATCAACAAGGATGTCCTTCCACCATGACCAAATACGCCCGCGATGAATTCGACAAGGTCCCCGAGGCCGCGTCGCGACAAGGTGTCCACCGGACGGCCTCGGCCCCGTCCCGGGTGCGGCTGTGGCCCATCCTCGCCGTGGGCGTCGCGGCGCTGGCGATCGGGCTGGTGTCTTTCCTGATCCTCCCCAAGCTGGGGTTCAACGCCACGGCAACCGAGGCCTCTGCCAGTGTGGAATCCACCGCGTTGGCGGGTACCGGATCCACCCCGTCCACCACGCAGGCAACCACGCCCCCGGCCGCTTCAGAACCTTCGGCCACCGCCGGGCCGTCCCCAAGCGGCAGCCCGGAGCCGACGCAGTCGGCCACCCAGCAGGCCGTCGTCGACCGGACGCAGGCAGTGGCCGTCTACAACGCGGCCGGTACCGCCGGGCTGGCCAGCCGCATTGGCGGAACAGTCCAGGCTGACGGCTGGAAGCTCGGACAGGTAGGCAACTGGTCCGGCGCACCGCAGAAATCCTCCGTGATCTACTACGCCGGTCCCCAGCAACTGGCCAGTGCCCAGGAGCTCGCCGCACTGTTGAACATCCCCACGGTCGTCAGCAGCACCGAGTTCCAGGTGCCGCTCGTGGTGGTCCTGGGCCCCGGGTACCGGTAACCGGCCGGCCTCAGTTACGCCTGCATAACGTTCCCGGCCCGGGGCCTGCCGCAGCCTGCGGCCCGTGGCGGCCTTTGGCTAGAGTGATTCCAGGCCACGGCCCGCGGGGCTGCACGCAACAGCACCGGCCCACCCGGCCGCAACGGAAAAGAGTTGGTCACCATGGCACTGGGAACCGTCAAATGGTTCAACGCTGAAAAAGGCTACGGCTTCATCACCGTTGACGGCTCCAGTGATGACATCTTTGTCCATTGGTCTGCGATCCGGGGCGAAGGCTACCGGGCCCTTGAGGAAGGACAACGGGTGCAGCTGGAGGTCGGCGAGGGCGACAAGGGCCCGCAGGCGGAAAACGTCCGGCCCGCCGAGTGAAGCCGAAGCACCGTCCCGCCGTCCGCACTGCCCTGGCCGTTTCCCTGGCAGCCGTTCTCGGCGCCACAGCCTGCTCCGGGACAGGCGGAAACGCCCGGGTGGAATCCGCCGAGGCATCCGGCGACGGCGTCCTCCGGGTGGGCCTGGTCCTGGACAACACCGGCGGCAACGCTTTCCTGAACCAGCCACAGCTCGCCGCCGCCAAGCTGGCCGTCCAGGACATCAACGCAGCCGGGGGACACAAGGGCCGTCCCGTCGAACTGCTGCCCGCACACCTGGAACAGGACACCGCCGGGCAGGCAAAAGCCCTGCTCGCCGCCAAGGCGGACGTGGTCATCGGACCCACCGACTCCAGCCATGCGGAGGCAGCCGTAGGCGTCCTGTCCGGCGCGCACATACCGCTCATCTCCCCGGCCAACACCGCTGCCGGCCTGACCGGAATGGCCAGCGGCGGCTACTACTTCCGCACCGCGGCGGCCGACGTCGCGCAAGGGCCTGTGTTGGCCAAACTCGCCAAGGACGCCGGGGCTGCCACCGTCAGCGTGCTGTACCAGGAAGGCACCTACGGCAAGGACCTGCAGGCCGCCGTCACGGAAGCGGCAAAGCAGTCCGGGCTTACCGTCCTTCCCGGTGCCGGCTTCACGACCGGGGACGCCGCGGCGGCAAGCTCCATCGCCAAAGCCAAGCCGGACGCCGTCGTCCTGATAGCCCGTGAGGGCGCCCAAGGCGCACTGGCCGCGCTGAACGGTACCGGCGTTGGCGGTTCACGCATCGTCATGAGCGACGGCGCTTTCGCCCGCTACGGCTCAGGCCTCGGTTCCAAGGTCTTGGATGGCGCCCGCGCGGTGGTACCGGGACAGCTGCCTTCCGCCGCCTTCCAGCAAAAACTCCTGGCGGTGGACCCGTCGCTGAAGGACGTCTCCTACGCTGCCGAGACCTACGACGCCGTGACCCTGGCCGCGCTGGCAGCGGCCCGCGCGCAGGACGACGCCGGCCGCTCGATCGCCGCCAACCTGATCCCGGTATCGGGCGGAACAGCGGCACCAGGCGCCGGAACGGCCGCTGCGCCGTGCGTGACCTACAAGGCGTGCCTGGGCGGTTTGGCTGCCGGCCCGGACATCAATTACGACGGCGAGTCGGGCCCCATTGCCTTCGACGCGAACGGGGATATCACCGTGGCGTCCTTCTCCGTCTTTACATACGGGCCGGACGACCTGCCCACTCCGAGCGGCCGGGAGACAGCCGGACATCAGGGCTGATCGCCCTCGGCGAAGCGACCGCCGCCAGCAGCCCCTCCGGTGTCTTTTCGCTTGCACTCTCACCGGGGGAGTGCTAATTATGGAGTTAGCACTCTGACGTACCGACTGCTAAGCAACGCCCGGTTCCGGCCGGCCGCGCAAGGCACCGGTCGAAGAGCGAAAGAAACACCTCACTTCAGTGAGATCCCCAGGCGGAGGCATACAGAGGCCGCTGTCGAAGGATCGTCCGTCGCGGGCACTGCAGCGAAGGTTCATTCTTAACGACTGTCCCGAAAGGACTACTGCCGTTATGGCCAAGATCATTGCATTTGATGAAGAGGCACGCCGCGGCCTTGAGCGTGGCCTGAACACCCTCGCCGACGCCGTTAAGGTCACCCTCGGCCCGCGTGGACGCAACGTCGTCCTCGAAAAGAAGTGGGGCGCCCCCACGATCACCAACGATGGTGTTTCCATCGCCAAGGAGATCGAGCTGGACGACCCCTACGAGAAGATCGGCGCAGAGCTGGTCAAGGAAGTTGCCAAGAAGACGGACGACGTCGCCGGCGACGGTACCACGACTGCGACGGTGCTGGCCCAGGCGCTGGTCAAGGAAGGCCTGCGCAACGTTGCCGCCGGAGCCGACCCGCTGTCCCTCAAGCGCGGCATCGAGAAGGCCGTTGAAGCCGTCACCCGCGAACTCCTGGCCTCCGCCAAGGAAATCGAAACCAAGGAAGAGATCGCGGCCACCGCCTCCATCTCCGCCGGTGACGACGAAATTGGTGCCCTCATCGCCGAAGCCCTGGACAAGGTCGGCAAGGAAGGCGTCATCACGGTCGAGGAGTCCAACACCTTCGGCCTGGAGCTTGAACTCACCGAAGGCATGCGCTTCGACAAGGGCTACATCTCCGCCTACTTCGTCACCGACGCCGAGCGCCAGGAAACGGTCCTCGAGGATCCGTACATCCTGATCGTCAACTCCAAGATCTCCAACGTCAAGGAACTGGTTGCTGTCCTCGAAAAGGTCATGCAGTCCAACAAGCCGCTGCTGATCATCGCCGAAGACATCGAGGGCGAGGCCCTGGCCACCCTGATCGTCAACAAGATCCGTGGCACCTTCAAGTCCGTTGCCGTCAAGGCCCCGGGCTTCGGCGACCGCCGCAAGGCACAGCTGGCAGACATCGCCGTCCTCACCGGCGGCCAGGTCATTTCCGAGGAAGTCGGCCTTAAGCTCGAGACCGCAGGCCTCGAACTGCTGGGCCAGGCCCGCAAGGTTGTTGTCACCAAGGACGAGACCACCATCGTCGAGGGTGCAGGCGACGCCGACCAGATCGCCGGCCGCGTATCCCAGATCCGCGCCGAGATCGAGAACTCGGACTCCGACTACGACCGCGAGAAGCTGCAGGAACGCCTGGCCAAGCTGGCCGGCGGCGTTGCAGTCATCAAGGCCGGTGCCGCCACCGAGGTTGAGCTCAAGGAACGCAAGCACCGCATCGAGGACGCCGTCCGCAACGCCAAGGCTGCGGTTGAAGAAGGCATCGTCGCCGGTGGCGGTGTTGCCCTCATCCAGGCCGGTGCCAAGGCATTTGCCAACCTGCAGCTCTCCGGCGACGAAGCAACGGGCGCCAACATCGTCCGCGTTGCCATTGACGCCCCGCTGAAGCAGATTGCCTTCAACGCCGGCCTCGAGCCCGGCGTGGTTGTCGACAAGGTCCGCGGCCTGCCCGCAGGCCACGGCCTGAACGCAGCCACCGGCGAGTACGTCGACCTGCTGGCAGCCGGCGTGAATGATCCGGTCAAGGTCACCCGCTCTGCCCTGCAGAACGCAGCGTCCATCGCCGGCCTGTTCCTCACCACCGAAGCCGTAGTGGCAGACAAGCCCGAGAAGGCTTCTGCTCCCGCCGGTGGAGACGACATGGGCGGCATGGGCGGCATGGGCGGCTTCTAAGCCCACTGCCGGGACCTGTCCCGCTGACACGAAATGCGGCCCCCTCCTTGGGAGGGGGCCGCATTTTTATGTTCCAAAGGCTACTTCCTGGCGGAAGCCAGCATCCCTTCGACTTCCTTCTTGAAGGCGTCCGCGGCTGCCTGCGGTGTCAGGCGGTCGTACAGTACTTCATCCGTGTAGCGCTTGATGACGTTCTGGACGCTTCCCGCACCCACCGGCGGGACCGGCGGGGCGCCCTTGACGTCCGGTGCTATGTCCTTGAGGAAGCCCACCACCGTGGTGTCGGCCGGCTTGAGCGAGGGAGTAATGCCCGCGACGATCGCACTGTTGGTGGGCACACCGCGGTCCGTCATCAGGATGCCGCCGGCCTCCGGACTGTTCGTGAGGTAGTCAATGAATTCAGCCGCCTGCTGCGGGTGCTTGGACCGGGACGAAGCCGACCAGAACATGGTGGGCTTGTAGTACATCCCGTTGCCGGCCGATGCGCCGCTGATGCTCGGGGCCCGCAGCATCTTGATGCTGCTGCCCGTGGTGGACTCCAGGGAGCCCAGCTGGTTGGTCCACCACCAGGCCATGGCCACCCGGTTGGTGCCGAACAGGCTCTCCTCCAGCCCCGCGCCGGCGTCCTCGGTGGCGACGGTGGCAGGGGGACTGGCCTTTGAGTCCCGCTGGTCCTTGAGCCGTGCCCAGAAGGACGCGGCGGTGGCCGTCTCGAAACCGAGCCCGCCGTCACCCGTGTACAGGTCCTGTCCGTGCTGGCGCAGCCAGATGATCAGGTCTGCTTCGTTGCTGCCGTAGGCGGCGCCGTAGCTCTTCCCGCCACCAGCGGCGCTGATCTTGGCTGCGGTGTCCGTGAAGTCTTTCCACGTCCACGTCCTGTCGTCCGGCAGCGGAATGCCTGCAGCGTCGAACACCTTGGTGTTGGCCATGATGACGTAGGCATTCTGGCCGGTGCTGAGACCATACTGGGCGCCACCGTACTGGCCGGAGGCCAAGGCCTCCTTGTCCAGCTTCGAGGTGTCGATGCCGCTTTGCTTCGACAGGTCCATAAGCGCCCCGCGCCCGCCGTATTCGGCAATGTACTTCTGGTCCATCTGGATGACGTCCGGTGCATCATTGGCAGCTGTCTTCGTGGCCAGTTTGTCCCAGTAGCTGGCCCATTCTCCCGGCTCCGCCTTGATCTTGATATTCGGGTGCGATGCTTCAAACGCGGCGATGACCTTCTGGGTCTGTGCGTTCAGGTACTCGTTGCCCCACCATGCGAACCGCAGGGTCACCTGCCCGTTGTCCCCGGAACTGCCGGGAGCTCCGCAGCCTGTCGCCAGCAGGGAAAAGGCCAAGGCGGCGGCGCCGAGCTGGAAACTGCGCCGGCTGAAGACTGGACTCGTCATTGATGTTCCTTTCGTATTTTGTCGCCGCTGGGTCGATCCCACGTCGTTGCGGGAGCCCGACTCTGCGGGAAAGCGCTTTCTCAGTGTGATTCTGCGATTGTTTCGTGAGCGGAAGGGTTGCGTCAAGAGTTTCGGTAAACGTTTTCTGGGATGGCTTTCGGGCCGGCTGCCCCGGCGCTTGCGGGACCAGCACTTCGTACGGCGTACCGCCGGGCGGCCTTTGAGCCGCTGAGGCGGCGGCCCATTGTCGTTGGCTTCTGGCAGGATGGACCGGTGACGATTACTGCAGCGGCTGACGGTTCGGCCTTGGGAAACCCGGGGCCGGCCGGCTGGGCCTGGTACGTGGATGACAACTGTTGGCGGGCCGGCGGCTGGCCCCACGGCACCAATAACCAAGGGGAGCTGATGGCTGTCCTGGATCTCCTGCGGGCCACCGCGCATCTTCCGGGGGAGGACCTTCGCATCCTCTGTGACAGCCAGTACGTCATCAACTCCATTACCAAATGGATGCCCGGGTGGAAGCGCAAGGGATGGCGCAAAGCTGACGGGAAGCCGGTCCTGAACGTTGAACTGCTGAAGGAACTGGACCGCGAACTGGCAGGCCGGACGTATACCTTCGAATGGGTCAAGGGCCATGCCGGCCACAGCCTGAACGAGGCCGCCGATGAACGCGCCCGGGCCGCGGCAACCGCCTACCAGCAGGGCGTGGCCGCCCGGTCTGGTCCGGGATTTCCGGGGGCGCACCATCCGGGCGCCTCCGGGCACAGCTTTGAGGCGCAGCCTCAGGCCGGCAGTGGCCTCCAGCCGGCCACCCTCGACATCCCCGCCCCTGCGCCCGCCCGCCCGGCCGCCGCCGGCCGCCCGGAGGCAGGCCCAACCCGTGCGGACAGCCGCCCGGCAGCGGCCGGCCAAAAAGGTCCTGCAGCGGGAAACGGCAAACAGCGGGCCATGCCCCAGCCGGTATCGGCTTATGACGAGCTTGACCTGTTCAGCGAATTGGACACGGAAGCCCAGGAGGATGCGGAGGCAGCGCAGCAGGCCGGTGCGGTCGCGCCCGAGGCCCTGGTGGAGCAACTCGAACGTGAACTGCTGGGCCCGCTGGTGCGCGGCGACATTGGCCGGACAGCAGTCCTCCTCCACCCGGACTTCATGGAAATCGGCAGCTCGGGAAGGGTGTGGACCCGGGACGCCATGATGATGGCCCTCGAAGAGGACCCCGGAGAAAGGACCGACATCGAGGTTCTGGGCGCTGAGCGCATTGGCCCCGGTGCTGTCCTGCTGACGTATCGGAGCTTTGCCCGCGCCGGCACCACACTGCGAAGCTCGTTGTGGGTCCTCGACGGCGAACGGTGGCGGCTGCGGTTCCATCAAGGAACCCCGGAAGCCTGACCTGTCAGCTGAACCGCTGCGCGTTGCCCTGCTCGGCCTGGGCATACGTGGCCGCGGCGGAGGCCAGGGCCGCGTTGATGGAGGCCAGCGACGCTTCCACCCGGCCCTGGGTGATGGTCCACTCGGTGACCAGCGCCTGGAAGTTGCTGGCCGCCGCACCGCGCCACGAGCCTTGCAGCTCGTCCAGGCCACGCTTCATGGCCTGGACGTCAGCGCTGATCCTGTCCACGGTTGACTGTACGTTCGCGGACTTCAGCTGCAGTAGCTCGGTGTCGACGGAAATGATGCTCATGGCTATGCCTTTCGGTACGGCGGGAGGCGCCTCCGGCCCGGCGGTTCCGGGCTGATGAGACGAGCCTAGGAAGCCGCGCGGGGCGGAGTCATGGCCTGAGCTCTATATGTGGATAACCGAGCTGCCGCTGCCCGCGCCACGCTGGGCGGCGCCGCCCTCCGCCGCTTCCTCCGCACCCGCTGCGTCATCCGCGGGTGCTTCGTCACGGTGCGGCAGGCTGACCACCAGCGTGGCCCCGCCGCCGTCGGTCTTCTCCACCCGCACTGAACCGCCGTGCGAACCCACGATGGCGGCCACGATGGCCAGGCCCAGGCCGCTGCCGCCCGTCTCCCGGGTGCGGGACGTATCGGCACGGTAGAACCGTTCAAAAACCTTGGCCGCGTCCTCTTCCGAAATGCCGGGCCCGTGGTCCCGTACCTCGATGATGGAACGGGCCTCACCGTTAGTGCTGCGGACTCCCACGGCCAGTTCGATGGGGCTGCCGTCCGGGGTGTAGCGCAGCGCGTTGCCCACGAGGTTGCCCACCACTTGGCGCAGCTTGGCCTCGTCCCCAAGCACCGGGGCAGGCGTGGCCGGGCCGCCGTTGAGGCCGGCCAGCGAGATGGTCCTGGAGCGGTCGCTGGCCTGGGTGTCCACCACGGCGTCGTGGGCGATCAGCTGCAGGTCCACGGGCTTTTGCTGCAACGGCCGCTGCTCGTCCAGGCGGGCCAGCAGGAGCAGGTCCTCGACCATGGAACCCATGCGCTTGGCTTCGCTTTCGATCCGGCCCATCGCGGTGGCCACGTCCTCGTCCGTGGACAGGGCGCCATGGCGGTAAAGCTCGGAGAAACCGCGGATGGTCACCAGCGGTGTGCGGAGTTCATGGGAGGCGTCCGCGGCGAAGCGGCGCATCCTGGCCTCGGACGCGGTCCGGGCCGCAAATGCGGTCTCAATGTGGGCCAGCATGGCGTTCAGTGAGCTGCTCAGCCGGCCCAGCTCGGTGGCAGGATTCTCCACCTCAACGCGGCGGGAGAGGTCACCGGCGGCGATGGCTGCGGCGGTCTTCTCCACCCGTGCCAGCGGCCGGAACGCGCGCGATACTGTCCAGCTCGCGATGAGGGAGGCCAGCAGCAGCGTTAGCAGGCCCACCCCGGTCACCACCAGGGTGGCGTGCTTGAGGACGTCGTCCACGCTCGCCAGGGGCAGCCCGATGACCACCACGGCAGTTGTTTGGCCGTTTTGGACGGTCACCGCCACCACGCGCCAGCTTTGCCCGTCCGTCCCGCGGACCTGGAACGGGGCAAGTTGCCGGGCCTGGGCCTGCTCGACAGTGATGGACGAGATGTCCGGATGGTCGTCGGGGTCGCCGCCGAACGTGTACGGCTGCTCGCCGGGGGCGAAGAGCATCAGCGAATAGTCGGTGGGAATGGGGCTGGGCGCCTGCAACTGCGTGAACGAGCGCTGTTGCCGGGCAGAGTCGACGGCGGCGTTAAGTTTGTCGTCCACCTGGCCCTGGAGGTAGCTGTGCAGCAACGTGAGGGTGACGGCGCCGGTGACCGTCAGGGCCACGATGAGCAGGGCCATGATCATGGCCACCAGCTGCGACCTGAGCGAGGCCGACTTCCACCGCTTCAACAAGGTCAGCGCTTTTCAGCCGTCCGCAGCACATAGCCCACGCCGCGCTTGGTCTGGATCAGGGCCGGGGCTTCGGGATCGATGTCCACCTTCCGCCGGAGGTAGGAAATGTAGGACTCCACGATGGAGGCATCGCCGTTGAAGTTGTACTCCCACACGTGGTCCAGAATCTGGGACTTGGACAGGACCCGGTTGGGGTTGAGCATGAGGTAGCGCAGCAGCTTGAACTCGGTGGGGGAAAGTTCAATGACCGTGCCGCCGCGGCGGACCTCGTGGGCGTCGTCGTCGAGCTCAAGGTCGTCAACCCGGATGATCGCGTCGTCATCCAGCAGGGGCTGGGTCCGGCGCAGCACCGCGCGGATCCTGGCCACCACCTCATCGAGGCTGAACGGCTTGGTGACGTAGTCGTCGCCGCCAACGGTCAGGCCGGTCACCTTGTCTTCCGTGTCGTCCTTCGCTGTCAGGAAAAGGACAGGGAAGTGCTTTCCGGCGGCGCGCAGGCGGCGCGTAACGGTGAACCCGTCCATATCCGGGAGCATGACGTCCAATACGGCCAGGTCAGGCGCCTGGGTGTCCGCGGCGGCGAGCGCGTCGCGCCCGTTGGCTGCGGAGACAACTTCAAAGCCTGCGAACCGGAGGGACGTGGAGAGAAGCTCACGGATGTTGGGTTCGTCATCGACGACGAGCAGCCTGGCTTCGGGACCGTTCTTGTTCATGCTCCCATCATGCTCCCAGTCTCTGGGAGTTGTCTGGATATTCGTTGTGAGCATGATGGTGGTGCGCTTGTGTTCACCAGCCCATCGTTCCCGGCTCCCCTTTGAAGGGGCCTACGATCCGCTGGGTGATCCAGCCGCCGTAAAAGCGGCCTGGCTGCGGAAGCACGCGTTCACCGTCCACCTCGCAGTAATCCATCCTGCCCGCGTAGACGGCCACCCGGCCTGCCAGGGCCTCGAATCCGGACGACGGTTCCGGATAGGACCAGGCGGCCCCCTCGGCTTCCTCCCCGCCGCCGCGCACGGTCAGGTACTCGGCGGACCCCTTGAACTCACAAAAACTGCTGCCTGCCGCCGGTTCCAGCGAGCCAGGCACGAACGCCGACCGCGGCAGGTAGTAGACCGGCGGATGGCTGGTCTCGAGGACGCGCAGCGACTCGGTGGTGTCGGCGATCAGTTCACCGCCCAGGAAGATCCTGATGTGTTCGGTATTGCGTTCGATCCGGGGCGGGCGGGGGTAGTCCCAGACCGATTCCTGGCCTGGCCCGGGGACGGCGGGAATGATGCGTATGCTCATACATCCAGTGTCCCCCGGATCCGTGGCGTGCGGCACACTCCGGCGGGAACCGAAATCAGGGTGAGAACGTTCAGCGCCCGATCTCTTCCGCCGTCAGGGGCTCGGGAATACAGTGTTGATTCCAGGGTTCCATCGCTCCTGACCCATGTGAAGGGGATTGACCATCATGACTGATCTGAGCGCATCTGAAAACACCACATCCACGGACCGCAGCATCCGCGACTGGGCTGACCTGGCGGAGGAAATGTGGTCGTATCTCACCGGCAAGGGTGCTGCCATCAACTACCAGTTCGTGGACATGACCATCGAGGTGCCCCGCGACATTGGTCCTGACGCGCCGCGGGCCACCTGGAAGCTCAACGGCAGCCTGCGGGTCACCACCAGCGACAAGGATGCCGCCGGATCCGATCTGAACCGCGGCTGACAGACATGGCTGAGTACCGGTTGGATGTGGACCTTGACTTCTCCTTCTCGGACGAGTCCGGGGCGGTCACCCGGGGAAGCGCCAAGGCCGCCGGCACGGAGCTGACGGTATCACTCGCGGACCTGGCCCCGTTGTCGGGAGGCGGGCTCCCGTCCCTGGACGAAGTGAAGCCCCTGGCCGAGGTACTGGCCAGGAAAGGCATCAGTGTCCACATCTCCGGTCCGCAGGGCAACCTCATCAGCCTGGGAGCCGTGGAGAGTCCTGCATCGCAGCGGCTCGTCACCAGGTCCCCGCATATCAAGCTCGGGAAACTCGGAACCCTCCTGCCGCTCCTCCGGCAGGGACGGCGCCGGCCAAACGGCATTCCCCTTCTTCCGCCGGCGACGCCGTTGCCACTGCTCCCCACGGTGCGGCGGCGTATTCCCCGCCGCATCACCACCACCCACTACACGCGGGGGAGCGGCCGGCCACGGCTCATCTTTGTCCAGGACGCAACCACCTGGACCGGCCAGATCCCGCGTGAAGTGGCGTTGGCGGGCGAGGTCACCACGATCGGCAGCAGCCCGGAGTCCGATATCAGGCTTGAGGGCTTGGAGGGGCTGCACGCAGAGATCAGGCACGACGAGCAGGATGAGTATGTCCTGGTGCCGCATGGCCCCGTCAGCGGAAGCGTTGCCACCTCCGGTCCTTCCCTGCTCAGGACCGGCGCCCGGATGCAGATGGGCCAATGGTGCCTTGCGTTCTTCCGGGAAGAATTCGCAGACCACGGCCGCCCTTACGGCGGCCGCAGCGGCGGCGAACTGGCCTACGAGCGTCCGCAGTTCGATCCGCGCACTGGAACCATGGAACGCGACAGCTCCTACGGCGTGAGCTGACGGTGTGGAAGCTGCCGGACCCTATCCGGCAGCCTCCACGTCCTTGGCGTCCATGATCCGGTAGGCGTACCCCTGTTCGGCCAGGAACCGCTGGCGCTTCGCGGCGAACTCCTGGTCCAGGGTGTCGCGGGCCACCAGCGAGTAGAACCTGGCAGCCCGGCCGTCCTTTTTGGGCCGCAGCAGGCGCCCGAGCCGCTGAGCCTCCTCTTGCCGGGACCCAAAGGAGCCCGATACCTGGATGGCCACCGAGGCTTCGGGCAGGTCGATCGAGAAGTTGGCCACCTTGGACACCACCAGGGTCTGCAGCTCACCGGCGCGGAAGGCGTCAAAGAGCTTCTGGCGCACCTTCACCGAGGTATCGCCCTTGATCACCGGTGCCTGCAGGCGCTCGCCGAGTTCGTCCAGCTGGTCGATGTACTGCCCGATCACGAGCAGCTGCTCGCCGCTGTGGCGTGCCACCAATTGCTCCACCACCTGCGTCTTGGATTCGGAGGTGGCGCACAGCCGGTACTTGTCGGCGTCATCGGCCATGGCGTAGGCAACACGCTCGTCCTGCGGCAGGTCGACGCGAACCTCGACGCAGTCCGCCGGCGCGATGTAGCCCTGCGCCTCGATGTCCTTCCAGGGCGCGTCGTAGCGCTTGGGTCCGATCAGGCTGAAGACCTCGCCTTCGCGCCCGTCCTCCCGGACCAGGGTGGCCGTCAGCCCAAGGCGGCGGCGGGCCTGGAGGTCGGCCGTCATCCTGAAGATCGGTGCCGGCAGGAGGTGGACCTCGTCGTAGATGATCAGCCCCCAGTCGTGGCCGTCCACCAGTTCCAGGTGCGGATAGATGCCTCCGCGCTTGGTGGTGAGCACCTGGTAGGTGGCAATGGTGACCGGACGGACCTCTTTCATGGCGCCCGAGTATTCGCCCACTTCCTCTTCCGTGAGCGACGTGCGCCTGATCAGTTCGTCCTTCCATTGCCGCGCGGCAACGGTGTTGGTGACCAGGATGAGCGTGGTGGTGGAACCTGTGGCCATGGCCGCGGCCCCCACGAGCGTCTTCCCGGCACCGCAGGGCAATACCACCACCCCGCTGCCGCCCGCCCAAAAGTTTTCGCTGGCCAGTCGTTGGTAGGGGCGCAGCTTCCAGCCGTCCTCGTGGAGCGAAATCAGGTGCGGAGTTCCGTCTACGTAGCCGGCCAGGTCCTCGGCCGGCCAGCCGATCTTCAGCAGCAGCTGCTTGAGCTGGCCGCGCTGGGATGCGTGCACCACCACGGTTTCGCCGTCGATCCGAGGCCCCAGCAGCGGCGCGATCTTCTTGGCCCTGATGACTTCCTCGAGCACGGGGTAGTCATCGGTCCGCATTACCAGACCGTGGCGCGGGTCTTTCTCCAGGCGCAGCCGGCCGTACCGGGACATGGTTTCCGCGACGTCGACCAGCAGCGAATGGGGAACCGGAAAACGCGAGTATTTCAGCAGGGCATCCAGTACCTTTTCCGCATCCAGCCCGGCGGCGCGTGCGTTCCACAGTCCCAACGGGGTCAGCCGGTAGCTGTGCATGTGTTCCGGAGCCCGTTCCAGTTCGGCGAAGGGCGCGATGGCGTGCCGCGCTTCGGTGGCCAGCTCGTGGTCCACTTCGAGGAGGATGGTTTTGTCGCTTTGGACGATCAAGGGTCCGTCGGTCACGCGGGGAAGTCCTTTACTGCCGCAGTTCCTCGGCGGCTTCGATATCGATGATGCGGTGGACGGACAGGACCCGTTCCGTTTCCTTGGCGGGATCGAACACACGGACCCGTCCTCCGCTGACAGACAGCGGAACAACTACTTCCATGCTGGCATTCCCCAGGCTGTCCACCACGTTCATGTGGATCCGCTGCTTCAGCCGGATGGCCCGCTGCAGCGCCTCCAGCCCCAGCTGCGTGGCGGCTTCGCTGCCCGCGGCAGGTCCCTGGGAGTGTCCGACGGCGTCACGCGACTGCCGCAGCAGGTGCAGCTGGGCATCTACGTCCTCCGCCGCAGGCGCCAGCCGCGGAGCGGTATAGACAGGGCGGAGGCTTTCCTGCGCGGAGGGAGCGCGGCGGAGGTGGCCGGCTGGCTCGGTGCCGTCCACCGAGGGGGACAGGCCCAGGCTGCGGAGCGCGGCGGCAACGTCGCGTTGCGGGGCGGAGGACGACACGACGGTGGGGGCAAGCCGGACCAGTCCAAGCTGCGCCGCTTTCGGGCCGGCCAGCAGTCCGGCGAGCATCGCCTCATCGTCGCTCTGGATGAAGCTCGCTGCCTGGCCCACGCGCAGCCTGCCGTGCCGGGAGGCGGTGTCCTCCACCAGGTACTCCAACGGTTGCGGCACTGCGGTGGCCGAGTGCTCACGCAGGAAGCTCAGCAGGGCGGGGGCGTCGTAGCCGTCGTCGAGCGCCCGTTTGATGGACTCGGCGGAGAACCGGTAGATGGTAGCCGGGCCCTGCCCTTCGGCATCGGCCATGACCAGCAGTTTTTCCGTGAGCGCGGGGGCCAGGTAGCCCGGCGCGACGGCGGTAAGGTCCGCCTGCAGCAGCACGTGGTTCAGCGCTGCCGGGAGGTGCTCGCCAAGGATGGCAAGGGCGGCGTCGGGATTGTCTTCGGCGAAAGCGCTTCCGAGCTGGCTCAGCGCGCCGGATCCCACGAGGCCCAGCAGTTCGGCCTCTGCCAGGACGCCGCGGATCAGGGAACTGAACCGCCTTGCCATCCGCGGCTGTGACCATTCCGCCCGCTGGAGGACCGCGGCGGCATCGAGTACCGGGGCGGCGCCGTCCGGGGCGGATGCCTCGCACGTGAGTTCATGCAGGATTTCCAGGATGCGTTTACGGACCACCGGGGCATCGGGCCGCTGCGCTCCGGCGGACAGCGCGGCGATGGTGGTGCCGGACGCGGGCCGGGCAGCAGGTGTGCCGGGCGATGTACTGACCGGTTGGCCCACCATCGAGGGGACGCGCTCGCTGGCCAGCCAGGCGTTGACCAACCACAGCCATTGTTCCTGCCTCGGCAGGAGGAGCCACTCGAGCTGGGGCGGCTGCACCCAGCACGACGAGTCGACGTCGAGGCGGATCAGGCCTGCCAGGCCACACAGTTCAAGAAGCCGCCCCACCGCGCCCTGGTCGATCCGCAGCTGTTCGGAGAGCCGGCGCATTTCGCGTACCCCCACCCCGCCGCTGCGCAAGGTGGCCAGCGGCTGGTCCCGGACGGCATGCAGCAGTTCGGAGACGAGCCTCAGGGTCTCCGAAATCGCGCTCAGGGCCGCGTTCCTTCGCAGCGCTGCGGTGGTCCGGCCGAGCTCGGGGACGGGCGGCGCAAGGGTGAAGTCGTCGATGATGGCACCGCCGCGGAGCGCCAGCCCCACGCTGTGCGGCAATTCGACGTGCGCGGCGTCGAGCGGGACCAGCAGGCCGCGGGCAAGGAGCCAGTCCACCGGGCCGACGTCGGCCGGTTCCGTCAGGACCGAGGCTTTCCGTTGCGCCTGGGGGACGGCACCCATGGCCCAGTTCCGGAACCTGGCGAGCAGCGCCGTCGTCCGTTCCGGGGCTCCGGCGAGGATGTCCCGCAGCCCCTCCGGAGATGATGTCCAGTGCTGGAGGGCCAGTGCCGCGTCCATGGGGGTCGTGGCCTCGTGGACGGCGAAGCCGCTGCGGTGCAGTTCGGCAACCAGCGGTACTGCCCGTTGGGCGAACGCCGGCTGCAGGCGCACCAGTTCCGTGTAGCTGCGGCCCAGTCCGGCCGGGTAGATTCCCACCACGTCCTTGAGGGCGCCGGCCGGGAGGTAGAAGACATGTCCGGACGCTGCGGGCGGGGAGCCGTGCGGTGGTGCGGCCGGGTGCACCAAGGCAAGTTCCTGCAAGGTGCCAAGGATCTGTTGAATGGTGGCCAGGGACGAACCCCGGACCAGTTTTTGCAGGTTTTCCGCGGACGCGCTGTGGCCGGTGTCGGTGTTGGTGCACAGATGCAGGGTTTCGAGCACCTGCATCTGGGGCCGGTTGAGCCGTTCAAGGGCCCGTTGGACGCTGACCCGGGAGCTCGCCCGCGCTGCGAGTGCCGCGAAATCCGGCACCGAAGGGGAGATCAGGTCCGGCCGCGCGGCGAACAGTGCCCGCAACGAATCGTCGCTGCGTGCCTCCAGGTCCTTGCCGAGCGCACGAATGAGGGACATCAGTCCAACGTTACCGCGGCTCCCGCCTTCCCGCCCGCCGCCGGGCGGCCACGCCATCGAGGACCAGCAGGAGCATCAGGATGAAGGCCACCGGGAGGCCGTACAGCGCTGAGTACGTGACCCAGGTGGGAGCGACGGACCCCGCGAAGGCAAGCGCCATGACCGTTCCCACCGCTACCAGGGAAAGCAGGGCAATAACAGCTGCAAGCACCATCAGGGGCCGGCGGAAACGCAAGGGTGTCATGGAGGTAACGCTACAGCGGCGTCCGGCGTGCCGCTAAAGCCCCGGGCTTGCGCCCGGGGCGGAACAGTACGGCCGGAAGCATGATTAGGGCATGCGGCAGGATAACCTTGAAGCATACAGACCAACACGGTTTGCAGGGGCCATACCTTGAACCCGCACAACAATGCGGACGCGGTGGCACCTGGCCGTGTCTCATGACAGCAGAACGAAGAAGGTTGATTACGTGCCTACCGGCAAGGTCAAGTGGTATGACAAGGACAAGGGCTTTGGATTCCTCGCGGGCGAGGACGGCCAGGAGGTCTTCCTGCCCAAGTCGTCGTTGCCCGAGGGTGTAACGGAGCTCAAAGCCGGCACCCGCGTGGAGTTTGGCGTCGCGGACGGCCGCAAGGGCGCCCAGGCACTGGGCCTGCGGGTGCTGGACAAGACCCCGTCCATTGCCAAAGCAAAGCGTCCCAGCGCCAAGGACCTCGCGCCGCTGGTCCAGGACCTGGTGACCGTCCTGGACAACCTGTCCGGGACGCTGTCCAAGGGCAAGTACCCGGACGGCAACAAGGGCAAGGCAATCGCGGCCGCCCTGCGCAAGGTTGCCGACGAGCTGGACGTCTAGGCGCCGATGAACCCCCAAGCTGAACAACCGGGCGTGGCTCCACAGGAGCAGGCTGCCAAGGCTGCGCCAAAGCGCAAGGCCGGGGTTCCGGTATGGCGGACGGGCAAGCCTGACGCGTTCCTGGCAGCAGCCGTCGATGTTGCACGGGCCGCGGTTGAGGGCATCACGCCCGCTGCCACCATCGGGCCGCACCTTGGTGCCAAAAGCGAGGGCGACCGGCTGGTCACGCACTTGTTCGAGTCCCGGCTGGCCGGCTACGGCGGCTGGCAGTGGTACGCGGTGCTGACCCGCAACTCCCGATCCAAGGTGGTTACCGTCGATGAGCTGGGCCTGTTGCCGTCCGAAGAATCGATCCTCGCCCCGGAGTGGGTGCCGTGGGCCGAACGCGTGCGCCCCGAGGACGAGCAGCAGCAGGAACCCGAACAAGCCCGCCAGGAAGAGCCGTCCGCAACGGAGCAGGCGCCCGGGGATGAAGAGGATGCCGACGACGACGCGGAGCCTGCCGCCGGCGCCGCGGAGCCAAAAGACTAGGCAAGAATTTTCCGCCACACGCGAAAGGCGCCGTCCGGGGGTTATCCCGGGCGGCGCCTTTCGCGTGTGCCTGGACTACTTGCGGAGCTCGCCCACCACATAGTCGATGCTGGACAGCAGTGCCGAGACGTCGTCGGGCTCGATGGCGACGAAGGTGGCGATGCGCAGCTGGTTGCGGCCCAGCTTCCGGTAGGGCTCGGTGTCCACGATGCCGTTGGCGCGCAGGACCTTCGCCACCGTTGCCGCGTCCACCGACTCGTCAAAGTCGATGGTGGCGATGACGTTGGAGCGCTCCTCCGGGTTGGCCACAAACGGGGTGGCGAACTCCGAGGCGTCAGCCCAACTGTAGATGCGGCCGGCGGAATCGGCGGTGCGGGCAGAGGCGAAGTCCAGGCCGCCGTTGGCGTTCAGCCACTGGACCTGGGCGTCAAGGGTTACCAGGGTGGACAGCGACGGGGTGTTGTACGTCTGGTTCAGCCGTGAATTGTCGATGGCGGTCTGGAGGTCCAGGAAGTCCGGGATCCAGCGGCCGCTTGCCTTGATGGCGGCAGCGCGCTCCAGGGCGGCGGGGGAGAAGAGGCCGAGCCAAAGGCCACCGTCGGAAGCGAAATTCTTTTGCGGGGCGAAGTAGTAAACGTCGCTTTCGGCAATGTCGACGTCCAGGCCGCCGGCAGCGGAGGTTGCGTCCACCAGGACCAGGGCGTCCTTGTCGGCGCCCGGCACCCGCTTGACCGGGGCGGCGACGCCCGTGGAGGTCTCATTCTGTGGCCACGCGTAGACGTCCACGCCCGCCTCCGCCTGCGCTGCAGGACGGGTGCCCGGCTCAGACTTAATGATCGAGGACGCTTCCAGGAACGGCGCCTTGTTGGTGGCGGAGGCAAACTTGGAGCCAAACTCCCCGAAGGACAGGTGCTGCGCCTTCTTGGACACGAGGCCGAAGCTCGCGATGTCCCAGAACGCGGTGGAGCCGCCCACGCCGAGGACCACCTCGTAGCCCTCGGGAGCACGGAAGAACTGGCTGAGTCCTTCGCGTACGGAGCCCACCAGGTTCTTGACCGGAGCCTGCCGGTGGGATGTGCCGAGGATAGTCTTCGACGCAGCGGACAGGGCATCGATCTGTTCCGGCCGGACCTTTGAGGGGCCGGCCCCGAACCGCCCGTCCTGGGGCAGGAGGTTGGCGGGAATCGTGATGCTGGTGTCGCTCACAGGTGCTCCATTCGGCGGGGACGAAAGCTGTGGTCCGGGTGGTTGGTGGCCGGGAGCCGGCCATGGCTGCAGTGCAAACCTTCCCCAATTCTGCCTGAAGCGCGCAGGGTGGCGGGAGCGGGCGGCGCCAATGTCCAGCCAATGAGACGCCGCAGGCGGCAGGCCCTATTCGGACTAAATCAAAATAGGCTAAACTCTTCCCCGGACTACGTCGCGGGAAGAGGCGATACGGTGGGACAACGCAAGGTACTGCGCTCGAGGAGCTGAGCTGGATGACGGATCTGATCGACACTACGGAGATGTACCTCAGGACCATCCTGGAGCTTGAGGAAGAGAACATCGTTGCCCTCCGGGCCCGTATCGCCGAACGCCTGCGCCACTCGGGGCCTACCGTTTCCCAGACCATCGGCCGGATGGAGCGCGATGGCCTGGTCGTCGTCTCCGGTGACAGGCACCTGGAACTGACCGACACCGGCCGCAAGCGTGCCACTGAGGTCATGCGGAAGCACCGGCTGGCCGAGCGCCTGCTGGCCGACGTGATCGGATTGGACTGGGCCTATGTCCATGACGAAGCCTGCCGCTGGGAACACGTTATGAGCGAACGGGTGGAGCGGCGCATCTACGAGATGCTGGACCACCCCACGGAGTCGCCCTACGGAAACCCCATCCCCGGCCTTGCCGCCCTGGGCGGAGAGCCCGGACCCGGGTTCGGCGACGGCGCCATCAGCCTGGTGGAGGCAATGAAGGCCTACGGGCCTGAATCGGCAGTGACCATCAGCCGGCTGGCGGAACCGATCCAGGTGGAGCCGGAACTGCTGACCCAGCTCGACGAGGGCGGTATCCGGCCCGGCGCGTCTGTCTCCCTGGAACGCGTCGGTGACTACATTTCGGTACGGGTGGCGGGAATCGAGGGCGCGCTGGAGCTGCCTCCCGAGGTGGCGGCACACGTTTTCGTCGCCGTGAACCAGGCCTGACGCCGCGTTTCCATACCCCACCCGGGGGATTCCAAGCAAAGATAACGGAATTGTTACCTAGGGTCTTAAGCCCCTATAGTGGAACCCAGCGTTGATACTTAAGCGTTACCTGATCCGGAGCCGAGCTCTGCCAGCGGGCCAGGTGTACGAGTCGTTACTGGCAGAGGCGGGGGAACCACAACCGGCAGCGGGGGACTGCCTTGGGGTGAAGTCCGTCAGCAGCAAGCCTCTCCAGTGAAGGATTCTTCCGGGAATATCCCTGTGTAGAAGTTTGCCCATGACGGACCGGGTCTTTGATCTCTCTGACCCGAATCCGACAGCTAACTCCGCAGGCTATTCCAGAGAGGAACCCTTCTTGACCATGCAGACCTCCCGGGGCCGCCGTCGCGCGGCGGGCCCCCCTGAGGCACCCCGGGTTGTCGAAGTAGCCGCCGCGGAGCGCCCCCGCGACCCGCAACGGGATGCACGCCGCCGCCGGGGTCCGTTCCGGCAAATCACCGACTTTGCCGCGGCCAGCGGCATCGGCCAAAAGGCTGGCATCGCCCTCGCCGCCACCGGCCTGGTGCTCACGGTGACCATGCCCGCCACCAGCCCCGTTATGGCGACGGATGCGGCCGGAATCGCACCCCAGGCCGCCTCCGCAGTCAGCCCCCAGCCCCAGATTTCCGCGGATGTAGGCGCCCAGATCGACTTCAGCCGCTCAGCCGTCGTAACGCAGGCGGACCCCGACGGGAAGCTGAAGCAACTGCTGAGCGCCCAGTCGGCCGGATCGGTAACGCGTGCGGCTTCCGCCGGGACCCTGGCCGCGCCGCTGGCATCCCTCGTGACCGCGTCGCCCTTCGGCTACCGGGTCAGCCCAATCACCGGCGGCACCGGAGATTTCCACCGCGGACAGGACTTCGTGGCACAGTGCGGGACGTCCGTCCTGGCAGCCGCAACAGGAACCGTGACCTTCGCCGGCTGGCACCAGTTCGGCGGTGGAAACCGGGTGGTGATCGACCATGGCAACGGCCTGGAGACCACGTACAACCACCTCTCGTCCTTCAACGTCAAGGTGGGCCAAACGGTCTCCCGCGGCGAAGTCGTGGCGTTGAGCGGGACCACCGGGGCGTCCACCGGCTGCCACCTGCACTTCGAAGTTCAGGTCAACGGCGAAGTGGTCGATCCGATGGGCTGGCTGTAACCGTTTGATTGCGCACTCCCAGATCGCCGTGACCCGCCGTGACCTGAATGTGACATTGAAGCAAAACTGCTGTACCGTCTAACTCGCGTCAACTTTTCCGAAGTTGACGCTCTTGAGTGGATTGCCTAACTCTGCCACCGCTCAAGGTCCGTTCGCATTTCATCGTCTGGCAGGGGCGGGGGAACCAATTTTGGCCTTCTGCGTTCTGGAAGGCCTTGGGGTTAAGTCATGAGCTTCCCAGGAAGCGAAGTGGCCGGGTGACTCCCATCCGAATCCGACAGCTCACCTCGCAGGCATTGGGAGAGGCTACCTTCGTGTCTTCACGCCATAATTCTGCGCGCCACCGTGCGCAAACGGTTCGCGCCAACCCCTTGGACGCCATGTCCAAGGCCGTAAGCGCCAATGCCGGGACCGTGGGCCGCCAGGCTGCCGTTGTGGCAGCGGCTTCAGGCCTCATCCTGAGCATGGGCCTGCCGGCCAACGCCGCGGACACCACTGCCGGCATCTCGGCCTCCACGGAGTCCGGTTCCGCGCAGACCGCCCTTGCTGTCACCGCGGCCCCCACGGCCACCGTTTCCTTCGAGCGTCCGGCGGTCAAGACCACCGCCGCCCCGAAGGTGGAAACCGTGCGCACCCAGTCCACCGCGTCCGCGGACCGCACCGCCACCACTGCCGGCCAGGAGGCGTCCAAGGCCGGACAGGCAGTGGAAGCCGTTTCGTCCGCAGCCACCTCGGGTATCGCCGCGATCGCCTACACCGGCATCGGCCACCCCTACGTCTGGGGCGGCACCACCCCCAACGGCTGGGACTGCTCCGGCTTCGTTCAGTGGGTCTACGCGCAGGCTGGAATCAGCATTCCCCGCACGAACGCGTGGAGCATCATGACCCCCACCTCCACCCCCCAGCCGGGCGACCTCGTGGTCCAGAACGGCGGCGCACACGTCGGCATCTACGTCGGCAACGGCATGATGATCAGCGCGCTCAACCCGTCGCAGGGAACCATGCTCCACTCTCCCGCAGCCACCGGTACTTCCACGTACTACCACCTGAACAAGTAGTTCTTGGGCTCCACGCTCCAAGGGCTATTTCTTTGCCCAAAGCTTTTTCGCTAGAAACCAACATCCCCGTTCGGGACGCGCCGGCGTACCCCCAAGATGCCGGCGCATCCAACCCCCTCGGACAGGCCACCGCGGTCCAGAGGAAAACGAAAGAGAGAACTGATGACGACTCGTGCTACCGCACGGCACCGCGCCGAGGTCACCAAAACCAACTCGATCGCGATCATTGCCAAGGCTGTCAGCGACAACGCCGGCGGCATGGGCCGCCAGGCTGCAGTAATCGCTGCAGCTTCCGGCCTGGTCCTGACCAGCGGCATCGCAGCCAACGCAGCCGACACCAACGTCAAGCGCGACTCGGCTCCGGCATCCGCCATGGAAGTTGAATCCGCCGTCGACGCTCCGATCTCAGCGGCTTCCACCATTGCCATCAGCTTCGAAAAGCCGGCCGTTACCACCTCTCCGGCACCGGCTCCCGAGCCCGAGGTTGCGGTGCAGGAAGCCGCTCCCGCTCCCGTTGCCCAGGCCGTTGCCGCTCCCAAGGTGACTGCCAAGGTTGCAACTGCCGATGCCACGGCTGCCCCCGCCGCCCAGGTTTCCGCCAGCGGAAAGGGTGCTGCCATCCTGTCCGCTGCCTACGCCCAGCTTGGCGTACACCAGGACTGCACCATGCTGGTGACCAACGCATTGGCTGCCGTCGGCATCCACTTCCACGACTGGCCCGCCGGTTACCTGTCATTGGGTGACAGGGTGTCCGCATCCCAGGCCCAGCCCGGCGACCTCATCTACTACGCCGACGGTGGCGGAGGAATGGCCCACATCGCCGTCTACGCCGGAAACGGGATGGCCGTCCACGGCGGCTTCAACGGCAACGACACCGTTGTGTTCAGCGCCAACGTTGGCTCCGGACCGGTCTTCATCCACGTTCGGTAACCACTGCCGCCCGCCGCACGCGGCGCCGCATAAGATGTGCCCGGAAGGACCCCTGCCCTTGAGGCGGGGGTCTTTTCCCGTTTAAATCCCGCCATTCTGCGTGCATCCCGGCTCCCGCCACCGGGGTGGGGATCCGGCCTCCGCGCATACCGATTACCTGATATTGCAATTCTCTGTTTACTCTTGTGATGTCGATCCATAGCCCGGACATGCCGAGGGCAGCCGGCCCTCGTGCCCCTGACGGGTGCGGCCGTGAAGAGGTACGTGCATGCGCACTCTCGTTCTGAATGCTGGATATGAACCGCTGGCGGTTATCACCTTCCGCCGGGCGCTGGTGCTTGTGCTCACAGGCAAGGCGAGCGTGGTGGCCGAGGGGGATGATCCCGTGGTGGGCCCCACTGACGTCCTGGGCCGCCCGTCCGTGATCCTCCTCAACCGCTACATCCGCCCGCGGTACAACCACTCAACGGCCGTCAGCCGCCGTGGTGTGCTTCGACGTGACGGGCACAAGTGTGCATATTGCGGAAAGGCAGCGCACACAATCGACCATGTCCACCCAAAATCGCGGGGCGGAGCCGATTCCTGGGAGAATCTCGTGGCTGCCTGCCTGCGGTGCAACAACGTCAAGGGTGACCATACCCCCGGCGAGATGGGATGGACCCTGCGCTTCGTGCCGGAGCCGCCGCACGGAACCATCTGGCAGATCAAGGAACTGGAGAAGCCAACCCCCGCCTGGGATCCATTCCTGCTTCCCGAGCGCGCCGCCTGACAAGCGGCTTCCAGGCCGGTTGCTGTTCGCTAGGCTGGGTGGGTGCAAACGGACCCGTTGATCTTTGACGCCCTGATCCTGGCGGGCGGCCGATCATCACGGCTGGGTGGAGTACCCAAGCAATCGTTGGTCCTCCGGGGAAGAACCCTCCTGGCATGGACCCTTGACGCCGCTGCCGGTGCCCGCCGCACGGTTGTTGTGGGCGACGTTTCCGCCGGCAGCCCTCCGTCCCGCGGGGCTGCCGATGAGGCCGGACCCGCCCAGGCCCTGCCGCCAGGCGTCCTGTCCTGCCGGGAGGAGCCGAAGTTTGCCGGTCCTGCCGCCGGGATCTCAGCCGGCCTCGATGCCCTTGCCACCTATGGGGGAGGGGCGCCCTTCACTCTGGTTCTCGCCTGCGACATGCCGCTGGCAGCCCGGGCGGTGGCGATGCTCCGGGACGCGGTGGCAGCTGCGGGCGATGGCCGGGGCGCCGTGGGCCGCTCGGCCGACGGCAGGGAACAGCCGCTGGCAGCCATATATAACACTGATGAGTTAAAAAGATCGTGCGGTGAGTTGTCCCGCCGGGACGCCCTGGTCAACGGCTCCGTGAGGTCCCTCCTTGCTAATCTGGACGTGCAGCTTGTCACAGTCCCAGCCGGGTCCACTGCCGACGTGGATACGTGGGGTGATGCTGCCACGCTGGGGATCGCCGCCGGGAGCCAGCGTGAAGACTTTGACCAAAACGTGCGGAGCCAACGTGGGAGGCAAGTCGTGAAAAGCCAGGACGAGACGCTGGAGGAATGGTGCAGGGCCCTACTCCAGGCATACAAGCTGGAGGACGTCCAGGTGGACGTGAACGCAGTGCTGTCCCTTGCCGGCGTCGCAGCCCACGCCGTGGTCCGGCCGGCTGCTCCACTCACCACGTTCATCGCAGGATTCGCCGCGGGGCTGGCTGCCGCACCGGGCAGGGAAATGGACACGGCGTCCATGGAAGCGGCGATGGCCGTGGCTCGGTCCCTGGCTGCCGACTACGAGAATGAAGCTGCCGCCGGGACCCCCGGCGAATGACGGCAGAACCCCGCGACTGGCCGGAGGTCCCACCTGCCGACGAGCCCGAAGCACCACAGGGGACCGCCGGGCACGAAACACCTGGACCGGAAACCACGGAACCGGAGGCTGAAACCAGCGGGCACCACCTGGCGCACACCTGGGAAGAAGCCCGGCAGGCTGCGTTCGATGCGGCCACCCCGATCCCGGCAGGGCCGGTGCCGCTGCGCATGGCCCTCGGCCGCAGGCTCGACCAGGACATCCTGGCACTCCAGGACATGCCGCACTATGCGTCCTCAGCCATGGACGGCTGGGCGGTCAACGGCAGCGGCCCCTGGATTCCGGTGGACCCCGGGAACCGCCTTGCCCCGCACCAAGCAAGCATCATCGTTACGGGAGGCCTGATCCCGGCCGGAGGCAAAGCGGTCCTGAGGACCGAGAATGCGGTCCTGGCCACGGACGACGAGGGACTCCCGCTGCTGATGGCCGGAGGAAAGGCGCGCCCGGGGGAACCTCGCGCCGGTGAGCACATCAGGAAAGCGGGCGAAGAGGCCCTGGAAGGGGACGTCCTGGTCAAAGCCGGCGTGGACCTCAACCCCGCACACCTGGCACTGGCCGCACTGGCCGGACACGATGAACTCCAGGTTCAGGGAAAGCCCGTGGTGCGCCTCGTCCTGACAGGCTCCGAGGTGGTGGACTCAGGAACCCCCGATCCGGGCAAGGTGCGGGATACCTTTGGGCCCCAGCTGCAGGACGTCGTAGCGATGCTGGGTGGCATACCGGGCGGCCAGCAGCGAATCGGCGACTCCTACGAGGAATGGCTTGCGGCGCTCGAAGACGTTGTGCCGGACGCGCCGGACCTGCCGGCCGACGTCGTCATTACCACCGGAGGAACCGGGCGCTCCGGGACCGACCACTTCCGCCGGGCCGTGGCTGAACTTGGCGGCCGGCTGGTCATCGACGGCGTGGCCATGCGTCCGGGGCACCCCGCCGTCCTTGCCGAACTTCCGGACGGCCGCTTTGTCCTGGGCCTCCCGGGCAACCCGCTCGCGGCCATGATGGCATTGTCCACTGTGGGCGCACCACTCCTCGCAGCGCTGGGCCACGCCGCCATGCCCGCCGTCCAGGAGGTGCCGTGCGGCACCATGATCGAACCGGACCCGGGGCGCACCCGGCTGATGCCGTTCCGGCTGCTGTACGGCATGGCGTCGCCGGCCCAGCACACAGGACCGGGAATGATGCGGGGACTGGCTGCCGCCGACGCCGTCCTGGTGGTACCGCCGCACGGCGTGCAACTGGGGGAGCCGGTGCCGGCCTTCGCACTGCCCTGGGGGCCGCCCCTCCCGCCGCCCGCGGACGCGGCGGCCAAGCCCAAGCCCCGAACCGCCGGACGGACCGGGCAGCCCAAGGGCAAGCCCGCACCCAGCGGCCCCGTCGACTGGAGCGCGCTGCTGGACTGAGCCGGGCGCCGAAAGTGCCATGATGGAGTCATGACGAGGCAGGCTGGAACATGGGACGCGTAACCCAGCGCCGAAAGGTGCACAAATTCGTACTGGATGGATCGCCGGGCGCCCTGGAGTACCCGGTCCGCCACCGCGAAGACGTCCTCGCGGTGGAGGAGCCGCTGGAAATCCGGCTCGGCAGGCTTTCCTACTCGGTGACCATGCGGACTCCCGGGGACGACTTTGACCTCGTGGCCGGATTCCTGGTGTCCGAGGGCGTCATCTGGGCTCCGGAGCAACTGGTATCGCTGCGATTCTGTGCCGGCGAGGACGAGGACGGCGTCCAGACGTTCAACGTGGTGGAGGCCCAGCTGCGGCCCGACGTCGAGGTTCCGGATACCGGGCGTAAGGTCTACACCTCAAGCTCCTGCGGCATCTGCGGAACCGACTCCATCGATGCGGTCCAAAAGTCCTCGCACTTCAGCCCGCAGTCGGATCCGCTGAGAGTCGATGCGGAGGTCCTGGCGTCGCTGCCCGGGCTGCTGCGGAAATCCCAGCGCCTCTTTGACGATACCGGCGGAGTGCATGCCGCGGGCCTCTTCAGGATTGGGGACGACGGCGAGCCGCGCCTCCTGTGCCTGCGCGAGGACGTAGGGCGGCACAACGCCGTGGACAAGGTGGTGGGGTGGGCGTTGCGCGAAGGCCTCCTGCCGCTGACCGGCACAGTCCTGCAGGTGTCCGGACGGGCGTCCTTCGAACTGGTGCAGAAGGCATCCCTCGCCGGGATACCCGTCCTGGCCGCCGTCAGCGCACCGTCGAGCCTTGCCGTGGAGCTGGCCGAGGCCAACGGGCTGACCGTGGCGGGCTTCAGCCGGGGCTCGAGCTTCAACGTCTACTCCGGTGAAACCCGGATCCTGCGACCGGAAGCCGCCGTCCCGCAGGCTCAGGGGTGAACGTCCGGCTCGAGGGGTTGGATGCCGCGAAGCCAACGGGTAGATTTGTCCATCGAATGGACACAATGATCCAGTTCCAAGCTTAAAGAGGACCAATATTGCATGACGACCGCAGGATCACGGAAGTCCGCCTGGCAAGGTTTGTGCGCGAGCGCATCACCCCGGCCGTCTACAGCAGGACGGTTCCGCTTGCCCTGAGCAGCTGGGAAGTTCCCGGCGAGCCGGTCCCTGCGCTGGAAGCGATGCGGCAGCAGTTCCAGCCGCAGGAACACGGCGCGCCCTGGGGCAAGCCATGGGGGACCACCTGGCTGCGGCTTCAGGGCGAGGTGCCGGAATCGTGGGGCGGCGGCCCGGACACCACCCTGGAGGTGGTGGTTGACCTCGGGTTCACCACGGAGGCGCCCGGATTCCAGTGCGAGGGAATCGCCTGGCGTTCAGACGGGTCCATCATCAAGGCAATCTCACCCCGCAACCAGTACATCCCGCTGAAGCTCCTGGGCAGCGGCATGGCCGTGGACTTCTACGTGGAGGCCGCTGCGAACCCCGACATGGCGCAGGGCTGGACCTTCGCGGCCACTCCGCTCGGCGACAAGGCAACAGCCGGCGGAGCGCCGCAGTACCGGCTCGGTACCATCGCCATCGCCGAACTGAACCAGTGCGTGTGGGAACTCCAGCAGGACATCTGGACCCTGTCCGGCCTGATGGAACAGCTGCCCTTGGAACTGCCGCGCCGCCACGAGATCCTCAGGGCGCTGGAACGCATGATGGACGTCATGGACCCGGACAAGGTCGCCGGGACTGCGGCGGCAGGGCGTGAGGCCCTCGCCGAGGTCATGCGCCGGCCGGCGTACGCTTCCGCCCATCAGCTGGTGGCCACCGGGCACGCGCACATCGACTCGGCGTGGCTTTGGCCCGTTCGCGAAACCATCCGCAAGTGCGCCAGGACGTTCTCCAACGTCGTGGCCCTGATGGACGAGAACCCGGACTTTGTCTTCTCCTGTTCCTCCGCGCAGCAACTGGCCTGGATCAAGGAGTACTACCCGGAATTGTTCGGGCGGATCCGCGAGAAGGTGCGCGCCGGCCAGTTCGTTCCGGTCGGCGGCATGTGGGTGGAATCGGATACCAATATGCCCGGCGGCGAAGCGATGGCCCGGCAGTTCGTGGAGGGCAAGGGCTTCTTCCTTTCCGAGTTCGGCATCGAGTGCAGGGAAGCCTGGCTGCCGGACTCGTTCGGGTACAGCGCGGCGCTTCCCCAGATCGTCAAAGCGGCAGGCAGCCGCTGGTTCCTCACGCAGAAGATCTCCTGGAACCAGACCAACAGGATGCCCCACCACACCTTCAACTGGGAGGGGATCGACGGCACCCGGCTGTTCACCCACTTCCCGCCGGTGGACACCTATAACTCGGACCTCAGCGGCCGCGACCTGGCCCACGCAGAACGCAACTACCGGGACCACGGACGCGGCACCGTGTCCCTGGTGCCGTTTGGCTACGGCGACGGCGGCGGCGGTCCCACGCGGGAGATGCTGGCTGCCGCGGCCCGCACCCGGGACCTTGAAGGTTCGCCCAAGGTGCGGATCGGGTCGGCGGAGAGCTTCTTCCGGCAGGCCGAGGACGACTACCAGGGGCTGCCCGTCTGGGTGGGCGAGATGTACCTGGAACTGCACCGCGGCACCTACACCAGCCAGGCGCGCACCAAGAAAGGCAACCGGCGCAGTGAGCACCTGCTGCGCGAGGCGGAGCTGTGGTGCGCCACGGCTTCGGTCCGTACCGGCGGCGACTACGAGTACCCCGCAGCTGAACTCCGGCGGCTTTGGCACTTGGTGCTTCTGCAGCAGTTCCACGACATCCTGCCGGGCAGCTCCATTGCCTGGGTGCACCAGGATGCCGAGCGGAACTACCGGGCCATCGACACCGCCCTCGAAGCAATCATTGGCCAGGCGGCATCAGCCATGCTGGGTGCGGGCGAACAGGAGTTCCTGCTCAATGCGGCTCCGCACGCGCGGCAGGGTGTTCCGGCGCTCGCCGCGGCCACGCCCGTGGCCGCGACGGACGCCGTACAGGCCACCCGGGACGGCGACTGCTGCATCCTGGACAACGGCATCATCCGCGCAGTGGTGGACGCCGACGGGCTGCTGGTCTCCCTCCGCGACCATGCCACCGGCCGGGAGGCCATCGCCCCCGGCCAGCGCGGCAACCTGCTGGAGCTGCACCGGGACACGCCCAACGAATGGGATGCCTGGGACATCGACGAGTTCTACCGCCGGAACGTCACACCGTTGCGGCACGCGGAATCGGTCCGGCTGTCCACCGACGGGGCGGCCGCCGTCGTCGTCGTGGACCGGCTGGCAGGCACCTCGCCGCTCACGCAGCGCATCACCCTGGCGCCCGGCAGCCCTTCACTGGAAATCACCACCACCGTCGACTGGCAGGAGCGGGAGAAGCTGCTCAAGCTGGGCTTCGCCCTGGATGTGAGGGCCGATCGGTCCGCAGCGGAAACCCAGTTCGGCCATGTCTTCCGGCCCACCCACACCAACACTTCCTGGGAGGCCGCCAAGTTCGAAATCTGCGCCCACCGGTGGATCCACGTGGGCGAGCCCGGCTATGGGGTGGCAGTTTCGAACTCTTCCACGTACGGCCTTGATGTGGGCAGGAGCGTCAGGGACACCGACGGGGGAACCACCACGACGGTGCGTTTGTCCCTGTTGCGGGCACCCAAGTTCCCCGACCCCGACGCCGACCGCGGCCGCCACGAATTGACCGTGTCCATCCGCCCGGGCGCCGGCATTGCGGACGCCATCGAGGAGGGATACCGGACCAACCTGGCGCCCCGGCTGGTTCGCGGTGCGGCGCCGGTGGAGCCTTTGTTCACGGTCAGCAATCCTGCGTTGGTGGTCGAAGCGGTCAAGTGTGCGCAGGACGGCTCCGGCGATGTGGTGGTGCGGCTCTATGAGTCCCTGGGCCAGCGCTCAGCCGGGCGTATCACCGCCAATTTCCCGGTTAGTGGAGTGGTGGCCACGGACCTGCTGGAGCGGGCAGGTGACGCGCCGGGAGTTGATCCGGACGGAAGCGGGGCCGTACTCAGCCTGCGGCCGTTCCAGCTGGTCACCCTGCGCTTCACCCGGCAATAGCACCTGCACGGCCGGGTACAGAGCCCTTAAACAGGCTGAGTGGGGGCGGTCCCCAACGATCCGCCACCACTCATCCCCCCAATGTGTGCGAAGGCATCTTGGACGTCCCGGCGATTCAGAATTTATCCCCGTTCAAAAGCGCCTGGCCCGCCCGCCTTCACACATTCATGATTGTGTCACACGCTAATGATTTTGTGAAAGCGGAAAAGGTCACATTTCGGTAGATGTCTTTCGGGACCCCGAATGCCGGTTGACGATCCGGGCTGTCCAGATCAGGGCCAGGCCGACGACGTAGCAGAGGACTGCCGAGTAATTGATGATGAATTCCGCCGCGCTCATCGACGGCGGGATCAAGGGAAAGAGCAGGGTCAGCGCAACGGCCGCCCCGCCCAGTGCCAGCAATCCGGCGGCAATCCGCACCAGGAGGGGCAGGCGTTCCCGCACTGCGCGCACCATCGGCGGAACCAGGGCGAGTGCAACGAACGCGGGGTACGCCCGGCCGGCGGCGCCGTAATACTCGACGAGGGCGGAGTTGCGTCCGCCCTTGGCGGAAATGGCCATCAAGCCGGCGGAGGAGCCCGACGTGTCCATCAGCAGGAACAGGGCAACCATTACGGCGGAGATGGTGAGCAGGACCATGAGCCCGGTCTTTCCCGTGATCAGCCGGTAGGCGCCGTCCGCCCCGAAGCCCCTGGAGACGCGGATGCCCAGGAAGAAGATGGCGCCGAAGACGACGAAGCGCAGCAGCAGGTTGGCCAGGTTGATTCCGCCCATCGCCTGGTCGATGACGAGGTAAGGGCCTTGGATGCTCAAGAGGATGGCAAGCGTCATCAGAGCGAAGATGCCGAACAGGGAACGGTTTTCGCCGCGGAGGGCACTGGGAATGCGTGCTGCGGCGACGAGGCCGCAAATGGCCAGCGTGCTCCACTGGAGAGTCTCGATCATCCCAGGTTCTCCCATATTTTTTCCGTTTGCGCCTGGTCATGTTCATGCCGGCGCAGCACTTTGCCCAGGGCCTGCAGCCGGTCTCCCGCGAGCACGGTGAGTTCACCGTCGGAGAGGCTGTCCAGTGCGGCCTGCCGGGCCCCCGCGGGCCAGCCGGCTTCCTCCTCGGTGACAAGTCCCGTCGCCACCAGGCCGCCCACGGGGCCCACCCCCGCCGCCACGGCGGTGGCCATGGCGAGTTCGGGGGAGAGCCGGTTGGCCGTCAGCTGGGCTGAATAGTTTTGCGGAGCCACCCCGGTGCTGGCCGACACCCGCTGCCGGACCTCGCCGTCGTCGATCGCATCAACCCAGTTCTTCACCGAAGTGGCGTGCGGGGCCGGGCCCAGGGCGGGTGCGGCAGCTCCTGGGGCAGGGTCCATGGCGGACCGGGACAGGAGGGCCCGCAGGAGATCGGGCGTGGAAATCTGGCTTACCAGCTCACACTTCGTCGGGGGGTGGGGTGGGCCGGCCAGGACGCGGTAATCGTCGAAGACGGCCAGCGAAGCGACCGGATTCGCGTGATAGGCGCGGCTGATGCTGACCACGGTGTGGACGGCCACCTTTCCCCGGACCAGCTGCTGGGCGAGGGTGGTGCGCTTGATCCCGGAAACCCGGCAGACGTCCGCAGTGCTGGCATCGGGGGCGATGCTTTGCAGCCAGCGTTGAAACGCCTTGGCGGGAATGGTCATGGAAAGCCCTCTGCAGAACGTATGGTGGTGTGGATAACTTTACCGTGCCGGCCGGCCCGGACCCGTGCCGCGGATTTTGCCCGCGCCCCACATTCGTCTATAGTTGATGGTCGAGCCCGTTGGTCCGTACACCCCCCAAGTCCGGACCAGCGGGTTCTTCTATGTCCTGCAGCCCCAGCGGCGCCGCGGCCCCGTAACCGCTGCTGCGCCGGCCGCATATTGGCTGCCCGGGCAGTGGCGAAAGGACGAATCAATGACTGCAACCCTCGTTGCCAAGGATGTTTCCGGCGGCCACGGCCACCGTGTGCTCTTCTCCGGGCTTTCGCTGACGGTCGCCCCGGGCGACGTCGTCGGGGTGGTGGGAGCAAACGGCGCCGGGAAGTCCACCCTGTTGCGCCTCCTCGCCGGCGTGGACCAGCCGCAGGACGGTTCGATCAGCCTGGCCCCCGCCGACGCCTTCGTTGGCTGGCTGCCGCAGGAGCACGAACGCCTCTCCGGTGAGACCGTGGCCGGCTACATTGCCCGCCGGACCGGCTGCGCGGAAGCGACCCTGCAGATGGAAACCACCGCGGAGGGCCTGGGTTCCGGCGAACCCGGGGCCGACGATGCCTACTCACGGGCGTTCGACCGCTGGATGGCCTCCGGCGCTGCGGACCTCGATGACCGCATTCCGGCTGCGCTCGCCGACCTCGGGCTGGACGCCGGCCCGGATGCGCTGATGACCGGACTGTCGGGCGGCCAGGCCGCCCGGGTCGCCCTTGCCGCGCTGCTGCTGAGCCGGTTCGACGTGGTGCTGCTCGATGAGCCGACGAACGATCTGGACCTCGCCGGTTTGGCCACCCTGGAAAACTTCGTCCAGGGGCTTCGCGGCGGCGTGGTGCTGGTCAGCCACGACCGTGAGTTCCTGGCCCGCTGTGTGACGCGCGTGGTCGAGCTGGACCTTGCCCAGAACAGCGTGGCCGTTTACGACGGCGGCTACGACGCCTTCCTCGAGGAACGCGCCGTGGCCCGACGGCACGCCCGCGAGAAGTACGAGGACTTTGCCGCCACCAAGGCAGACCTGGTGTCCCGTGCACGGACCCAGCGCGAGTGGAGCTCCCAAGGCGTCCGGAACGCCATGAAGAAGAGCCCGGACAACGACAAGATCCGCCGGGCCGCCAGCACGGAGTCCTCGGAGAAGCAGGCCCAAAAGGTCCGGCAAATGGAGTCCCGCATTGCCCGGCTGGACGTGGTGGAGGAGCCCCGCAAGGAGTGGCAGCTCCAGTTCAGCATCGGCCAGGCACCCCGCTCCAGCGCCGTCGTCGCCACGTTGCGCGGGGTGGTGGCCCGCCAGGGGGACTTCACGCTGGGCCCGGTGAACCTCCAGCTCAACGGCGGGGAACGCATCGGGATTACCGGGCCCAACGGCGCCGGGAAGTCGACCTTGTTGCGGCTGCTGCTGGGCACCCAGGAACCGGACGACGGCGAAGCCTCCATGGGTGCCTCCGTCGCCGTCGGCGAAATCGACCAGGCCCGCGGGCTGCTTGACGGTGCCCGGCCCCTGGGCGACGCCGTGGAGGCCGTCCTGGCCGATTGGAACAGCGCCGACGTCCGCACCCTCCTGGCCAAGTTCGGCCTCAAGGCGGACCACACGTCCCGGAGCGTGGATTCCCTGTCGCCCGGAGAACGGACCCGGGCAGCTTTGGCGCTGCTCCAGGCCCGCGGGGTGAACCTGCTGGTCCTGGACGAACCCACCAACCACCTGGACCTGCCCGCCATTGAGCAACTGGAAGAGGCCCTGGAAAGCTACGACGGCGCCCTGTTGCTGGTCACCCACGACCGCAGGCTGCTCGAAAATGTTCGGCTCGACTCACGGTGGCACCTGGAAGACGGCAAGGTCCAGGAGCTCCACCACACTGCAAGCCAGGAGAAATAACCATGAGCATGGACCGCGTGGCCTGGAGCTCGCTCTATAACATCAGCACCGCCAAGAGCGGCTCGAAGCCGTTCTCCAAGGAAACCCTGAAACGGGTGCTGGCCTTCGCCGTCCCGCACAAGGGCAAGCTCATCGCCTTTGTGCTGTCCTCCATCGTCGCGGCGATCCTTGCCGTCGCAACCCCGGTACTCGCCGGCCAGGTGGTTGACGCCATCATCGCCAAGGCCGCCGCCGGCACGGTGATCTGGCTGGCGGTCCTGATTGCCATCGTCGCCGTCGCGGAGGCCGGAGTGGGCCTGTTGACCCGCTGGCTGTCCTCGACCATCGGCGAAGGCGTCATCGTTGACCTGCGCACCCGGGTCTTCGACCACGTGCAGCGGATGCCCATTGCCTTCTTCACCCGCACCCGGACGGGAGCCCTGGTCAGCCGCCTCAACAATGACGTCATCGGGGCACAGTCCGCTTTCGCCGGAACCCTCTCCGGCGTCGTGAGCAACTCGGTGGCGCTGATCCTGACGCTGGCCGTAATGCTCAACCGGTCCTGGCTGGTGACCGTCCTCGCCATGGTGCTGCTGCCGATCTTCCTGATCCCGGCCCGGCGCATGGGCTCCAAACTGGCAGACCTGCGCCGCGAAGCCGCAGCTCACAACGCCGCCATGGGCACCCAGATGACGGAGCGGTTCTCCGCACCGGGTGCCACCTTGGTCAAGCTGTTCGGCCGCCCGGACGAAGAGTCCCGGGAGTTTGCCGCCCGGGCCGGCCGCGTACGCGACATCGGCGTCCGGATGGCCATGCTGCAGTTCACGTTCGTCACGGCCCTGACCCTGGTGTCCGCACTGGCGCTGGCCCTGGTGTACGGCCTGGGCGGCTGGCTTGCCCTTGGCGGACAACTGGCGCCCGGTGACGTGGTGGTCCTGGCGCTGCTCCTGACCAGGCTCTACGCCCCGCTTACCGCGCTGTCCAACGCCCGCGTGGAGGTCATGAGTGCGCTGGTGAGCTTTGAACGCGTGTTTGAAATCCTTGACCTGAAGCCGCTCATCCAGCAGAAACCGGACGCCGTGCCCGTGCCTGCCGGTCCTGTGTCGGTCGAATTCGACAACGTCCGCTTCGCATACCCGTCGGCGGACAAGGTCTCCCTTGCATCGCTCGAAGAAGTCTCAACGCTGGACACCCGCGGCGGCGAGGAAGTGCTGCACGGCATCAGCTTCCGGGTGGAGCCTGGCCAGACGGTGGCACTGGTGGGCTCCTCCGGGGCGGGCAAGTCCACGATCGCCCAGCTGCTGTCACGGCTGTACGACGTCGATTCGGGCGCGGTGCGGCTGGGCGGTACAAGGCCGGGGTCCGGCCTGGACGTGCGGGACACCACCTTCGATTCCCTGCGCGACACCTTGGGCATGGTGACCCAGGACGGGCACCTGTTCCACGAGTCCATCGCCTCCAACCTGCGCCTGGCCCGGCCGGACGCCACCGAGAAGGACATGTGGGACGTGCTCCGGCAGGCGCGGCTCGAAGGCATGATCCGGTCCCTGCCGGACGGACTGGACACCGTGGTGGGAGAGCGGGGCTACCGGCTCTCAGGTGGTGAACGCCAGCGGTTGACCATCGCGCGCCTGCTGATCGCCCAGCCGCGGGTGGTCATCCTGGACGAGGCCACCGCAGCACTGGACTCGACGAACGAAGCCGCTGTCCAGGCGGCCCTGGGCGCCGCGCTCGAGGGTCGGACCGCCGTCGTGATCGCCCACCGGCTCTCCACCGTGCGTGCCGCCGACGCCATCCTGGTGGTGGAAGACGGCCGGATTGTCGAACGCGGAACCCATACCGAGCTCCTGGCCGCGGGCGGCCGCTACTCGGAGCTCTACCGGACCCAGTTCGCCGAAGCCACCGCCGTCGCGGAGGAAGCCGTCCCTGAGTTCTAGCGGCGGAGCGGCCGCGCGGCCAGCACGGGCAGGATGTGGTCCGTGAGCAGCGGTGCGAGGTCCGCCGGGAGGGATGCGCCGTCCCTCCCGGCGTAGTCCAGCCAACGGATCTCGGCGATCTCCGCGGCCGGGTTGGCCTGCCAGGTACCCGGGGCGAGGAAAACGGTTGCCTCGATGTCGGTGGCGGCCTCGTTGGCGGCATCGGCCACCCAGACCCCCATTAGTTCCAGCTCCTGCGGCGGGACCACGATCCCCACCTCCTCGGCCAGCTCGCGGGCTGCGGCTTGAACGGCGGTTTCACCCGGCTCCGGTTTGCCGCCGGGGTGCATGAACATGGCCGTGCCGCGTTTCCGGACGGTCAGGAGCCGCCCGGCGTCATCGAACACACAGACGGCCGAGACCACAATGCGATCCTTCACGGCTCCTCCCGGACCAGGCGTGAGACCAGCAGCAGGTCCTTGCGGGGGCCCGTCACGTCCCAGCTGTAGGTGAAGGAACCAGGGCCAAGGCAGGTGTAGGTCACGCGGTAGGTATCGGGGTCGCACCAGTGCGCGTCCTGGCTGGCGTCAGGGGTAAAGCTCATCCGGTGGAACGGGCGGCCATCCGGAAAGAACACGTCCAGGGCGTCCGGCCGCGGGGACGCCTTCAGCACGTACTCCCGCGAGGCGGGACCGGTGAAAGCAGGCCAGCGCATGGTGCCTTCCTCGCGAAGGGCCAGGCCGTCGTCGTCCGTTGGGGTGTAGAGCACGACGCCGGTAAAGGTTCCGCGGGTGCCGTCCGACCTGTCCAGCAGGTCACGCTCCACCCGCCAGCGGCCCGGCCGCTCCGGGGCGGCGGGACCGTCCGCCGGGGCGCCCAGGAGGTAGGTGCGAAGGCGGGACTGCCGGGAACTGAGGTTCAAGTGCCCTCGATTGGAATCGAACCAACGACACCGGCTTTAGGAGAGCCGTGCTCTATCCACTGAGCTACGAGGGCGGGCATTCGGCAACCGGCGGGGCCGGCTGGTCCGAACACGGTTACAAGCATACAAGGTGCCGGGCCGTACTACGCTCAAAGCATGAGTCCAGCCCCGACTGCCGCTCCCGCTGCCGCCTACCTGCCGGACACCGCGTCCACCCGGCACTACATCGGTGCCTGGTCCGTGCTGAGCGTGCTGCAGTACTTCCTCGCCGAGGCGGTGGTGGCCATCGCCTGGGCCGGCCCGCGTCCGTATGACCTCCGGACCGGCTACATCAGCGACCTTGGTGCGCTGCACTGCGGCGTCCATGCCGGGCGGCAGGTGTGCTCGCCGCTGAACTGGCTGATGAACGGCTCGTTCGTCCTCCAGGGCCTTGGACTGCTGCTGGGTGCGGCGCTGCTGAGCTCGGGGTTGCTGTGCGTCGCGGCACGGCATGGTGCCCGGGTTGACCATGCACACCGGAAGCCGCTGCTGGCCGCCGTGTGGGTGCGGGTGCTGACCGGGGCCGCGGGGGCAGGGACCGTGGTGGTGGGCCTGGTCCCGGAAGACGCCGGTTCACCCTTGCATTACGTGGGGGCCATAACCTACTTCCTGGCCGGCGGGTGTGCCCTGCTGGTCCTGGGCATCCTGTGGCGGCGGCAGACCGGCATGGCGTGGTTCCTGATGGTCTGCGGCGGCGTGTCGCTGGCGGCCGTGGCGACCGGCGGCCTGACCCGCATGGACGTGCCCGAGCCCGGCACGCTGGAACGGCTGATGGGCTATCCGGTGACGGTGGGCATGGCCGCCGCCGGGTTGGTCATTGCGCAGCGGGTGCGGCGGCACCGGAAGGAACGGCGGGCGGCACGCGCCAGGGCAGCAGCTGCCTAACGTTCTTTCCGTTCCCGCCTGTTGAGGAACACGGCCGCGGCCCCGGCCAGGAGGCTCAGCACCAAAAGTACCCAGCCGGCAACGGTGAGGCCGGACGCCAGGCCAACCTGGCCGGCGTCGGGTCCGCTGGAAGCCATCATGGCGTCAATGGCCACGTTGCCGCCCAACCGGACCACCACGAACAGCATGGGCAAAGCCCACAATGCCCAGCGGAGCGCCTTCCGCGCCACGTTGGTGCCGATGAGGAGAAGCCAGGTAAAGCCAAAAATCAGCGGGAAGAGCGTCCCCGCGGTCTTGTGGACGTAGCTCAGCTGGCCCAGGGCGTCGCTGTCCATGACCTCCTGCAGACGGCTGATGTAGCCCGCATCGAAGCCGCCCACCAGAGAATCCGGCATGGCCATCTCCTGGGAGAGCTGCGTCATCTGGGTCAGGGTCAGCAGGTGCAGGTACCAGAACAGGAACAGGCTGGCCACCACGCCGGCAATGACAATGAGGTTGCTGTTGCCTTGCGCCTTCTCCGGCGTGCGCGCGGTGGAGGGGTTGACCACCGGTGGCAGGTGATGCTGCGGCACAACCGCGTTGGCGCCGTGCTTCTTGATCCGCTGGGCAGGGGTTTTGGCCATGGCACCATTATCCCGCCCCATAAACTGAACCCATGACCACTGGCCGACACAGCGCAGCTGTTCTTGACCCCGCATTGGACGACTACGAGCTGGCGGCGGCGCTGGTCCGTGAAGCAGGACAGCTGGCGCTCCTCATGCGCATGGCCGGCCTGGAATCGGAACAGAAGACCTCCGTCTCGGACGTGGTGACTGCGGCCGACCACGCCGCGGAGGCCTACGTGCTGGAGCAATTGCGGCGCTGCCGGCCGGACGACGGCATCCTGGGCGAGGAGGGCGCGTCCGTCCAGGGAACGAGCGGCCGGACCTGGGTGATCGACCCCGTGGACGGCACCTACAACTTCCTGCATGGCTCCACTTACTGGTGTTCAGCCATAGCGCTCAAGGATTCCGCCGACGTGTTGCTCGGCGCCGTCTTCCAGCCGGAGGAGGACAAACTCTGGGTCGGCGGCCGGGACCGGCCTGCCACCCGTAACGGCGAAGCGCTCACCGTCTTCGCCGACGACAGCGGCAAGCGGAACACCACTCCCGTGGCCGAACTCGGCGCCGCCACCTACATCCACCCCACGTGGCTGATGGATCCCCTGTGCGCCATGCCGTGGCACGCCGCGGCAACGTCCGCAGCGTCCCTCCGCATGCTGGGCTCGGGTTCCTGCGACCTTGGCCGGGTGGCGGACGGCCAGTTGGGATGCTGGTTCCAGCACAGCTGCCCGGAGTGGGACTGGTTGCCGGGCAAGGCAATTGTCCGGGCAGCCGGTGGCGCCGTGGACACCGTCCGGGTCAACGGCCTGGAGTGGTTCCTGGCCGGAGGAACGACGGCGGTCCGCGAGCTTCGTGCGGCCCTCGAGTCCGGCTCGGTGGCGTAGCGCCACCGCGGCAACACAGCCCGTAATCCACAGCCTGGAAGGCGGTGTCAGTCCCACCGCCTAGACTTGTAGGCACCATGGATATGTTGTTTGACCCATACTCTGACGGGCCGTTCAAGGCCGCTCCCGCCACCACCGCCCGCACCAAGTCGCCCTCCGAAGGCGCCGTTGCGGTCCCCGGGGGCGGGGGAGGCGTGCGCGCAGGACAGGCACCGGAAGGGCATTCCCGGGGCCACCGCCCGGATGCCGCAGCTTTGCTGGAAGGGTTGAACCCGCAGCAGGAAGAGGCGGTCAAGCACGCAGGCCCGGCGCTGCTGATCGTCGCCGGTGCAGGATCAGGCAAGACCCGCGTGCTCAGTAACCGGATCGCCTACCTGATCGCCACCGGCCGAGCCCACCACGGCGAAATCCTGGCCATTACCTTCACCAACAAAGCGGCCGCCGAAATGCGGGAGCGCATCGAAGCGCTGGTGGGCGGACGCGCCAAGATCATGTGGATCTCCACGTTCCACTCGTCCTGCGTGCGCATCCTGCGGCAGGAGGCGGCCAACGTCGGGCTGAAATCGAACTTCTCCATTTACGACTCCGCCGACTCCCTGCGGCTGGTCACCCAGGTCTCCAAGGCCCTGGATCTTGACCCGAAGAAGTTCGCGCCCAAAGCCATCCAGCACAAGATCTCCGCGCTGAAGAACGAGCTCATCGACGCCGACTCCTTTGCCTCCGAGGCCAACTACAACGATCCGTTCGAGCACGCCGTTGCGGACGTCTACAAGGGTTACACCCAGCGCCTCCGGCAGGCCAACGCGATGGACTTTGACGACCTCATCGCCGAGACCGTTTACATGTTCCGGGCCTTCCCCGCGCTGGCCGAGTCCTACCGCCGCCGGTTCCGCCACGTCCTGGTGGACGAATACCAGGACACCAACCACGCCCAGTACGCGCTGGTACGCGAAATTGTGGGCGAAGGGCCGGGCGCCTCGGAACTGACCGTGGTGGGCGATTCCGACCAGTCCATCTACGCCTTCCGCGGCGCTGACATCCGCAACATCGTGGAATTCGAAAAGGACTACCCCGAAGCCCGGACCATCAAGCTGGAGCAAAACTACCGCTCCACCCAGAACATCCTGAGCGCCGCCAACTCGGTCATCTCGCGCAACCCCAACCGGCCCGAAAAGCGGCTCTGGACGGCCGAGGGCGAAGGCCACAAAATCATCGGATACGTGGGCGAGAACGAGCACGACGAAGCGCAGTTCATCGCCAAGGAGATCGACCGGCTCCAGGACGAAGACAACCTGCGGCCCGGTGATGTTGCCATCTTCTACCGGACCAATGCCCAGTCCCGCTCCATTGAGGATGTGCTGGTGCGCGTGGGCTTGCCCTACAAGGTGGTGGGCGGCACGCGCTTCTACGAACGCAAGGAAATCAAGGACGCCCTGGCGTACCTTCGGGTCCTGGTCAACCCGGACGACGACGTCAATCTTCGCCGGGTGCTGAACGAGCCAAAACGCGGCATCGGCGACCGCGCCGAAGGTGCGGTGGCAGCGCTGGCCGAGCGTGAGCGGACCTCCTTCATGGCAGCCGCCCGCCGCGCCGACCAGGCACCCGGGATGGCCACCCGGTCCGTCAATGCCGTCCTGGGCTTCGTGAAGATGCTGGACGACCTCGCCGAAGTTGCGGTGGGGTCCGGCGCCGCCGCCGCACTCGAAGCTGTCCTGGAGCAGACCGGATACCTGGCCGCGCTGCGCTCCAGCACCGATCCCCAGGACGAATCCCGCGTGGAAAACCTGGCGGAACTGGTTGCCGTGGTCCGCGAATATGAACAGGAGAACCCGGAAGGCAGCCTGGCCGCGTTCCTCGAGCAAGTCTCGCTGGTGGCCGACGCGGATCAAATCCCGGACGCCCCCGGCGCGGACATCGATGCCGCCGTGGCCGAGGCGAAGCGTCTCGGCGTGGTCACGCTGATGACCCTGCACACGGCCAAGGGCCTGGAATTCCCGGTGGTGTTCCTCACTGGCATGGAACATGGATTGTTCCCGCACCAGCGATCCGCCACCGATCCCAAGGAACTGGCAGAGGAACGCCGGCTTGCCTACGTGGGACTCACCCGTGCCCGCAAGCGGCTGTACGTGACCCGCTCAGAGGTCCGCAGCATGTGGGGCCAGAGCCAGTACAACCCAGCCAGCCAGTTCCTCGAGGAGATTCCCGCAGAGCTCCTTGAGTGGAAACGTGAGGGCACCAGCCGGCAGTCGTGGGCGGGCGGCGGTTCCATCGGGTCCGGCCGTTACAGCGGGTCCTTCTGGGGCGCCGGCACCTCCCGCGGAGCGGCGGCGGATTCTTCCGCCGGATTCAATGCCGACGTTCCGGCGTTCCTTGCCAAGACCCGGGTGCAACCGCAGAAGGAAATCATTGCGGTCAGCGTGGGGGACAAGGTCAACCACACCAGCTTCGGAAACGGTACGGTGCTGGCGCTCGAAGGGGCGGGGGACAAGACGGTCGCCAAGGTCAAGTTCGACGTCGGCGAGAAGCGCCTGCTGCTGCGCTACGCGCCGTTGACCAAGCTCGACGCCTAGGGGCGGACGAGCGGGCGGACGCGCGGGCTGCCGCCAAGAGCATCCACCGTTGCGGCGTTAACTGCGGGCCGGGCAGGACTCGGCCACCAGGCGGCGGGCCATTTCCACCGCACGCGACCCATACACCGCGCCGTCCAGGACCGCGGCCGTGGCGTAGGCGCCGTTGAGGACAATGAGGAGTTCTTCGGCGAGCCGGTCAGGTTCCTCGGCCCCCGCCTCGGCCGCCAGGGTGTGGAACCAGTCGCGGACCTGCTGCTTGTGGGCGACCGCGGCGAGGTGGGCCGGGTGCACGCCGTCGGGGAACTCCGTGTTGGTGTTCAGCATGGGGCACCCCCGGTAGCTGCTTCCGGCGCAGTCGGAGGCCAGTATGTCGAACACGGCAATCAGTTTGTCCTGCGGAGATCCTTGCCCGCCGGCGGCCTCACGCATGCGCTCGAACCAGGCGTCTGCCCGGCCCTGGACATAAGCCGTGGCCAGGGCGTCCTTGGTGGGGAACTGGCGGTAGACGGTCGCGTTGCCCACCCCGCACTCCTTGACCACGGTGTCCATGCCCACGGCCCGTATGCCGTGGGCGTAGAACAGCCGCGTGGCCACTCCAAGTACATTGCGCCGGTTTTCCTCAGCCGTCCTGCGCGCCACAATTCTCCTCCAGTGTGCTCCGATACCGACTGACCCAGTTTGACAGACGGAACGATCCGTCACAAACTTGGGAACGATCCGTCACATTGAATGGCGGCCCCGCCATCACCAGGAGAACACCATGAAGACAGCAGTACTTGGAACCGGAATGGTTGGCCGGACCATTGCCGCACGCCTCGCGGAGCTCGGCCATTCCGTCACCATCGGCACCCGCGACCCCGCGGCCGCCATGTCCCGGACCGCAGCTGACGCCATGGGCAACCCGGCCTTTGGGACCTGGGCCGCTGAGAACCCGGCCATCAAGGTGGCACGGTTCTCGGATGCCGCGGAAGGCGCGGGGCTGATCATCAACGCAACCAACGGCGGTGCATCGCTCGACGTGCTGGAGCAGGTCGGCCCGGAAAACCTCGACGGCGCGGTGGTCCTGGACATCGCCAACCCGCTCGACTTCAGCAACGGCATGCCTCCCACCCTCTTCGTCAAGGACACCGATTCCCTGGCCGAGCAAATCCAGCGGGCCTTCCCCGCGGCCCTCGTCGTCAAGGCCCTCAACACCATGAACGCGGACCTGATGGCCTATCCCGGACAGTTGTCCGACCCCGGCTCCGTCTTCGTCTCCGGCAACGACGCCGAAGCCAAGGCCGTGGTCACCGGACTCTTGAAGGACTTCGGCCACCAGGACATCATCGACCTCGGCGACATCACCACGGCGCGCGGAACCGAAATGCTGCTGCCCGTCTGGCTCCGCCTGTGGGGCGCACTCGGAACGCCTGCCTTCAACTTCAAGATCGTCCGCTGACAGGACAACCACCATGAAAGCCGTCCACATCACCGCTCCGGGCGCGAGCCTGCAGCTCGCTGAAACCGATCGCCCGGAAGTTCCCCACGGACATGTACTCATCAAGGTCGCAGCCAGCGGCATCTGCCACAGTGATGCCATGCCCGGAGCAGGTATGGCGTCTTCCTACCCGCGCATCCCCGGCCACGAGGTCGCCGGAACCGTCGAGCTGGTGGGCGACGGTGTGACCCGGTGGGCGCCCGGCCAGCGCGTGGGCGTCGGATGGTTCGGCGGGGCGTGCTTCCAGTGCGACCCATGCCGGCGTGGGGATTTCATCTCCTGCGAGGCCGGAAAAATCACCGGGCTGACTGCCGATGGTGGCTATGCGGAGTACGTCCTTGCCCCGGCTGATGCCCTCGCTGCCGTCCCCGACGCACTCACGCTTGCTGAAGCTGCTCCGTTGATGTGCGCAGGCGTCACCACCTTCAACGGATTGCGCCACAGCGGTGCCCGACCGGGAGACCTCGTTGCCGTCCTTGGATTGGGTGGCCTGGGACACCTCGGTGTCCAGTTCGCGGCCAGGATGGGATTCGAAACCGTCGCCATTGCGCGCGGCGCCGAAAAGGAACCCTTTGCCCGTGACCTCGGCGCCCACCACTACGTTGACAGCCTCAGTTCCGACGTCGCCGCGGAACTGAGGGGCCTCGGCGGTGCCGCCGTCGTCCTCGCCACCGTCACCGACGCCCATGCGATGTCTGCCGCCGTTCCGGGGCTCGCGGCCCGTGGCCGGCTCGTGGTCCTTGGCGTCCCGCACGAACCAGTCCCGGTTGACGCCGGCCTCCTCGTGGGCGGCAGCCGCTCGATCGCCGGGCATGCCTCCGGGACGGCGAAAGACTCCGAGGACGCGCTTCGCTTCGCGGCGATGACCGGGGTGCGCCCCATGATCGAAACCTACCCGCTCGTGCAGGCAGCCGAGGGCTTCAACCGGATGATGTCCGGCCGGGCGCGCTTCCGTGTCGTCCTGACCAATGACTAGGCCCCTGGCGCCGGAACCCGAAGCTGCACCGGAAGGACATACGGACTCTCCATGACCAACCAACGCACCCTTGTCATCGTTGCCCACCCCGATTTGGCAGGATCCCGGGTCACCGCCCATCTCGCCGCCTCCATCGGGGACCTTGATGGTGTCACAGTCCGGGACCTGGCGTCCCTCTACCCTGACCGTCGCGTGGACGCCGAGCTGGAACAGCGGTACCTGCGGGAAAACGACACCATCGTGCTGCAGTTTCCCTGGCACTGGTATTCCGTTCCCGGACTGCTGAAGGAATGGATGGACCAGGTGCTCACCCGCGGTTTTGCCTACGGCGCCGGTGGGGACGCGCTGCACGGGAAGCGCCTGCAGCTTGTCACCTCAACCGGGGGACCGGAATCCTCGTACTCCCCAGCAGGCCACAACCGTTTCACCATGGCCGAGCTGCTGCGGCCCCTGGAGGCCACCGCACACCTCTGCGGGCTGGACATGGCCGAGCCCGTGGTCCTGCACGGGGCGCATGGGGCGACGCCGGAACAACTGGCGGCGCATTCCCGGCGATACCGGGACCTGCTCTCCGCGGTGCCTGCAACAGCAGGCAGCTGAGCGCGCCCCGTCTGCCGGCGGCGGGGCATAATGGAGGCCATGCGACGGACTGCGTGGGGGATGCTCGCTGCCCTATTCCTGATGGCCGGCACCGGATGCTCGGTGACAACCAGCGACCCTTCCTATGTCCCGCCGCCTCCGAAGCCGCCGATGGAGCAGCTGGCGAACGCGCCGCTGGCCGACGCGAAGCAGTTCTCCAGCGGCGGCGATGTCCTCTCCTTCATTACCGCCGACCGGACCGTCGCCTGCTCGCTGACCTCCGCCCGTGGAGAGCACCTGAACCTGCCGTACGAGCAGAACAGCTACAGCAACGCGGCCAACAACAAGCTGCCCATCGTCCCCGTGGCCCACTGTGAATTGGCCGCCTATCCGGCGCCAAAAGCCGCCGATATCAAGGACGATTGCGCAAGAACCCACCTGGGCTACCTCGGCGGCACAGCCCTGCTGGCGCCGGACAGTGCACGCTACGGCGAGTGCCGTTCCGGCGTGACGGCCATGGAGGCAACCTACGGACCCAAGGGAAACAAGGCAGGACCGCTGACGCAGCTGCCCGTGCTTGCCGACGGGCAGAACCTGGAGCGCAACGGACTGCGCTGTTCGGCCTACAACGGCGGTGTGGCGTGCGGAAACGTCTCCGCCGGCGTCGGATTCTTCGTTTCAACTGAACGTTACGAGCTGATTCCCGGACCGGACAAAAGCACCGCCCCGCCGCAGGCAGGGGCCTCAAAAACCCTGTAAATCCGCGGTTTTTCTACGCCCCATAGAATAGTGTGCTTACTCACATAAGAGGTAGTCTGGGACGGCCCGGCCGCTCCAAAGGACTAGAGTTCCCCATGGAGCATTACGCCGCGTGGCTCGTTTCCAGACAGGCCGCCGGTGCGTGCAATCCGCAGCCCGGTCATCGTCCTTCCGATGGTGTCCGACTGTACAGAAACTACTTCGACGTAGAAGGACACTAAACCGTGGACCTGTTTGAATACCAGGCGCGCGATATGTTCGAGGCGCACGGTGTACCCGTGCTTGCCGGCATCGTGGCGTACACCCCAGAAGAAGCAAAGGCAGCTGCCGAGAAGATCGGCGGCGTGACTGTTGTCAAGGCACAGGTCAAGGTTGGCGGTCGCGGCAAGGCCGGCGGCGTCAAGGTCGCAAAGTCTGCCGACGAAGCGCTTGAGCACGCCACCAACATCCTGGGCATGGACATCAAGGGCCACACCGTTAACAAGGTGATGATCGCCCAGGGTGCAGACATCGCCGAGGAATACTACTTCTCCGTCCTGCTGGACCGGGCCAACCGCAACTACCTGGCCATGTGCTCGGTTGAGGGCGGCATGGAAATCGAGCAGCTCGCCGTCGAACGCCCCGAAGCGCTGGCCAAGATCGCCATCGACCCCGCCGTGGGCATCGACCAGGCCAAGGCCGACGAAATCGTCGCAGCCGCAGGCTTCGCCGAGGAACTGCGCGGCAAGGTCGCCGCCGTGATCCTCAAGCTCTGGGATGTCTTCAAGAAGGAAGACGCCACCCTGGTGGAGGTCAACCCCCTCGTCAAGACCGGCGCCGGCGACATCGTCGCCCTGGACGGCAAGGTCTCCCTCGACGAGAACGCCGGCTTCCGGCACGCCAAGCACGCGCAGCTCGAGGACAAGGATGCTGCAGACCCCCTTGAGGCCAAGGCAAAGGCGCAGGACCTCAACTACGTCAAGCTCGACGGCGAAGTAGGCATCATCGGCAACGGTGCAGGCCTGGTCATGTCCACCCTCGACGTCGTGGCCTATGCCGGCGAAAACCACGGCAACGTCAAGCCCGCCAACTTCCTGGACATCGGCGGCGGAGCCTCCGCCGAGGTCATGGCCGCCGGCCTGGACGTCATCCTGGGCGACGAGCAGGTCAAGTCCGTGTTCGTCAACGTCTTCGGCGGCATCACCGCCTGCGACGCCGTCGCCAAGGGCATCGTTGGCGCGCTGGCCGAGCTGGGCCACTCCGCGAACAAGCCGCTGGTAGTCCGCCTTGACGGCAACAACGTCGAGGAAGGCCGCCGCATCCTCACCGAGGCCAACCACCCGCTGGTAACCCTGGCCGCCACCATGGACGAGGGCGCCGACAAGGCCGCCGAGCTCGCCAACGCAGCTAAGTAAGGGACGCACCATGTCTATCTACCTCAACAAGGATTCCAAGGTCATCGTCCAGGGCATCACCGGCGGCGAAGGCACCAAGCACACCGCCCTGATGCTCAAGGCCGGCACCAACATTGTTGGCGGCGTCAACGCCCGCAAGGCCGGCACCACGGTCCTGCACGGCGACAAGGAAATCAACGTCTACGGCACCGTCAAGGAAGCCATGGCTGAAACCGGCGCCGACGTCTCCATCGTCTTCGTGCCGCCGGCCTTCACCAAGAACGCGGTCGTCGAAGCCATCGAGGCAGGCATCGGCCTGGTCGTGGTCATCACCGAAGGCGTTCCCGTCCAGGACTCCGCCGAATTCTGGGCGCTGGCCCAGTCCAAGGTGGATGCCGACGGCAACCAGGTCACCCGCATCATCGGCCCGAACTGCCCCGGCATCATCACCCCCGGCGAAGCACTGGTGGGCATCACCCCCGCCAACATCACCGGCAGGGGCCCGATCGGCCTGGTCTCCAAGTCCGGCACCCTGACCTACCAGATGATGTACGAACTGCGCGACCTGGGCTTCTCCACCGCCATCGGCATCGGCGGCGACCCCATCATCGGCACCACCCACATTGACGCCCTGGCCGCGTTTGAGGCTGACCCCGAGACCAAGGCCATCGTGATGATCGGTGAAATCGGCGGCGACGCCGAAGAGCGTGCTGCCGACTTCATCAAGGCCAACGTCACCAAGCCGGTTGTTGGCTACGTGGCCGGATTCACGGCTCCCGAAGGCAAGACCATGGGCCACGCAGGCGCCATCGTTTCCGGTTCCGCCGGTACCGCCCAGGCCAAGAAGGAAGCCCTCGAGGCCGCCGGCGTCAAGGTCGGCAAGACGCCGTCCGAGACCGCCAAGCTGCTGCGCGAGGTTTTCGCAGCCCTCTAGGGGACTTGCACTCAGCGCGGGGCCACTCCCGCCTGCCCCATCTGATGGGGCGGGCCGGGCAGTGGCCCCGCGTTCGGCGTTTAAGCGGGTCTCGTAACCGACGTCGCCGCACTCCCTGCGTCGAGTAGGGTTGAATGGCAAGAGGGGCCACGGTGCCCAGGCAGGGGAGCAGGATGGCAGAGGCGCGGCGCACGCTGGTTGACGTCGTCGTGGACAAGGTCCTTGAGCACATTCTCAGCGGGGAGATCAAGGCCGACGACGCCCTGCCGCCGGAGGCGGACATCGCCAAGGAATCCGGGGTCAGCAGGCTGACGGCCCGGGAGGCCATGAAAGTGCTGAAGGCCCAGAACGTGGTGTACGTCAAACGCGGCCTCGGCACATTCGTCAACCCGCCCGAACGCTGGACCGGCATGGACGCCATCATGCAGGCGGCCTCCAGGGGAGTAGCCTCCGACCAAGTGGCCCTTCGCCTGCTCGAGGTCCGCCGGATGGTGGAGACCGGTGCGGCGGAACTCGCCGCCTCCCGCCATCGCCCGGCTGACCTTGCAGCCTTGCGGGAGAGCGTGGAGCAGATGGAAGCGGCGCACAATGCCGGAGACGTCGATGCCCTGACCGTGGCCGACATCGCGTTCCATGACACCGTGCTGCGCGCGTCCGGCAACCCGTTTGTCCCCGCCCTGCTGGGCCAGCTTTCCACCCTGTTGTATGCCATGCGCCGCGAGACCTCAGCCTTCCCCGACGTGCAGCGCCACGCCATCCACCACCACAAAATGGTCCTTGCCGCCATCGCCGAGGGCGATCCTGCCACGGCGCGTTCCACCATGGACGCCCACATCACCCAGACCTTCGAGGACTACGAGAACTACCTCGCCGTCTCGAGCCGAAACAGCGCCACGGCCAGCTAGGCACTGCCGGGTGAAACCCGGGTACACGCCGTTTACCTGCCGCCCGCGGGCAGCCTCCCGCATGTGTTGACGCCCACATCTCCCTGTGGCTAGAATCGCAGTCAGACATCAGACATCTGATATCAAATCCCCCGAAATGCCGCCAGCCAAAGGAGTCGTTATGTGCGCGCATTCCCCTCATAAAGGTCCCCACGCCACTGCGGGAGGCCAGCGATGAGCTCCCGTACCGCCGCCCCCGCACTCAGCGAACTGGGCGAGACCACCCTCCGCAAGGTCCGTCGGCGGCTGATGCCCCTGATCGTCCTTCTGTACTTCATCGCCTACCTCGACCGGAATAACGTCGGCTTCGCCAAGCTTGGCATGCAGGGCGACATCGGCCTCACCGAGGCTGCCTATGGCCTGGGTGCCGGCATCTTCTTCCTGGGCTACGCCCTGCTGGAGATCCCCAGCAACGGCGGCATGTACCGCTACGGTGCCCGCAAGTGGATTGCCCGCATCCTGATCAGCTGGGGCATCTTCGCCACGGCCATGTTCCTGGTCAACGGCGAAGCCACCTTCTACGTGATCCGCTTCCTGCTTGGAGCGGCCGAAGCCGGCTTCTTCCCGGCCATCCTCTTCTACCTGACCCTGTGGTTCCCCGCGGCGCAGCGCGTGACTGTGCTTGGCATCTTCATCCTGGCCCAGCCCATCTCCAACGCCCTCGGTGCTCCCGTCTCCGGCATGCTCCTGAACCTGGAAGGCGTCGCGGGCCTGCACGGCTGGCAGTGGCTCTACATCCTTGAAGGCATCCCCGCCATCATCCTGGGCATCATCACGCCCTTCGTCATGACGGACCGCCCGGAACACGCCAAGTGGCTCAAGCCGGAGGAGCGCGAATGGCTCTCTACGACCATGGCCGCGGAACTGGCGGACAAGCAGAAGTCCGGCAACCACAACTTCCTGGCCGGCCTGAAGGACCCGCGCACCATCGCCTACTCGGCGCTGTACTTTGGCCTGGTCTGCGGCATCTATGGCCTGGGGCTCTGGCTGCCCACCATCGTCAAGGCGCTTGGTACGTTCGACTCCACCCAGGTGGGATTCATCGTCTTCGTCCCGTACGCCATCGCAGCCGTGTTCGTCTACTTCTGGAGCAAGCGCTCGGACCGCACCGGCAACCGTGTGTGGCACGCCAGCATGAGCATGGTGCTCGCCGCCGTCGGCCTCCTGGGCGCCGGGTACCTGCTCCCGGTCAACGCCGTGCTGGCCATGGTCTTCCTGACGCTCGCGGCCATGGGGATCTACTCGGCGATCGCACCCTTTCTGGCCATGCCGTCGGCCGCCCTCACCGGCGCTGCGGCCGCAGCGGGCCTTGCCATGGTCAACTCCCTTGGCAACCTGGGCGGCTTCGTGGCCCCCTACATCGTGGGCATCCTCAAGGACGCCACGGGGAACAGCCAGACCGGCCTGGTGTTCCTGGCCGCCTGCCTGGCCGTGACCGCCGCCGCCACCTACCTCTACGCACGCAAGCGGCCCGAAGGTGCCTCCGCCCCCGGAGCCACCGTGCCTGCCCCCGAAACCCACTAGGAGACCCCCATGACCACACAGCACATCTTCCCCGCGGAACGCACCGCCGTCCTGACCGGTGCGGCGTCGGCGCGCGGCATCGGCCGAGCCACGGCTGACCGGCTGGCCAGCGAGGGCTGGTCCATCGCGATCCTGGATATCAATGCCGAGGACGCCCAGGCGGCAGCCGCCGAAATCGGTTCCAGCCGGGCGGTCAAAGCGATCGGCGTGGGAGCCGACGTGTCGGACGAAGCATCCGTGGACCGGGCCATCACGGAGATCGAGCAGGCCCTTCCGCCTATCGTGGGACTGGTCAACCTGGCCGGAATCAGTTCGCCCACCCCCTTCATGGAGACCACCGTGGCGGAATGGGACAAGGTCTTCGCCATCAACATGCGCGGCACGTTCATCGTGTCCCAGCGCGTCCTCAAAGGCATGATCGAACGCGGACTGGGCAGGATCGTCAGCATCTCCTCCATCTCCGCCCAGCGCGGCGGCGGCACCTACTCCAAAGTGGCATACAGTGCCTCCAAAGCAGGAATCCTGGGCTTCACCCGTGCCCTGGCCCGGGAAGTGGGCGAGCACAACATCACCGTGAACGCGATCGCGCCGGGCCCGATCGACACGGACATCATGGGCGGCACGCTGACCGACGAGCGGAAAGCCCAAATGTCGGAGGGCATCATGATGGGCCGCGTAGGAACCAGGGAAGAAGTGGGTGCCCTGATCGCCTTCCTCCTGGGCGAGGACGCCGGTTACATCACTGCGGCCACCTACGACATCAACGGCGGCCTGCAGGTCTCCTGACCGCGCAGCCGGGACTGGTGCCGTGCGGCGTGGCGGCCGCACGGCACCGGCGTGGGTGTGCCCGGGGACACCCGGTTCCGCAGCGTTCCCGCCAGTTCACCGGCTATAGGATTTCTACATGGCAACCAAAAACCAGGCCTCGGGCGGCGTCAGCAGGCAGGTCCTCGCCGACCACGTTTACGAGGCGCTCCTGGGTGCCTTGATGGACGGCCGGCTGGAAGCCGGTACCCCCGTCAGCATTGATGGCATGGCCCGGGAACTGGACGTTTCCCCGACCCCGGTCCGTGAGGCGCTCGCGCGGCTGGAAGCCACCGGTATGGTCCGGCGGATGGCCCTGCGCGGATACCGGGTGGCGCCCCTGTTCTCTCCGGAAGAGCTTGCAGACCTGATGGACGCGCGGCTGGTGATCGAACCGGCCAATGCCTTCATGGCCTGCAAACACGCGGACCAGGAACTCACCGGGCGGCTCCAGCAGGCCATCGAGGACCTCAAAGCGGCGCCCCGCGGCCCATCGTTCGCCGAGTTCCGCGCTTATTGGGAAGCGGACGAACGCTTCCACCGCATGATCGCCGAATCGGCGAACAACCAGTTCCTGCTGTCCGCGTACAACGCCCTTGGTGGCCAGGTGCAGCGTTTCCGTTTCTTCGGGGGCCTGGGCGTCACGGACGCCGACTACGCCATTGCCGAGCACACGGAGATCCTGAAAGCCTTTGAAGCCGGCGACGCCGAGCTTGCCCGGCAGAAGATGATCGACCACATCGAAGGCGTCAAGCAGCGCTCGCAACACGACAGCGAAGTGCGAAACTAGCAGCACCGCCCGGCGCTGTCCTGGCGGCCCCGCGGCCCCCGGTCGCCACCTCATGGCCCATTGGCCTCCACAAGACCCCTTGACAATGCCGTCGAACAGCATAGATCCTATAGGAAATGCGATTCATGATCTGGAGTGACAATGCCGTACACCGCTGAAAACTGGCCCATCGCCGCTGCCCTGCTGCAGTTCCCCGGAACCCGGCCGGACGGAACCGCCGTCCAGGACGCCCCTGCCGGAGACTGGCAGCAGGTCTTCGAAGAAGTCGCCGACGCCGGTTTCACCAATGCCGACCTCACCGACAGCTGGGTCCGCCCCGGCGACCTTTCCAGCGCCCGGCTGGACGAGCTGAAAGCCGCTGCCACGGCCGCCGGCCTCGGACTTCCCTCCATCTCGGCCATCCGCCGCAGCGTGATCGAGGAAAGCAACTGGGAAGAAAACCTTGCCTACACCCACCGCACGCTCGACGCCGCAGCACAGCTTGGCTGCGAGGTTGTCTCGATCGGGCTGCACCAGGCCATTACCCCCGAGCAGCGGAAGCAGCTGTGGTTCTGGACCGTCGAGGGCCACAAAGATCCGGTGGGGGACAAGGAAAGCTGGAACAACGCCGTCACCCGTATCCGCGAAGTGGGCAAGCACGCCGCCGAACTTGGCCTCCTGGTGTCGCTGGAGATGTACGAGGACACGTACCTGGGCACCGGCGATTCCTCCGTGCAGCTGGTCCAGGACATCGACCTGCCCAACGTAGGGCTGAACCCGGACCTGGGTAACCTGATCCGCCTGCACCGCCCCATCGAAGACTGGCGGGAGCTGGTGCACAAGACCCTGCCGTACGCCAACTACTGGCACGTCAAGAACTACATCCGCGATGAAAACCAGGCCCGCAACCAGTACGTCGCCATGCCGGCTCCCATGGAATCAGGCCTCATCAGCTACCGCGAGGCGTTCCAGTTCGCCATCTCCGTCGGCTTCCAGGGCATCATCTGCACGGAGCACTACGGCGGCGACGGCCTGAGCGTCACCGCCGCCAACCAGGATTACCTCCGGCGCCAGGTCCTGCCCAAGCGCGACGGCTATGCCCTGGGCACCAGCCTGGTGGCGCAGGGCCGGCAAAGCCCCGCGGCAGTCCCTGCACGCTAGCCGGCCGGCTCCCAACCGATCCAACGGGTTCAACGAGGAATCATGACAAAGATATTTGACGATCCAGCGCAGTTCGCAGACGACGCCCTCGACGGTTTCGTGGCCGCCAACCGCCAGTATGTGGCGCGTGTCGACGGCGGTGTTGTCCGTTCCACCGAAACTCCAGAGAACCAGGTGGCAGTGGTCATCGGTGGCGGCTCCGGCCACTACCCCGCCTTCGCCGGCCTGGTGGGGGCCGGGCTCGCCGCCGGAAGCGCCTGCGGCAACATGTTTGCCTCCCCCTCCGCGGGGCAGGTCTACCGCGTTGCCAAGGCAGCCCAGACCGGCGGCGGCGTCCTCCTCAGCTACGGAAACTATGCCGGCGACGTCCTCCACTTCGGCCAGGCCCAGGACAAGCTGAACGCCGAAGGCATCCACACCCGGACCGTGCTGGTCACCGACGACATCGCCAGCGCACCGGTCGAAGAAATCGGCAAGCGCCGCGGTATCGCCGGCGACCTCACGGTCTTCAAAATTGCCGGCGCGGCGGCAGAAGCCGGACTGGACCTGGACGAGGTGGAGCGGCTTGCCACCAAGGCGAACCACCACACCCGCTCCTTGGGCGTGGCGTTCGCGGGGTGCACCCTTCCCGGAGCAGCAGAGCCCCTCTTCACCGTGCCCGAAGGCATGATGTCGGTGGGGCTGGGTATCCACGGCGAACCGGGCATCTCCGAGCAGCCGCTTCCCACCGCCAGTGAGCTGGCCAAGCTGCTGGTGGACGGCCTGCTGAAGGACAAGCCCGAAACCGCAAGCCAGCGGGTAGTACCCATCCTCAACGGCCTGGGGACCGTCAAGTACGACGAACTCTTCCTGCTGTTCGGCAGGATCGAAGCCCTGCTCGCCGAGGCCGGACTGGAGATCGTCGAGCCCGAGTGCGGTGAGCTGGTCACCAGCCTGGACATGTCCGGCCTGTCCCTCACGCTGTTCTGGCTGGACGCCGAGCTGGAGAAGTTCTGGGCCGCCCCCGCTGACACGCCGGCCTTCCGGAAGGGCAACCTGGCACGCCGCCGGGCCCGGGCCGTCGAATCCCTGGCCGAGGCGGCAGCCATCACTTCGCTGGCCGCCACCCCGGCCTCAACCGCCCTGGCAGCCACCGCGGTTGACGCGCTGAAGGAGGCCCGCGCCGTCGTCGTCGAACACGAAGACGCCCTGGGAAAGCTGGACGCCATCGCCGGGGACGGCGACCACGGCATCGGCATGCGGCGCGGCGTGGACGCTGCCGTAGCCGCCGCGGAGCAATCCCACGCCGGCGGCGCCGGCCTGGAGGAAGTCCTTGCGGCGGCAGGGGAGCAGTGGGCCGAGCGGGCCGGGGGTACCTCCGGGGCCCTCTGGGGCGCGGCCGTCACCGCCGTCGGCAGGACCCTGGGCAGCAAGGACGCCTACACCGCCGCCGACGCGACCGCGGCCGTCAACGCACTCCGCGACGCCATTGTCACCCTGGGCAAGGCGGAAGCCGGGGACAAGACCATGGTGGATGCGCTGCTTCCGTTCGCCGAAACCTTCGCCAAGGCAATAGACGACGGCGGCAGCCTGGCTGCAAGCCTCAGTGCGGCAGCGGAGGCGGCAGCAAAAGCCGCTGATGAGACAGCCGGCCTCAGCCCGAAGAAGGGCAGGGCCCGTCCGCTGGCCGAAAAGAGCCTGGGCCACCCGGACCCCGGTGCTGTGTCCTTTGGCCTCATCGCCCGCAGGGTGGCCGATTACGCCGCCACCATCGAAAGCCACTGAAGGAGAACCCTTATGACTGAGCAATCCCTAACCGGCTGGCGCATCGTCGTCGGCAATGACGAAGCAGGCGTGGAATACAAGAACGCCCTGCGGGAACTGCTGGAGGCTGACCCCCGGGTTGCTTCCGTGGAGGATGTGGGAGTCGGCGCCGACGACACCACCGCCTACCCCCACCTGGCCGTCGCCGCCGCCCGCAAGGTGGCGGCCGGCGAAGCGGACCGCGCCCTCCTGATCTGCGGAACCGGCCTGGGCGTGGCCATCTCCGCCAACAAGGTACCGGGCATCCGGGCCGTGACGGCCCACGACAGCTACTCCGTGGAGCGGTCTGTGCTCTCGAACAACGCGCAGGTGCTGACCCTGGGCCAGCGCGTCATCGGCCTGGAACTGGCCAAGAAGCTGGTGGGCGAGTGGCTCAACTACCGCTTCGATGAAAACTCCGCATCCGCGGCCAAAGTAGACGCCATCTGCTCCTATGAGGGCGCGTCGGAAGGACTTGAAACCACATGAGCATCCGTAATATCGCAGTCGTCGGTTCCGGCTACATGGGCGGCGGAATCGCCCAGGTCCTGGCCCTTGCCGGGGCCCGGGTGGCGCTCGCCGACGTCTCCGCCGAGATCGCCCAGGGCAACTACGAGCGCCTGCTGAAGGAATCCGACGAATTCGTGGCTGCCGGTCTTTTCCCAGCCAACGCCACGGACCTGCTGAAGGAAAACCTCTGGGCAGCCAAGGACATCGAGGAGGCGGTGGCGGACGCCGAATACATCGAGGAGGCCGTGCCGGAAGTCCTCGAGATCAAGCACGCCACCCTGGGCCGGATCAGCGCCGCCGCGCGCCCGGACGCCATCATTGGCTCCAACACCTCCACTATTTCCATTGCCAAGCTGGCCGATGTGGTGGAGAACCCGGAGCGCTTCCTGGGCGTCCACTTCTCCAACCCGGCACCGTTCATCCCCGGCGTGGAAGTCATTCCGCACGAGGGGACCTCCGAGGCGACCGTGCAGGCCGCCCGCACCATCGTGGGGGAGACCGGCAAGGAAACGGCTACCGTCAAGGATGTCACCGGCTTCGTGCTGAACCGGCTCCAGTACGCCCTCTTCCACGAAGCCGCCCAGGTGGTGGAGGAAGGCATCGCCACGGCCGAGGACGTGGACACGCTGGTCCGTACCACCTTCGGCTTCCGGCTGCCGTTCTTCGGTCCCTTCGCCATCGCAGACATGGCCGGCCTGGACGTCTACGCGTTCTGCTACAAGTCGCTGCAGACCGGCTTCCCGGAGCGGTTCGCCACCCCGCAGATCCTGCAGGAAAAGGTCGACGCCGGCCAGCTGGGCACCAAGACCGGCTCCGGCTTCCTCGACGTCCCGGCTGACCGCACCGCAGCTTTGGTTGCCTATCGGAACAAGGCCTACGTCGCCATGCAGAAGCTCATCGAGGACCTGGGCCCGGCCCCGCTGTCCTAGCCCCTCCCTGAACCAGAAGGAACATTCCATGACAGTTTTCCCCGCAGACCGCACCGTGATTGTTACCGGCGCCGTCTCTGAACGCGGCATCGGCCGCGCCACGGCCGTCTACCTCGCCGAACGCGGCTGGAACATCGGCGTGATCGACCTTGACGACGCCGCCAGCAAGAGCCTGGCCAAGGAACTGGCCGAAAAGCACGGTGTCAGGGCCCACGGTGCCGGCGCCAACATCGGCGACGAAGCCTCGGTCCGCGCCGCCATCGACGAGATCGAAGCCGAGCTTCCGCAGCTGGTGGCGCTGGCGAACATCGCGGGCGTCAGCTCCCCGGTTCCCTACCTCGAGCTCGACGCCGGCGAATGGGACCGGGTGCTCAACATCAACATGAACGGCGTGCACTACGCGACCCGCCGGGCCGCCGAATCGATGGTGAAGAACCGGCTGGGCCGGATCGTGAACATCTCTTCGGTCTCCGCCCAGCGCGGCGGCGGCACGTTCAGCAAGACCCCGTACTCCGTAGCGAAGGCCGGTGTGATCGGACTGACCCGCGCCACCGCCCGCGAACTGGGTGAGTACGACATCACGGTCAACGCGATCTCGCCCGGTCCGATCGACACCGACATCATGGGCGGCACCCTCAGCGAGGAGCGCAAGGATGAACTGGTCAGGGACCTCGTGGTGAACCGGGTGGGCACCACCCGCGACATCGCGGCTGCCATCTCCTTCCTCATCGGCGAGGACGCCGGCTACATCTCCGGCCAGACGCTGAACGTCGACGGCGGCCTGTACATGCACTGACCGCGCCCCCGGCATCACCGACCGGGCGCCACCATAAGCCCCGCAGGCCGCCGGCCTGCCAGGGAATCCCCAACGTCACCACTCGAAGGAGAGTGTTGTGTCAGAAACCACCGCAACATCCAAGGAACTTCTGGGCCGTCCGGTCCTGAAGTCCGCGATTTCCAAGGCGGCCCGCCGGCTCATGCCGATGCTGGTCATCCTGTACGTCGTTTCTTTCCTTGACCGCACCAACGTCGGCTTTGCTGAGGCGGCCCTGGGAGCAGACAAAGGGGTGTCCGCCGCGGCCTTCGCCCTCGGTGCCGGCATCTTCTTCATTGGCTACGCCATCTTCGAAATCCCCAGCAACCTGCTGCTCAAGAAGGTTGGCGCCAAGATCTGGCTGGCACGCATCGCCATCACCTGGGGCATCGTCTCCGCGTGTTTCGCGTTCGTCCAGGGCGAGACCTCGTTCGTTATCCTGCGTTTCCTCCTGGGCGTCACCGAGGCCGGGCTGTTCCCCGGCGTCATCATGTACCTCGCCGAGTGGTTCCCCAACAAGGTACGGGTCCAGATGTTCGCCATCTTCTACCTGGCCCAGCCCTTCTCCCAGATGATCGGCAACCCGCTTTCGGGCTGGCTGATCAACATTGGCGACCAGGTGCCGGGCCTGCGAGGCTGGCAGGTCATGTTCTTCGTGGAAGGCCTGCTGGCCGTCCTGGCCGGCATTGCGGCCTTCTTCTTCCTGATCAACGGCCCGGAAAAGGCCAAATTCCTCAGCCGCGAGGAAAAGTATGCGCTGAAGGAGGTCATGGCACTTGAAGACACCATCAAGGACGAGACCGGGCCCCGCGGCATCCTCGCCGCCATGCGCAACGGCCGCGTCTGGTACTTCACCGTCATCTACTTCTGCCTGCAGGTCGCGGTCTATGGTGTGACCTTCTTCCTTCCCCAGCAGGTGTCCTCCCTCACCGGGCAGAAGGTGGGACTCGCCGTCGGCCTGCTGATCGCCGTTCCATGGTTCTTCGGCATCTTCTCCTGCTACTTCATCGGCAAGGCGGCAGATACCGTGGCCAAGCGCCGGAAGTTCGGCACCATCCTGTTCATCTCCACCGGCCTGTGCATCTTTGGCTCGGCGTGGGCGGGGACCAACCACCAGCCGGTGCTGGGCATGATCTTCATTACCCTGGCAGTCTGCAGCTTCCTGGCCGTTGGCCCCGTGGTGTGGTCGTACCCCACCGCGTTCCTCGCCGGGTCTGCTGCCGCGGCAGGCATCGGGTTGATCAACTCCCTCGGCAACCTGGGCGGCTTCGTAGCACCCATCCTGCGGACCGCAGTCAATGAGGCCACCCAGTCGCCAACGGGCTCCATGGGCGTCTATGCCCTGGGCGTCCTGCCGTTTGTGGCGGCCGCAATGATGTTCGCCACGAGGCGGTTCAAGAACAAGGCCGACGACCTGCTCGACTGAGCGCACCACACCATCCACGCAAGGAAACCATGAGCACCTCCGGCAGCAGCACAGGCAACGGCCCCCTCTACATCGGTGTCAGCACCAAGATGTACCTGGGCTACCAGGAAAGCCTGCGCTGGCTGTCGGAGGTGCGTTCCATCGTGGATGACAGGCCCGGACTCGCCGCCCAGGACTCCCCGGTGCGGGTCTTCGTCATCCCTTCCTTTCCGGTACTGGAACAGGCCGCGCGGATCCTGGCCGGCTCGCCGGTGTTGCTCGGGGCCCAAAACTGCGCATGGGGGGACGGGCCGCTCACCGGGGAAGTCAGCCCCGGCATGCTGGCCGAACTTGGCGTCCGCCTGGTGGAAATCGGACATGCCGAGCGCCGCCGGCTGTTCGCCGAGGACGACGCCGTCGTGGCCCGCAAGGTGCATGCCGTCGTCGGCCATTCCCTCACCCCGCTGCTGTGCATCGGGGAACCGGACAGGCTCGACGCCGGTGCTGCCGCGGACTTTTGCGTGCGGCAGGTCCGGGCCGCGACGGGCGGCGACACGGAGCTGCTGCCCCGCCTGGTCCTGGCCTACGAACCTGTTTGGGCCATCGGCGCCGACGAGCCCGCCGCCCCGCACCACGTCAACGCCGTCCTCGGGCTGATCCGGGCGGCCCTGGGCCCGGGCTGCCCCGTGATGTACGGCGGCAGTGCCGGCCCTGGACTGTTGCCGCAGCTGGGAGCCGCGGACGGACTCTTCCTGGGCCGGTTCGCCCACGACCCCGCGAACCTGGGCCGCGTCCTGGATGAGGCGGTGCTTTTGCTTCAGGCGGGAGCCGTTGCCCCGGCCAGCAATTCTTCCAGCCGCTCGTAACCCTCGGACAGGCCGCCCTCCATGCCGGACTGGGCCATGCCGTCGCGCGCTTCCTGGCTGGGGTAGACGGAATGTCCCCGCAGTCGGGTCCTTCCGTTGCCGAGGTCCTCGAACGTCATGAACTCCAGGCTGACCACATCCGGATATCCGCCGAACTCGAAGGTCTGGATGGCGAATTCGTTCTCGCGGACCGTGTGGAAAATGCCCTTGAACTCGTAGGCGACACCGTCGCGTCCGGTGTGCAGGTAGCTGTAGCTGCCGCCGGTGCGGAAGTCGTAGTGGTCAATGTCCATCTTCATGCCCCGCGGGCCCAGCCACTGGACAATGAGGTCCGGCTCTTTGTGCGCGCGGAACACGTCCGCGACCGGAAAATCGAACTCGCGCTCGTAATCGATGAAGGGGACGCCCTCGGGAACGCTGAGTTTCAGGGAATTGCTCATCTTGACTCCTGGGTGGATAGGTCGCCACTGTGGTGGGCGCCGCCGTGGGCAGCGCCTGATCGAAGAACGGCGTCGAGGCTCCGGAACTGGCCTTCGCGGATCAACCGGTATTGGTCAATCCATGCGGTCAGCGCCTCGAGCCGCGCCGGGTTCAGGTGCACGGGCCGGCGCTGCGCGTCCCTGGTCCGGGTCACCAGTTCCGCCTGCTCGAGTACCTGGATGTGTTTCGAGACCGCCTGCTTGGAGATCTCGAACGGTTCCGCCAATTCGTTCACTGTTGCCGGGCCCCTGCTGAGCCGGGCGATGAGGCGCCTCCGCACGGGATCTGCCAGGGCCATGAAGGCCACGTCCAGGGCCGCGTCATCGGAGATCAACATCATTTCCTTTAATCAACTTTTTTGTTTATCAACCTTGCGGTTGATTAATGGTAGGCACCATCGCGGGTTCCGCGCAAGGGTTTGTTCCCTGATTGCATCACTTGTTAGTATGTCAGGACAAAGCAAGCGAAGGAGAATGAGCATGCCGCTGGTCCGCATTGACGTCAACGAAGGCCGCACCGCCGAAGAATTGCAGGCGCTGAGCCGAGGGGTCCATGAAGCAATCCTGGCCGAGTATGGCATTCCGGAGCGGGACTACTTCCACATCCTGACGGAACACCCCCAAGGCCGGATCATTGCCCAGGATGCGGGCCTCGGATTCGAGCGCAGCGGGGGCGTGGTGATGATCCAGATTTTCACCCAGGCGGGCCGGTCGCAGGAGGCCAAGCAGGGGCTTTTCGCGGCCGTGGCGGAAAAGCTCGCCGGACTGGGGGTCGCCGGCGAGGATGTCTTCATCGGCTATGTGGAAAATGGCGCCGGTGACTGGTCGTTCGGTTTCGGCCGCGCGCAGTACGTTACCGGCGAGCTGGCGGTCCCCAAACACTGACTGCCGGCTCCTACCGGTCGTAGGGGCCGGGTCTGCTGTTGGTTGTAAGTATGTCAGAACAAACTTTTGACAGGACATTCGATCTACGGCAAAGTAGTGCCTGTGGCCCACGCCACGGCCTGCCAGTCCCGGAACTCCTGCCCCTCAAAGGGCCCGGGTTCCACACCAGAAAGGTCCGCGATCACCGTGACCCACGAGCTTCTTACGATCGGGCGCATCAGCGTTGATATCTACCCGAACGACATCGGGGTTGGCTTGGAGGACGTTAATTCCTTCGGCAAGTACTTGGGTGGTTCACCGTCCAACGTTGCTGTTGCCGCCGCCCGCCATGGCCGCCGCACTGCCGTCATTACCCGTACCGGGGATGACCCGTTCGGTGTTTACCTGCACCGCGAGCTGCGCAAGTTCAACGTCGATGACACCTTCGTGACCCCGGTGAAGGACTTGCCCACGGCGGTAACCTTCTGCGCGATCAAGCCGGCAACCGATGAGTTCCCGCTGTATTTCTACGGCCGGTTCCCCACCGCGCCGGACCTGCAGATCAAGGCTGAAGAGCTGGACCTGGACGCCATCCGCCAGGCAGGGATCTTCTGGTCCACCGTGACGGGCCTGTGCCAGGAGCCCTCCCGGTCAGCGCACATCGCAGCCCACGAAGCGCGCCCGCGCACCCGCTTGGCTGAAGGTCAGTTCACCATCCTTGACCTGGATTACCGGCCCATGTTCTGGCCATCCGAGGAAGAGGCACGGGCCGAGGTCGCCAAAGTCCTGCCGTATGTCACGGTCGCTATCGGCAACGACAAGGAGTGCGCCGTCGCCGTGGGGGAGGGGACTCCTGATGAGCAGGCGGACCGCCTGCTGGCTGCGGGCGTGGAGATCGCCGTCGTCAAGCTCGGCGCCGAAGGCGTAATGGCGAAGACCCGCACCGAGCGGGTGGTGTCCGCTCCCGTTCCGGTGGAGACGCTGAACGGCCTGGGTGCCGGCGACTCGTTTGGCGGCGCGTTCTGCCATGGGCTCCTCTCCGGCTGGCCGTTGGCCCAGGTCCTGGACTACGCCAACGCCGCAGGTGCGATCGTCGCCTCCCGGCTCTCCTGCGCAGATGCCATGCCGACGCCGGAGGAGGTCACCTCGCTGCTGGCCGAACGCGGCCGGCCGGTCCCCGGCGACGGTGCCGCCGCGCAGCTTGCCACCGAAGGAGCAGCACTGTGACCCTCACCCCGATGGCTTCCAACCGCACCCTGGACGATGATCCGCGCCGCTATGAGCACCTGAGCACCATCCGCCTTGAGGACCCGGAGGCTGTGGCCCGCGCCGCGAAGTCCCGCCGCCGCCACCCGGGCCTGAAGTCCGGACGCCAGAACTTCATCGTCGCGGCCGACCACCCGGCCCGCGGCGCCCTTGCCGTCGGTGCGGATCCGGTGGCCATGGCAGACCGCCGCCAACTCCTGGACCGGCTCCAGATCGCGTTGGCCAACCCCGCAGTCGACGGTGTCCTGGCCTCCCCGGACATCATGGACGACCTCCTGCTGCTGGGTGCCCTGGATGGGAAACTCGTGTTCGGTTCGATGAACCGTGGCGGCCTGGCCGGGCTGGTCAACGAGATCGACGACCGGTTCACCGGCCACACGGCCGCGGCGCTGGAGGCCCTTGGTGCCGACGGCGGGAAGATGCTGACCCGGATCTGCCTGGGCGACCCGGATACGGTCGCCACCCTGGAGGCGACCGCCCACGCGATCGATTCGCTGGCCGAACGGAAACTGATCGCCATGGTGGAGCCCTTCCTCTCGGTCCGCGAAAACGGCCGCGTCCGCAACGACCTGTCCACCAATGCGGTGATCAAGTCCATTGCGATCGCCGAAGGCCTGGGTTCCACCAGCGCCTACACCTGGATGAAGCTGCCGGTGGTAGCGGAGATGGAACGCGTCATGGCGGCCACCACCATGCCCACGGTACTCCTGGGCGGTGACCCGGACGGCACCCAGGATGAGGTCTTCGCCACCTGGGAAGCAGCGCTGGCGCTTCCCGGCGTCCAAGGCCTCACGGTGGGCCGCACCCTTCTCTATCCCGCAGACGGGGACGTCGCCGGCGCCGTCGCCACCGCCGCCTCGCTGCTGCACCACACCACGGAAGCATCGGAGTAGTCCCCATGGGCACCACAGGAACACGCAGGATGACGGTGGCCCAGGCCGTCGTCGAATACCTGTCCAAGCAGTACACCGTTGACAACGTTGGCGGCGTGGACTACCGGGAGCGGCTCATTCCGGGCACCTTCGGTATCTTCGGCCACGGCAACGTTGCCGGCGTTGGCCAGGCGCTGAAGCAATACCAGCAGCAGGACCCGTCCCTGATGCCCTACCACCAGGGCCGGAACGAGCAGGCCCAGGTCCACCAGGCCGTCGGCTACGCCCGGCACACCCGCCGCCGCCAGACGTTCGCCATCAGCACCTCGATCGGCCCGGGGTCCTCGAACCTGCTGACCGGCGCCGCCTTGGCCACCACCAACCGGCTGCCGGTCCTGCTGCTGCCCTCTGACACGTTCGCCACCAGGGTCGCGGATCCGGTGCTGCAGCAGCTCGAACAGCCGTACGCCCATGACCTCTCGGTCAACGACGCGTTCCGGCCGCTGTCCAAGTTCTTCGACCGGGTCTCCCGGCCGGAGCAGCTGTTCTCCGCGTTCCACCACGGGCTGCGGGTCCTGACCGACCCGGCCGAAACCGGGGCGGTGACTATTTCGCTGCCGCAGGATGTCCAGGCCGAGGCGCTCGACGTCCCGGAGGAATTCCTGGCCGAGCGGGAATGGCGGATCCGCCGCCCCGAGGCGGACGACGACGACATCGCCCGCGCCGCGGCGGCGATCCGCGCCGCCAAGCGCCCGCTGGTCATCGCCGGCGGCGGCGTCCTCTACGCCTACGCCAACGACGAACTGGCAAAGTTCGCCGAGCTGACGGGCATCCCGGTGGGCAACACGCAGGCCGGCGTCGGCGTCCTGCCGTGGGACCACAAGCACTCCCTCGGAGCGATCGGCTCCACCGGCACCACCGCGGCGAACGCTATTGCCGCAGAGGCAGACCTGATCATTGGCATCGGCACGCGCTACGAGGACTTCACCACCGCGTCACGCACAGCGTTCCAGAACCCCGACGTGAAGTTCATCAACATCAACGTCGCCCCGCTCGATGCCTACAAGCACGGCACCAGCCTTCCGATCGTCGCGGACGCCCGCAAGGCGCTGGTGAAGCTGAACGCGGCCCTGGGCGGCTACCGTACCGGCGCAGACCTGGCGGAAAAGGTCGCGGCGGAGAAGAAGCGTTGGGACGCCACCGTGGATCAGGCGTTCGACACCCGGTACACCCCGCTGCCGGCGCAGAACGAAATCATCGGCGCCACCAACCGGGCCATGGACGCGGCGGATGTGGTCATCTGCGCTGCAGGGTCCCTGCCCGGCGATCTGCACAAGATGTGGCGCGTCCGCGACCCGTTCGGCTACCACGTCGAATACGCCTACTCCTGCATGGGCTACGAAATTCCCGGCGGCCTCGGGGTCAAGCGGGCAGTGCTCGCCGAAGCGGCGCGTGCGACGGCGGCAGGCGGGGACCGCGCGGACGTACGGGACGTCGTCGTCATGGTGGGCGATGGCTCCTACCTGATGATGCACACCGAACTGGTCACCGCGGTCGCCGAACGCATCAAACTGATCGTGGTCCTGATCCAGAACCATGGATACGCCTCCATCGGCTCCCTGTCCGAATCCCTGGGCTCGCAGCGCTTCGGCACCCGCTACCGGGCCCTGGACGAGGAGCAGCACAGCTTCGACACCGGCGAGACCCTGCCGGTGGACCTTGCACTGAACGCCGAATCCCTGGGCGTGAAGGTCATCAGGATCGAACCCGGGGAGAAGGTGATCGCCGAACTGGAGCAGGCCATCCGCGATGCCAAAGCCGCCCCTGAGGGCAGCGGGCCCATCCTGATCCATGTCGAGTCCGATCCTCTCCTGGACGCACCATCCTCCGAGTCCTGGTGGGACGTTCCGGTCGCGCAGGTTTCCGAACTGGACTCCACCACGCAGGCCTACGGGGCCTACGCCGACCACAAGTCACGCCAGCGCAAACTGCTCGGCTGACCCACTTTCCCCTACTCAAGGAAGAGTTCCATGACTGCCACCACCACTGAAGCTACCGTGATCAACCACTTCATCAACGGCGCCGAAACCCCGGGCGAGGGCGACCGCACCACGAACGTCTACAACCCGGCCACCGGCCAGGTCACCGGCGAGCTGCGCCTGGCCAACCGGGCCGACTTGGACACCGCCGTCGCCGCTGCCCGCAAGGCCGCCGATTCCTGGGGCGAGACCTCCCTGGCCAGGCGTACCGCAGTGCTGTTCACGTTCCGCGAGCTCGTCGCCGCCCATGTGGATGAACTCGCGGCCCTGGTCACCGCCGAGCACGGCAAGGTCCTTTCCGACGCCAAGGGCGAGATCGGCCGTGGCCTGGAAGTGGTGGAGTACGCCTGCGGGATCCCCACCCTGCTCAAGGGCGACTACTCGGACCAGGTCTCCACCGGCATCGACGTCTTCTCCTTCCGTGAACCGCTCGGCGTGGTTGCGGGCATCACCCCGTTCAACTTCCCCGTCATGGTGCCGCTGTGGATGGCCCCGATGGCGATTGCCACGGGCAACGCCTTCATCCTGAAGCCCTCCGAACGCGACCCTTCCGCCTCCCTGCTGCTGGCCAAGCTTTGGAAGGAAGCCGGGCTGCCGGACGGCGTGTTCCAGGTCCTGCACGGCGACAAGGAAACCGTGGACGGGCTCCTCACCCACCCGGACGTGGACGGCATCTCCTTTGTCGGCTCCACCCCGATCGCCCAGTACGTCCACGAGACCGCCACCCGGCACGGCAAGCGCGTCCAGGCGCTGGGCGGGGCGAAGAACCACGCCATCGTCCTGCCCGACGCCGACCTGGACAATGCGGCGGACCACCTCGCGGCCGCCGCGTTCGGCTCCGCCGGCGAACGCTGCATGGCCATCTCCGTCGCGGTCGCCGTCGGAGACGCCGCCGATGCATTGGTGGCAAAGGTCCAGGAACGCGCCGAAGCCGTGAGGGTCAACAACGGCACCGCGCCCGGCGCCGAAATGGGCCCTGTCATCACCCCGGCCTCCAAGGAACGCATTGTCCGGATCGTCACCGACGCCGAAACCGCCGGCGCCGCCATGGTGGTGGACGGCCGCGACCTGGTGGTCCCCGGCCACGAAAACGGCTTCTGGGTAGGCCCCACCGTCCTCGACCATGTCAAGACCGAAATGACCGCCTACACGGAGGAAATCTTCGGTCCCGTCCTGGTGGTGGTCCGCGTCGATACCCTCGAGGACGGCATCAAGCTGATCAACGCCAATCCCTACGGCAACGGCACCGCCATCTTCACCTCCTCCGGCGCGGCCGCCCGCACGTTCCAGCGCTCGGTAACCGTCGGCATGATCGGCATTAACGTGCCCCTTCCGGTACCGGTGGCCTACCACTCCTTCGGCGGCTGGAAAGCCTCCCTCTTCGGCGACAAGCACATGTACGGTCCCGAAGGCGTCTCCTTCTACACCCGCGGCAAAGTGGTCACCTCCCGCTGGCCCGAAACCCACCACGCCTCCGGCGCCTCCTACAACTTCCCCTCCAACTAGTCCCCATCCGGTTTCGGCACGTTCAACCACCGGTGGTTGAACCTGCCGAAACCCTCCAAAGGAACAGGCACATGACTGAGAACAAGCTGATCATCGGCACGGCACCGGACTCCTGGGGCGTCTGGTTCGCGGACGATCCCCAGCAGACCCCGTGGGAACGCTTCCTCGACGAGGTGGCCGAATCAGGCTACAAATGGATCGAGCTGGGCCCCTATGGCTACTTGCCCAACGATCCCATCCGGCTTGCCGAAGAACTGAAGCAGCGTGACCTCAAGGTCACCGCCGGCACCGTATTCACCGCGTTCCACCGCGGCCTGGACCAGTGGGAAACCGCCTGGGAACCTGCCCGGAAAGTCGCTGAACTGACCGCCGCCATGGGCGGAGAGCATATGGTGGTCATCCCGGCCATGTGGCGCGACGACGTCACCGGCGAAGCCGTGGAGAGCGGGACACTGAGCGAGAAGGGTTGGCGCGACCTGTTCGCCGGCCACGACCGCCTGGGCAAGACCCTCCTGGAGGACTTTGGCCTGCAGCAGCAGTTCCACTCCCACGCAGACTCGCACGTGGGAGCCCAGGAGGACATTGAAACCCTTCTGAACGCCACGGACCCGAAATACCTGAACTTGTGCCTGGACACCGGCCATGCAGAATACTGCGGCGCCTCAAGCCTGGAACTGATCAAAAACTACCCGGACCGGATCGGCTACCTGCACTTGAAGCAGGTCAACCCGGAGATCCTGAAGAAGGTCAACGACGAGAACATGACCTGGGCCGCGGCGAACCTCGCAGGAGTCATGACCGAACCGCCGAACGGGCTGCCCGACCTGCGTGCGGTCATCGACGCAGTGGAAGCCTTGAACCGGCCCATCCTCGGCATCGTGGAGCAGGACATGTACCCCGTGGCCTTCGACGTTCCGATGCCGATCGCCAAGCGCACCCGAAACTACCTGCTGTCCTGCGGCTCCCGCACCACTGTCAATTGACGGACCAGGACAGGCGGACTGCACCTCCCTTCCCTCCAGAACCAGAAGGACTGAACAATGACTGAATCCCTCCGCGTCGCCGTTATCGGGGCAGGCCGCATGGGCGCAGACCACATCCAGCGCCTCAGCAAGCGCATCCACGGAGCAGAAGTTGCCGCCGTCGTCGACGTCGACCTTGCCCGCGCGCAGGCCGCCATCGAAGGCATCCCCGGTGCCGTTGCCCTCACCGACGCCGAGGAAGCCCTCACTCACGGTGGCGTCAACGCGGTGCTGATCGCCACCCCGGGGTTCCTCCACCAGGACATCCTGCTCAAAGCGCTCGCCAAGGACATCCCTATCCTCTGCGAAAAGCCGCTCACCCCGGACGCCGAATCATCCTGGAAAATCGTCGAAGCCGAGGTTGCCCTGGGCCACCAGCGCATCCAGGTGGGCTTCATGCGCCGCTTCGACGCCGAATACGCAGCCCTTGGCTCGATCATCCGGAACCAGGAATTGGGTGAGCTGCTGATGCTGCACCATCAGCACCGCAACCCCACCACCCCCGAAGGCTTCACCAACGAGATGCTCATCAACGACTCCGTCGTCCACGAATTCGACGCCATCCGCTACTTCACCGGTGAGGAAATCACCAGCGTCCAGGTCCGCCTGGGCAAGGCAACCAGGACCGCGCCCAACGGCCAGCACGATCCCCAGCACGTCCTCATTGAAACCGAGTCAGGGGTCCTGGCCGACGTCGAAATCTACGTCAATGCCAAGTTCGGCTACGAAGTGGCTACCCAGGCCACCTTCGAGGACGGCATCGTCAGCATCGGCGGGGACACCGGCCCTTACACGCGCAGCGCCGGCCGTTGGGGCGGCAACGTCACGCCAGGGTTCGAGGAGCGTTTCGGAGCCGCGTACGACGTCGAAATCCAGTCGTGGGTGGACGCGGCACTTAAGGGCGGGATCGGCGGCCCCTCCGCCTGGGACGGGTACGCCACCGCCGCGTGCTGCGAAGCGGGCGTCGAGGCGCAGAAGAACGGTGAAAAGGTGGCCGTGAAGTTGGCCGCAAAGCCGGACCTGTACAAGTAGGACAGGAGGGGGACGGGCCGGCCATCCGTCCCTCTTTTGTGTCCGCATCCCTGCTGGTCCACAATGGAGTGTTTATGTGAAATCCACTCCTGACCAGCATGCGTCGCACGGGCTGCAGCACGCCACCATCCCGCCGGGCAACCACAGGCGGGCACTGCGGACTGCCACCATCATCGCCACCTTGGGCGGCCTGCTCTTCGGCTATGACACCGGTGTAATCAACGGGGCACTGCCGTACATGCAGGAGGACCTGGGCCTGACACCACTGACCGAGGGCCTGGTCACGTCGTCCCTGCTGTTCGGTGCGGCCTTCGGTGCATTGTTCGGCGGACGCTTGGCGGATCGCCACGGCCGGCGGCTGATGCTCATGGGGCTGGCCGTGATCTTCCTGGCGGGCACCCTTGCCTGTACCTTCTCGCCGAACACCGGGGTGATGGTCGCCGCCCGGTTCGTCCTGGGGCTCGCCGTGGGCGGGGCGTCCGTTACGGTCCCTGTGTATCTGGCCGAGGTGGCGCCGGGAAACCGGCGCGGCCGCATTGTCACGCGAAACGAACTCATGATCGTCACCGGGCAGCTGCTGGCGTTCACCTTCAACGCCTGCCTGGGCAACACGTTCGGCGGGTCGCACGGCATTTGGCGCTGGATGCTGGTGATCGCCACGCTGCCGGCCATCGCTTTGTGGATCGGGATGAACTTCATGCCGGAGAGCCCCCGGTGGCTGGCGTCCACTGGCAGCTTCGGCGAGACGCTCAGGGTGCTGCAGCGGATCCGATCGCAGGAGGAAGCAGCCAGGGAGTTCGAAGAAGTCAAAGCCATGGCCCTGGAAGACGGCAAGTCCACGATGGGCTCGTGGAAGGACCTCGGCATCCCATGGCTCCGGCGCATCTTCTTCGTGGGACTGGGCCTTGCCGTGATCCAGCAGATTACCGGCGTGAACTCGATCATGTACTACGGAACCCAGATCCTCTCCACGTCAGGCTTTGGCCGCGAGGCCGCCTTGACGGCCAATATCGCCAACGGCGCCATCTCGGTGCTTGCCACGTTCGTGGGCATCTGGCTGCTGGGCAAGGTGGGCCGGCGCAGGATGCTGATCACGGGACAAATTGGTACCACGACGACGCTGCTGCTGATCGGCCTCTTCTCGCTGATCCTCCCCGAAGGCCCGGACAGGGGCTTCGCCATCCTGGCCCTGACCGTGACGTTCCTGGCCTTCCAGCAAGGCGCGATTTCACCGGTGACGTGGCTGATGCTCTCGGAAATCTTTCCGTTGAAGATCCGGGGGCTGGGGATGGGTGCTTCGGCGTTCCTGCTGTGGACCGTCAACTTCCTGGTCGGTTTCGGATTCCCGCAGCTGCTGGCCGTCATCGGGATCTCCAACACCTTCTTCGTGTTTGCCGGCTTGGGCATCGGTGCCATCGGCTTCGCCGCCAAGTACGTGCCGGAGACCAAGGACAAGAGCCTGGAGGACTTGGAGCACTACTTCAAGAACGTCGCCGCCGGCCACCCCACGGACGCCGCGGCCAAGGTTCCCTGACCCTCCCCGTCCGTTACCGCGCAGGAAGCAGCAGCCCGCGTGCTGATCCTTCCGGGGGCTGCTTTATGCCGGCGCGTGCAACCGGGGCAGGGCGTCCACCAGCGGCGCCAGCTCCGGGACAGCCTGGGCCTGGTCCAGCGCACGCTCCAGGGTGGCATCGTGGACCGGCCGGGCCTCAGAAAGCAGGTTGATGCCGCTGCCGGTCAGCTCGGTGTAGATGCCGCGGCGGTCGTCGTCGCACAGGATCCGGGTCAGGAGGCCGCGGTCCTCCAGCCGGTTCACCAGCCGGGTGGTGGCGCTGGGGCTGAGTGCCGTGGCGCGGGCAAGTTGCTGCATCCGCATATGCCACCCGTCCTGCCGGCTGAGGGCATCCAGCACGGTGTACTCCACCACAGAAAGCCCCGACTCGGCCTGCAGGGAACGTTCCAGCTCACCTTCAATCAAGCCATGCAGGGCCGCCAAGGTGCGCCACCCCTGGGCGCGTACCTCAACGGCGTCGTCCTTGATGCCCATGGTTGCTCCTTCACCACAATGGCGCCAAACGGGCGGCCATCGATCATTGAACGCAGATAGTTGCTTGCGCGGTATATTTGCATGTGCAACAATAAATACCGCGCCTGCAACTATCTTAGGCGCCTTCCCTTCCACGGGACAACCAACCCCTGCAACTCGAAGGAGCATTTCCATGCCTGTTGGCCTGATAGCCCTCGCCCTCGGCGGCTTCGGAATTGGACTCACCGAATTTGTCATCGCCGGCCTGCTTCCGCAGGTGGCCGCGGATTTCGGCGTCAGCGAGGCCTCCGCCGGATGGTTCATCTCCGGCTACGCTCTCGCCGTCGTGGTGGGCGCGCTGGGCCTCACCGCAGCCGTGACGAGGTTTGAACGCAAGCCGGTGCTGGCTGCCCTGCTGGTCCTGTTCATCGCAGGAAACCTGCTCTCCGCCACCGCCGGCGGATATTGGCCCATGATGCTGGGCCGGATCATCGCCGCCCTGTCGCACGGTGCCTTTTTCGGAATTGGCGCCGTGGTGGCCGCGGGCATGGTTCCGCCCAGCAAGAAGGCCGGTGCCATTGCGCTGATGTTTACCGGACTCACCGCCGCCAATGTCCTGGGCGTTCCGTTCGGCACGCTGTTGGGCCAGGCCGCCGGATGGCGGGCTACGTTCTGGGCCATCACGGTCATCGGGGTGGCCGCCCTCGCCGGCATCCTTGCCCTGGTGCCCCGGCAGGCCGGTGAAGCCGACAAGGCGGGCAGCCTCCGCTCCGAGCTGCGGGCCTTCCGCTCCGGGCAGGTTTGGCTGTCCATCGTGGTGACCATCCTCGGCTTCGGCGGAATGTTCGGCGCGTTCACCTACATCGCCTACACGCTGACCGAGGTGTCCGGCTTCGCCGCCTCCACCGTGCCATGGCTGCTGATTGTCTTCGGCGTGGGACTCTTCGCCGGCAACACGCTGGGCGGAAAAGCGGCAGACCGCAACGTCGACCGGACGCTGTTGGTGGTGCTCGCCATCCTCGCCGTGGTCCTGGTGGCCTTTGCCGTCACCGCCGCCAATCCGGTGCTCACCGTCATCTCACTGGTCCTGATGGGCGGCTTCGGCTTCGCCACCGTTCCCGGGCTGCAGATGCGGGTCATGAAGTATGCCCCCGGCGCTCCCACGCTTGCCTCCGGGGCGAATATCGGTGCGTTCAACGTGGGCAATGCCCTGGGCGCCTGGCTGGGTGGCGTCACCATTACTGCGGGATTCGGCTATACGTCGCCCATCTGGGCCGGGGCTGTCATCACCCTTGCGGGAGTGGTGGTCATGGCGTTCGCAGCGGCGGCCGCCAAGCGCGGCGAACAGCGGACGGCCGGCGAGGTGCAGGCGGCGGAACCGTTGGCGGTCCGCTAGGCCGCCGGGCCGGGAAAAGAAGCGCCCGGCCTTTGGTTAGGCCCCGAAGGGCAGCCGGGGATCGATGTCCTGGCCCTCCCAGGCCTGCCGTACCCAGCCATGGTGCGGGTCGTCGCTGATCAGCCATTCGCGCACCGGCCCCGGGCCCGCCATGACGTTCAGGTAGTAGAGGTCGTATCCCGGGGCAGCCATGGCGGGGCCGTGCCAGCCGTAGGGCACCAGCACAACGTCGCCCGTGCGGACTTCTGCCGAGACATCGATGGGCCGCTCGTCCGAAGCGTAGACGCGCTGGTATCCAATGGCATCCACATCGGCAGGTGCCGCGCCGCCGGCCGCTACCTGGGTTTCGAAGTAGTAGATCTCCTCCAGGGAGGTCTCGCCGTCCGTCTCCTCGTCATGTTTGTGGGGAGGGTAGGAGGACCAGTTGCCGGCCGGGGTGAGGACTTCGCAAACGATGAAGCGGTCCGCCTCGAGTGCTGCCGGTGTGCCGAAGTTGTGGACCTGGCGGGAGCAGTTGCCCGCACCACGCAGTTCCACCGGGATGTCGGTGGCGGGCACCACCCGGGTGGGGTACGAGGCCCGGGCCGGGGCGGTGGCAACGGCCACCCGCCCGCCGTCGGCTGACGTGATGCGGACGGTGCGTCCGGTGCCGGAATAGAGTACGTCGGTGGGGCCGGCGAAAACGGCCGGGCGGCCGGCCAACGGGTATTCCGTGCCGTCCACTGTCACGGTGAACGATCCGCTGAGGGGCACCACGATCCGTTCCTCGCCTGCGGCGGGAAGGTCGACGGCGGCGCCCGCCGGCAAGGTGGCCACCTTGAGTCCCGTGTGTGCCCAGCCCTCCACGGAGAGGGAGGAGTCGGACGTGCCGATCGAAACGTCCCATTTTCCGTCCGCGGCTGTGCCCAGGGGATAGACCCAGTTGGTCATGGCGGTGTTCCTTTGCGCTAGCGCTGTACGAGGGTCATTTCAAAGCTGTATGAATCGGCCCGGTAGACGTGGTGCCCGGTCTCGACGCGGCGGCCGGTGTCATCCACGGCCGTGCGTTCCATGGTGACCAGGGCGGAACCGGCGGCTGTGTCCAGCATGGATGCCTGGTAGTCGTTGGCATTCACGGCGCCGATGCGCTGGTTGGCCAGCCGGAAGTTCACGCCGCCACGGCGCAGGATCGAGTACAGGCCCTCGGCCCCCAGCATGGCCTCGTCCATGTCGGCGATATCGTCGCGCACCCAGTTCTCCATCAGGGCCAGCGGCTTGCCGGCCACCTTCCGAAGCCGGGTGAAATGGTAGACCTTGGAGCCGGCCGGAAGCTGGAGCGTGGTGAGGGTGGCGTCGTCCGCCTCCACATGGGAAAAACTCAGGACCTCGGTAGTGGGCTTTTTGCCGTTGTTGGTGAGGTCGTCGTAGAGGCTCGAGAGCTCCAGCGGGCGGCGCACCTGACTGGACACCACCTGGGTTCCCACACCGCGCTTGCGCACCAGGAGGCCTGAACGCACCAGTTCGTCCATCGCCTTGCGCATGGTTGGCCGGGAGAGGTTGAGCTGGGCGGCCAGGTCGATTTCGTTGTCCAGCCGGCTGCCGGGTTCGAGCACCCCGCTGTAGATTGCGGCTTCGATCCCTTGGACCACTTGGTGGTACAGGGGTACGGGGGAGGAACGGTCGATGTTCAGTCCCAGGTTGTTCGCCACGGTGCGGTCCCTCGCCTTTGGTGTCTGCGCGGCAGTCGGTCCGGGCGGCGTGCCGACGTACCGAGCGCCTATATGTTCTCTTGATAGGACATACTATCCTGCTCGATCGTAGCAGGCGGGTTCCGGGCGTCAAGGGAAGTCGCGGCTGGTGGCCGGACGGGACAGGCCCGGCGCCCATCGCGCCATGCGGCAGAGCCCCGCCGTGCACCTGCGGTGCCCTAGGCTGGCTCCATGACCAGGACCGGAGGGCAGCAACCGTGAACTTCGCCGGCAGCCTTGGCCCCCGTCCCCGCAACCTCGAAGTCCAGGACCTGGCCAGCTTCGACCGGTTGGTTGCCGGCGGCGCCGTCAACCTGCATGGCTGGCACGCCCAGTCGCTGGACCTCCGGGGGCGGGCCGCGGACCTAAAGAGGGTGGATGTTGAGGGGGCCATGTTCCTTGGCTGCCTCTTCGACGACGGCATGGAGGCCAACCTCCGCAGCCGTGGCGCGCTGATCTTTCCCCGGCTCGAAGGCGTCCCGTTCGACCCCTACCGCGCCACCCTGTATTCCCCGGCCGAGCTCTACGACGGGCTGGCTTCCTCTCCCTACGAGGAACTTCCCGATGCCCGCATCTACCACTGGAGCATCCAGGCCGGCCAGCGCCATCGCGTGGACGCGACCCTGGCCTCTGCCCTGCACGACCACGCCATCGGCGATGCGCTCGACGAACTCACCCGCTCCGCGCCCTGGAACCGCCGGTCCATCGTCGGCGTGATGGGCGGCCATGCGGCGCCCCGCGGCAGTTCGGGGTTCGCCCAGGCGGCGCGGCTGGGCAGGCTGCTTGCCCGCGACGGCCATGTTGTGGCCACCGGCGGCGGACCCGGCGCCATGGAGGCGGCGAACCTGGGTGCGTACTTAAGCGGGGCGTCCGACGACGACCTGCAGCGGGAGCTCACGGCGCTCGCCGCCGTCCCCGGGTTCCGGCCCTCGGTCTCGGCCTGGGCACGCGCGGCCGCCGCCGTCGTCGACCGCCACCCGGGCGGGACTCCGTCCCTGGGGATCCCCACTTGGTTCTACGGGCATGAGCCGCCCAACTACTTCGCCACGCACATCGCAAAATACTTCGCCAACGCCATCCGCGAAGCCATCCTCCTGCAACTGTGCCACGGCGGCATCGTGTTCCTCCCCGGAGCCGCGGGCACGGTCCAGGAGATCTTCCAGGACGCCTGCGAAAACTACTACGGTGCCCGGGAAAAGGTGGCTCCCATGGTGCTGGTGGGGCGCCGGCACTGGGAACAGGAATACCCGGCATGGCCCATGCTGGCAAGCTTGGCCGCCGGGCGCACCATGGCCGACTATATCTTCCTGGTGGACACAGTGGACGAAGCAGTGGAGGTCCTCCGGCGCCGCTGAACGGCGCCCGAAGACCTCCACGGAGTGTGGGCAGATGGCGGCTAGCCCACCGCCGTGCCGAACAGCAGGCCCAGCAGGTAGGTGATGACGGCGGCGCCCAGGCCGATGGCCAGCTGGCGCAGGCCGCGGGTCAGCGGGGACGTGCCGGACAGCAGGCCAACAGCGGCGCCGGTGGCCAGGAGGGAGATGCCCACCAGGGACCCCGCCACCACGAGGGCGGCAACGCCGGTGAGGCCGAACAGGAACGGCAGGATGGGAATGATGGCGCCGGATGCGAAGAAGCAGAAGCTGGAGAGCGCGGCACCCCATGCGGTGCCTACTGCCTCATGCTGATCCTCTTCCTCCGGCAGCTCCGGCTGCAGCGACAGGCTCGGGTCGCAGTCGCAGGACAGCAGGCCCGTGCGCTCGGCCACCCGGTGTTCGGCTGCCTCCCGGGACATCCCACGGGCCAGGTACACCAGCAGGAGTTCGTTGTGTTCGAGGTCAAGCTTGGGCGCAGCCGCCAGGGTGACCTGGGTGGGGCGCGTGGCTGCCAGCAGTTCCCGCTGGGAACGAACGGAAATGAACTCGCCGGCCCCCATGGACATGGCGCCGGCCAGGAGCCCGGCGATGCCGCTGAGCAGCACCACGCTGCTGGCCACTCCGGACGCCGCCATGCCCATCACCAGGGAGAGGTTGCTGACCAGGCCGTCGTTGGCACCGAAGACGGCGGCGCGGAACGTGCCGGCCAACCGGTTGCGGCCGCGGGTTGCCAGTCCCCGGACCACCTCCTCATGGATCTGTTCGTCGGCCGCCATGGCCTCGGTGGCATTGGGGTCCTTGGCGTAGGGGGAGCGGCCCTCCGCCCGCTGGGCCAGGGCCAGCACGAAGACGGAGCCGAAGTGCCGGGCCAGGAACCCCAGGAACCGGCTTCGGGCGGATGCCCGTTTCGGCTTGCCCGCGTGCTCGCCCAGCAGGGCCAGCCAGTGCGCCTCGTGCCGGCCTTCGGCTTCAGCCAGGGCCAGCAGGATGGACCGCTCTTCCCCTTCGCGGTTCTGCGCCAGGTCGCGGTAGACGGCGGCTTCGGCGCGCTCGTCGGCGAGGTACTGGCGCCACCGTTTGATGTTCGACGGCGAGGGCTGGCTCCGGGGGGTCGTGGCGGCCTCCGGGACGGCATGGGATTCGGACTGGGCGTGCTGCGACACTGGTACTCCTGGGTTTGGAAAGGGCATGGTTGCGGCGCCTTTGCCCTGCCAGCGTACTGCGATTTTCCGCGGTTTTTTGGCTGGCAAACCTCGCTGGGGAGTTTCGGTTTACCGTAAAAAACACCCCGTATTTCCTGGATTCCGCGGCCTTTGATGGTGCCGCCGCGGCCCTTGACCCCCAGCCCCGCCGGTGCTGTGATGAAGGGGTGGCGCGGCCTTCGCCCGTCCCGAAAGAGCACGCCAGGCGAAACACGGAGGTTGGATCATGGGCACCACCGGACAGCACCCCGACATGCCGCACCTGGACGCCGTAGAAGCGGACCCCGCCTACGATTACGCCGAGGATGCCCCGGTGGACGATGCCGGCTGGGACGCGGAGGATGAATTCCTGGACCAGGAAGAGCCCGTGGTCAAGGCCCCTCCGGTCGTCATCGACGCCGAGGACCGCGAGGTCCCGCTGGATGATGACGAGCTCCGCGGCGAAGGGGAGTAGGACCAACGACGATGGCGCCTCCTTCCGCCTGGAAGCGAAAGGAGGCGCCGTCGTCGTGCGTTGAAGCCTGTGTCCGGTCAGTGGCCGGCGAGGATTTCCTCGGAAGCTTCCTTCGGCTCCTGCCCGGCCACGCGGCGCTGCCAGGCCTGCATGACCAGGGGGTCGGTGGGGCGGGTGAGCAGCGAGGCGGCGACGTAGACAATGGCCGAGGCGATCAGGCCGTAGTAGATGGGCTCGTTCGCGTAGATGCCGTCCAGTGGCGCCTTGGCATTGACCTCCAGGATGATCATGGTGCCCAAGGTCACCACGGAGCCGACTGCCATGGATGCCGCTGCTGCCAGTCCGGTGCCGCGCTTCCAGACGAGGCCGCCCAGGATGGCCACCAGGAGGCCGCCCACCAGGATGTCGTAGGCAATGGTCAGGGCCGCAACTACGTCCTTGGTGATGATGGCGATGACAATGGCCACAATGCCCAGCGCGAGGACCCACACCCGGTTGGCCTTGACGTCGTGCTCCGGGTTCTCGGAATCGCCGGTGGAAACCTCCTTGCCGAACCAGCCGGCGACGAACGGCAGGACATCCGCCCTTGCCACGGTGGCGGCGGCGATCAGTGCGCCGGACGCGGTGGACATCATGGCAGCTACGGCGGCGGCCAGGACCAGGCCGCCGATGCCGACGGGCAGGAGGTTTTGCGCCACTTCGGCGTAGACGTCGTCCTTGGCCGCGATCTTGACGTTGGACAACGCCACGTTGGCGGCCATGCCGATCAGCGCACCGGCCACACCGTACAGGATGCAGTAGACGCCGGCCGTGGCTCCGCCCCAGCGGGCCACCTTGGGCGTCTTGGCGGTGAAGACCCGCTGCCAGATGTCCTGGCCGATCAGCAGGCCCAGCGTGTAGACGACGAAGTAGGTGATGATCGTCTGGACGCCGATCCCGTCAATCTGGAAGAAGCTGGCATCAACGCGGCTGCGGATGCCGTCAAGGCCGCCGGCGGCGTTAAGGGTGAAGGGGAGCATCAGGAAGAAGATGCCCACGGTCTTGATCACGAACTGGACCTGGTCCGCCAGGGTGATGGACCACATGCCGCCAATGGTGGAGTACACCAGCACAATGGCTCCGCCGATCGCGATGGCGAGGGCCCGGTCAAGCCCGAACAGGACCACGAAGATGGTGGCGTACGCACCGGTGGAGGTGGCGCAGAGCATCAGGGTGTAGGCGAGCATGACGATGCCCGAGGCCTCCGTTGCCCGGCTACCGTACCGGAGGGTGAGCATCTGGGACACGGTGTAGATTTTCAGCTTTTGGATGGTGCCGGCGAAGAGCAGGCTCAGCAGCAGGACCCCGGCGCCAATGGCCACCACGAGCCACATCCCGGAGATGCCGAACTTGTAGCCAAGTCCCACGCCGCCCACGGTTGACGCGCCGCCCAGGACCACCGCGGCCATGGTGCCGGTGTACAGGAAGGGGCCCAGCCGGCGGCCGGCAACCAGGAAGTCACTGTTGTTCTTGGTGCGGGACTTGCCCCACCAGCCGAAGGCCAGCATTGCGAGCAGATACACCACCACGATGGCGATGTTGATGGCACTTGCATCCATGTGAAGGGCTCCTTGGAGCTGTTGGGCGCCGGGTATGGGACCGGGGGCGAGGGCCCGCGGAACCGCCGCGGACGAACGGAGGGGATTCCAGTATTGGGGATTCCAGTATTGCCTTATAGGCAACAGGAGTTTTCAAAGCCTAGGATGTGACGGCCGCAACAGTCAAGAACAATCGCGCCGCGCGGCCCGGGTGTGGCATGCGCGCGTCACAAAAGCGCCGCGGATTAGGATGGCTCGAGAGTGGAGCCGGGCTGCCGGCCATGAAAGGTTCGTAGATGAAGGCACTGCCAGTTGAGCCCAGCAACGTCCCGGTCGCCATCGGTTCCAGGATCCGGGCCGCCCGGCAGTCCCAGCGGCTCACCATCGAGCAAGTTGCGGACGCCACCGGGCTGACCAAGGGGTTCCTCAGCCGGGTGGAGCGCGACCTGACCTCACCGTCCGTGGCTTCACTGGTGACACTTTGCCAGGTGCTTTCGATTTCGATTGGCGACCTCTTCGCTGCGCCGGAAACCCACCTCACCAAGCGCAATGACGGCCCGCGCATCTCGCTCGGCGGCCAGGGCATCGTAGAGCGGCTGCTGACCGCCCGTTCGGAACGCCGGGTCCAGATCATCCAGGCCGTCATTGAGCCGCACGGCCGCGGCGAGTCCGAACTCTACGCCGTGGACTGCGATGTGGACGTGCTGCATGTGATCAAGGGGTCCATCAAGCTGATCCTCACCAACGAGGAATACGACCTCAGTACCGGCGATACGGTGACGTTCCCGGGGCGGGAGCCGCACACGTGGATCAATCCCTCGGATAAGCCGGTCGAGGTGCTCTGGGTCCTGGTGCCCGCCGCCAGCCGCTGACTGCTCCTCAGGGTCCCGGGGTCGGTTTGGTAAACACCTGATGCTCCAAAGGAAACAGGAGTGTATGATGGCAGTCACACAATCCCCTCAACTCCTCGAAGGAGAGGCCTCCATTGGAAGAACTGCGCATCGAAGCCAACGGCAACCTTGGCCCCATCGATTCATCCCGGATTCCGCGCTACGCAGGTGCCGCCACCTATGCCCGGCTGCCCCGCCTGGACCAGGTGGCCAAGGCTGACGTCACGGTGGTGGGTGTCCCCTTCGATTCCGGAGTTTCCTACCGGCCCGGCGCCCGCTTCGGTGCCAACCACGTCCGCGAGGCCAGCAGGTTGCTGCGCCCCTACAACCCGGCCTGGGACGTCAGCCCGTTCGAGAACATCCAGGTGGCCGACGCCGGGGATATGGCGGTCAACCCGTTCAACATCAACGAGGCCATCGAGACCATCCAGCAGAACGCACTGGACCTGACCGCGGCCGGCAGCAAGCTGCTGACCCTGGGCGGGGACCACACCATCGCGTTGCCATTGCTTCGGGCGGCCGCCGAGCGTGCCGGCGGCCCCATCGCCATGCTGCACTTCGACGCCCACCTGGACACCTGGGACACCTACTTCGGCGCCGAATACACCCACGGCACCCCGTTCCGCCGCGCCGTTGAGGAGGGCATCCTGGATACCGAGGCGATCAGCCACATCGGCACCCGCGGCCCGCTTTACGGCAAGAAGGACCTCGACGACGACCACCGCTTCGGGTTCGGCATCGTCACCTCCGCCGACGTCTACTACCAGGGCGTCCTGGAGACGGTGGCCAAGGTCCGCGACCGGATCGGCAGCCGCCCGCTCTACATCTCCGTGGACATTGACGTCCTGGACCCCGCGCATGCGCCTGGAACCGGCACGCCGGAAGCCGGCGGCATCACCAGCCGCGAACTCCTGGAAATCATCCGCGGCTTCCGCGGCATGAACCTGGTGGGCGCCGACGTCGTCGAAGTGTCCCCGGCCTACGACCACGCCGAGATCACCGGCGTCGCGGCCAGCCACGTCGCGTACGAGCTGGTGACCCTGATGGCGGACAACGCCGTTCCCGGGGACCGCTTCGGTGCGGCAAACGGCTACGAGGCCCAGGCGCTGGGCCGGGAGGCCCACCGGCCCGCCGGTTTCGCTGCCGCCGCCAAGGAGTAGATCCATGACCGAACCTGTACACCCCACTCCTGCCGGCGCCCCCGGGGGAGGCGCGCGCAATGGCGGGGATCTCGTCGTCGAAACGCTTGAAGCCCTGGGCGCCAAGACGGTGTTCGGCATTCCGGGCCAGCACGCCTTGGGACTCTTTGATGCGATGGGCCGCGGCAACCTGCAGTTCGTCTCCTCGCGGGTGGAGAACAACTCTGCCTTCGCCGCCGACGGCTACTCCCGAGCCACGGGAGAGGTCGGCGTTCTCTTCCTCTCCACCGGCCCCGGCGCGCTGACGTCCCTGGCCGGGCTGCAGGAGGCCTATGCCACCGGCGTGCCGATGGTGGTGGTGGCAAGCCAAATTCCGCTCGAAGGCCTCGGTGCCCGCCGCAAGGGCATGCTGCACCAGCTCGATGACCAGAAGGCCTCGGCCGCCAACGTCACCAAGAGCCAGCGGCTGATCCAGCACGCGTCCGGCATCCCCTCGGCCATCCAGGACGCCTGGACCGAGGCGATCTCCTCGCCGCAGGGCCCGGTGTGGCTCGAAATCCCGCAGAACGTCCTGCTGGATCCCATCATGGTGCCGCCGGTGGAGGATGCGCTCGCCGAGGCCGCGGACAACCCGCCGCGCGTTGAACTGGTCCGCGAGGCCGTGTCCTGGCTTTCGGAGGCGAAGCGCCCGGCGATCATTGCCGGCGGCGGCACCCGGCGCGGCCGCGCGGAAAAGTCCCTGCTGTCCCTAGCCGAGAAGCTCCGCGCCCCGGTGATCTGCACGCCCGGCGGCAACGGCGCGTTCCCCTGGAACCATGAACTCTCACTCCAGTCCTGGATCGAGGACCAGTACATGACGGAGCTGCTCGAGGACGCCGACGTGCTGGTGGTCATCGGCTCTTCGCTTGGCGAAGTGACCTCCAACTACTTCACGTTCGAGCCGCGCGGCCGGATCATCCAGATCGACGCCGAACCCCGCGTGCTCGAGTCGAACCGGCCGGGCCTGGGCATCCGTGCCGACGCCGGCCAGGCGCTGGCGGCGCTCGACGGCGCCCTAACGGAGCCGCGCGGGGAACAGGCGGACTGGCACGGCACCACGCCCGAGGACCTGGTCAGGGACACGCTCGCCAAGGTCAAGGCCCGGCTCGAGTCCCAGGACCTCGGCAAGGAACTGAAGTTCATGGCGGACATCCGTGAGGCAGTGCCGGCGGACATGCAGACGTTCTGGGACATGACCATCAGCGCCTATTGGGCCTGGTCCTGTTGGGACGCCCGCCAGGGCCAGTTCCACTCGGCCCAGGGCGCCGGCGGGCTCGGTTTCGGCTTCCCGGCGGCGATCGGCGGTGCGGTGGGACTGGAAACCACCGGCAAGGGCGCCAACGCCGCCCGGGTGCTGGCAGTGTCCGGGGACGGTTCGGCGATGTATTCCATTGCCGAGCTGGCCACTGCCAAGCAGCACAACGTGCCGGTCACCTGGCTGATCGTGGACGACGGCGGCTACGGCATCCTGCGCGAGTACATGGTGGGTGCCTTCGGCAAGGCCACGGCCACCGAACTGGCCCGCCCCGACTTCGTGAAGCTGGCGGAGTCCTTCGGCGTGCCGGCAACCCGGGTGGCCCCGGAGGATGTGGGGAACGCGCTCAAGGCAGCGTTCGCCGCAGACGGCCCCAACGTCGTCGTGGTTGAAACGCTCCTGAAGATGTTCGCGCCCACCCATCTGGACCGCTGAACCCAAGGCTTCTGCGCATACGCTCCCTTACGCGCCGGCAACGGCTGCGTGGGGGAGCGTATGCATTTAAGCGACATCCACGACAATAACTTCGTTTCCCTAAGCAACCTTTTGCTGGTACAGTTGCTTGCAGCAACTAATTCTTTAGGGAGGATCATGTCTGTCGCACCGGCCACCGCAGCCGACCTCGTCAGCCATATCTATGACCTCCAGCGCGCGCTGCGCTGCGTCACCATGGTCAACGTCAAAGGTCAAGATACGGGCATCGCACTCCAAGGCGTGCTCAAGTTCATTGGCGAAGGGGAAACCCGTGCCGCGCACCTCGCCGAACGGCTGGGGGTCAGCGCTCCGGTCCTCAGCCGGCACGTCGCGGAACTGGCGGACGCCGGCCTAGTGCTTCGCACTCCGGACCCCGACGACGGGAGGGCCCAGCTGCTGGCCCTCTCACCCAAGGGAAAGGAAAAGCTCGCAGAGCTGGTGCGCCACCGGGCAGAAACCCTGCAGGGCTACCTCGCCGACTGGAACGAGGACGACGCCGTTGCAACCGCCGCGATGCTGAACAAGCTCACCGCATCCCTGAAGAATTCCATCCGGGCAAGGGCGGCCGGAACCACCAACGAACACGCAGGAGTCAACTAATGGCCAACGTCACCGCCGCCGCGGACCAGGAGCAGGAGCGCCAGCGCCAGCGCTCCGCTAAACAGGAATCGCGGCAGTCCAAGCGCCACGAACCCGGCGCACCCATGAACCACCGGCAGATCATGGAAGCCCTGACCGGCCTCCTTGCCGCCTTCTTCACCGCCATCCTCAGCAGCACCATCGTGGCGAACGCGCTGCCCACCATCATGTCCGAGCTCAAGGGCACCCAGACCGACTTCGCCTGGGTCATCACGGCCGCCCTGCTGGCCAACGCTGCCACCACCCCCATCTGGGGCAAGCTCGCCGACCTCTTCGACAAAAAGGTCCTGGTCCAGCTGAGCATCGTGATCTTCGTTGCCGGCTCGGTCATGGCAGGTTTCTCCGAAAACATTCCGTTCCTGCTCACCGCCCGCGTGATCCAAGGCATCGCCATGGGCGGGCTGACCGCCCTGGCGCAGGCCATCATCGGCTCCATCATCCCGCCGCGCGAGCGCGGCAAGTACTCCGGCTACATGGGCGCCGTCATGGCTGTCGGCACGGCCGGTGGCCCGCTGCTCGGCGGCTTCATCGTGGACAGCCCGCTGGGCTGGCGCTGGACCTTCTTTGTCTGCGTGCCGCTCGCCGTCGTCGCCCTGATCCTGCTCCAGATCACGCTCAAGGTTCCGCACATTAAGCGCCCCGCCAAGATCGACTGGCTCGGCGCCATCCTGCTCACGTCCGGCGTCAGCCTGCTCCTGGTCTGGGTTTCCTTCGCCGGCAACCCCGACTACTACGACTGGTGGTCCTGGCAGACCGCGGTAATGGTGGGCGGCGGTGTCCTCCTGCTGGCACTGCTGGTGCTGGTGGAATCCAAGGTGTCCCAGCCGATCATCCCGCTCAAGATCATCTCCGAGCGCACCACCGCCCTGGCCATCGTTGCGTCCGTGGCCGTTGGCGTGGCCATGTTCGGTTCCTCCACCTTCCTGGGCCAGTACTACCAGGTGGCCCGCGGCGCCACGCCCACCGAGGCTGGCCTGCTGACCCTGCCCATGATCGCCGGCAACCTGGTCGGTTCCGTCGTGTCCGGCCAGCTGATCAGCCGCTACGGCAAGTGGAAGCGCTTCCTGATCGGCGGCACCATCATGTTGATCGGCGGCCTGGCCCTGGCCGGGACCATGGACCACACCACCGAACTTTGGCTGACCGGCCTCTACACCGGCATCTTCGGCCTCGGACTGGGCATGCTGATGCAGAACCTCGTCCTCGCCGTGCAGAACACCGTGCAGGCCAAGGACATCGGTTCCGCCAGTGCCTCCGTCGCGTTCTTCCGCTCGGTGGGCGGCGCCATCGGCGTGTCCGTCCTGGGCGCCGTCATGGCCAACCACGTCAAGGATTTGGCCACCGACGGGCTCGCAAAAATCGGCATCCAAGCCGGCGGCAGCAGCGGTGCCACGCTGGACCTCAAGGACTTGCCCGCGCCGATTGCGGACATTATGCGCGCGGCCTACGGCGACGCCACGGCAGGCATCTTCATGATCACTGCCATTGTCAGCGTGGTGGCCCTCATCGCCGTCATCTTCATCAAGGAAAAGCCGCTGCGAAGGACCGTGGACATGACCCCCGAGGCGACCTTGCAGGCCAATGCCGCCGGTGAAGCGGGGATGACCGCCATGACCGGCCAGCTGCCGGTGGTTGCTGCCGCCGGGAACGGGCCCGTCCCCGGCGGACTGGGAACCGCGGCACGGACTTCTACGCATGCCGGTGCCGCAGTTGCCCCTGCCAAGACGTACGACGGCGGTGCTGGCGCCGCGGCGGCAGCGTCCGGAAGGGTTGCCACGGAGGACTTCGAGGAAGTCTTCGCCAGGAGTTTCCGCTCCGACGGGCTGGACTTGCGGTCCGCCGACAGCGTCGACAAGGCCGCGGACGCCGTGGCCAGCGCCGCTGACACGCTCCGGAAACTGCAGGACACCCAACAGCTCCTGGCCCGCCAGCAGGTGGAACTGGGCGGTCTGGTCCTGGATGTCCAGGAGCAGCTGCGTTCGCAGCGGGAGGTTGCAGCCAAGCAGGCGGCCACGGCCGCTGAGCTCAGCAGGGTCCAGCGCAAGCTCCTGAAGGAGCGCAAGCTGCAGGCTGCGGCCGCGCTGTACCTGGCAGGCCACGGCAAGCACAGTGCCGCCGCCCCCTCGCAGTCTCGCGCCGACCGGCCGGAATCCGTACAGGGAAGCTAGCCCGCCGCCGGCGGACCAGCCAAGGCCCCCTTCCCGCCGACCTATTGCCGCGGACCCAATGCCGCAGCCCGCGCCCGGAGCACCCTCCGGGCGCGGGCTGCGGCCTTTCCATCTGGTCATGGACCACTTTGGGGCAGAAAAAGCATTCATGCCCGGCGTCAATGTCAGTGGGGATCGCTAGAGTGAAACCATGCTCCTGACCCTCATTCGGCGCTACTCCAAACCGTACGCGCCGTACATCCTTGCTGTCGTCGTTTTCCAGCTTGCATCCACCATCGCCGCGCTCTACCTTCCCAGCCTGAACGCGCAGATCATTGATGAAGGGGTGGCGCGCGGAGACACCGATTTCATTTGGCGTACCGGTGCCATGATGCTCCTGGTGGCCTTCGCCCAGGTGGGTGCGGCCATTGCCGGCGTGTATTTCGGCTCCCGCACGGCCATGGCGGTGGGCCGGGACCTGCGGCGCGCGGTGTTCCGTAGAGTCACCAGCTTCTCTGCCAAGGATGTCAACGGGTTCGGAGCCCCCACCTTGATCACCCGAGGCACCAACGATGTCCAGCAGGTGCAGATGCTCCTGCTGATGGGGCTGAACTTCATGGTTGCCACCCCCATCATGTGCGTCGGCGGCATCATCATGGCGCTGCGCGAGGACCTCAACCTGTCGTGGCTCGTCTGGGTATCGGTTCCGCTGCTGGCAGTCGTGGTGGGGTACCTGGTGGTCCGGCTCATGCCGCTGTTCCGCACCATGCAGCGCAAGATCGACCGGATCAACGCCGTGCTGCGGGAGCAGATCATTGGCATCCGGGTGGTCCGGGCCTTCGTGCGTGAACCGTTCGAAACCGAACGTTTCGGCGGCGCCAACAAGGAACTTACGGACGTCTCGCTCCGGATTGGGGCACTGTTTGTCCTGATGTTCCCGGCCATCAGCATGATCCTGCACCTGTCCACCGCCGCGGTGCTCTGGTTCGGCGGCCAGCGGGTGGACGCCGGGGCCATGCAGGTGGGATCGCTGACGGCGTTCCTGCAGTACCTGCTCCAGATCCTGATGGCCGTCATGATGGGCACCTTCATGGCCATGATGATCCCGCGCGCCTCCGTCTGCGCCGACCGCATCGGCGAGGTGCTCGGCGTGGAACCCTCCATCCACGATCCCCAGGACCCGCAGGCCCCGGCCTCGCTGGCCGGCGTGGTGGAGTACCGCAACGTCACCTTCGCCTACCCGGGAGCTGAGTCTCCGGTGCTCAGCAACATCAGCTTCACGGCCCGGCCCGGACAGACCATTGCCATCATCGGGTCCACGGGTGCGGGCAAAACGTCACTCCTGTCCCTCCTCCCCAGGCTGTACGACCCCGTGGAGGGCCAGGTACTGCTGGACGGCGTTCCGGTGGACCGCATGGACCGTGCCGAGATCACCAAACGGGTGGCCCTGGTGCCGCAGCGTCCGTACCTGTTCTCAGGGACCATCGAGCACAACCTCCGCTTCGGCAAGACCGAAGCCACGGACCAGGAATTGTGGGAGGCGCTCCGGGTAGCCCAGGGCGAGTCCTTCGTCCGGGAGAAGAAGAACGGGTTGGAATCACGGATCGCACAAGGTGGAACCAACGTATCCGGCGGCCAGCGGCAGCGCCTCTGCATTGCCCGTGCGCTGGTGACGAAGCCCCGGGTCTACCTCTTCGACGACTCCTTCTCGGCCCTGGACGTGGCCACGGACGCCCGGCTCCGGGCCGCCCTCAAAGGCACAACCTCGGACGCCACCGTCATCATCGTGGCCCAGCGGATCTCCACCATTACCGACGCCGACCAGATCCTGGTGCTGGACAACGGCAGGATCGTGGACCGCGGCACCCATGAGGAACTGCTGGAAACGTCGCCTACATACCAGGAAATCGTCGAATCCCAGCTGAGCGTGGAGGAAGTGGCATGAGCGCCCGCAAGAAGGACTCCAGCCCCATGGAAGAAACCCCGCTGCCCGCCCAGCCGGCGGCAGGCGCCGGAGAGGTCCCGCCCGGGCAGCCCGGCGACGAGGACTTCGTCGAGGAGGAGTTCACGCCCACCGAAGCGGACGGCGGCATGTTCGGTGCCATGCCCGCCAAGAAGGCCGAACACTTCTGGCCATCGGCCAAACGCCTCATGGGCCTGCTGAGGCCCGAAGCCGTTGGCATCTACGCCGTGGTGGGCCTGGTGGTGGTTTCCGTGGTCCTCAACGTCATCGCCCCCAAGATCCTCGGCCAGGCCATGGACGTCATCTTCGCCGGGGTCGTCGGCAAGCAGCTGCCCGCCGGGGCGAGCAAGGAGCAGTTCGTCGCCGGCCTTCGCCAGCAGGGCCAGGACAACTTCGCGGACATGGTGTCGCGGATGGAACTGGTACCCGGGACCGGCATCAACTTCGACAAGCTCACTACGCTGATCGCCGTGGTCCTGCTGATGTACTTCGTTGCAAACATCTTTATGTGGCTGCAGGGGTACGTGCTTAACCGCATTGTCATGAAGGTCATCCGGCGGCTGCGCGACGACACCGAGAGCAAGCTCAACCGCCTTCCGCTGAACTACTTCGACACCCGGCAGCGCGGCGACGTGCTGTCCCGGGTGACCAACGACGTCGATAACATCCAGCAGGCACTCCAACAGGCCTTTGCCCAGTTGGTCAACTCCGTGCTGACTGTGGTGGGCATCGTGATCATGATGTTCATCGTGTCCTGGCAGCTCGCCCTGATCGCCTTGATCGCCCTCCCGCTCTCCGGCGTGGCCGCAGGCATGATCGGGGTTCGAAGCCAGAAGCTCTTTGCGGCCCAGTGGAAGAACACCGGAACCCTTAACGGCCAAATCGAGGAGTCGTTCTCCGGGCACGACCTCGTCCGCGTGTTCGGCCGGGATGCGGACATGCTGGAGCGGTTCGAGGAACGCAACGAAGCACTCTACAAGGCAAGTTTCGGAGCGCAGTTCGTTTCCGGGATCATCTTCCCCGTCATGCAGTTCGTGTCCTACCTCAGCTACGTGGGCATCGCCGTGGTGGGCGGCCTGCGGGTGGCCTCCGGCGCCATGTCCCTGGGCGATGCGACGGCGTTCATCCAGTACTCCCGCGAGTTCACCCAGCCGCTGGGGCAGATGGCCGGCATGGCCAACATGCTGCAGTCGGGCGTGGCGTCCTCCGAGCGCGTCTTCGAATTCCTGGACGCCGACGAAGAGGAAGCGGAAACCGCCACCGAGCACCTGCCCGCCAAAACCGACGGCCATGTGGACTTCAAGAACGTCACCTTCAGCTACACCCCTGACAAGCCGCTCATCGAGGACCTGTCCTTTACGGCCGAGCCTGGAAACACCGTCGCGATCGTCGGGCCCACCGGGGCAGGCAAAACCACCTTGGTGAACCTGGTCATGCGGTTCTACGAGCTCAACTCCGGCTCCATCATGCTCGACGGCGTGGACGTGACCCACCTCAGCCGGGCGGAGCTGCGCTCCAAGGTGGGCATGGTGCTCCAGGACGCCTGGTTGTTCGGCGGGTCCATTTACGACAACATCCGGTACGGCAACCTCGAAGCCTCCGAGGAACAGGTCATGGCAGCGGCGAAGGCGACCTTCGTGGACCGCTTCGTCCGCGCGCTCCCCGAGGGCTACGACACCGTGATTGATGAAGAAGGAAACAACGTCAGTGCCGGCGAGAAGCAGCTGATCACCATCGCCCGCGCCTTCGTGGCCAACCCCTCGCTGCTGATCCTGGATGAAGCCACCAGCTCCGTGGACACCCGCACGGAACTGCTGGTGCAGAAGGCCATGGCGGCACTGCGCAGCGATCGAACCAGTTTCGTGATCGCGCACCGCCTCTCCACCATCCGTGACGCGGACACCATCCTGGTCATGGAGAACGGACGAATCGTCGAACAAGGCAACCACCAGGTGCTGCTCGCGGCCGGGGGCGCCTACCACCGCCTGTACATGTCCCAGTTTGCCGGTGCGGATGCGGGCGAGATGCCGGTGGATGATTCGACGGCGGTGCACAGCTGAGCGCGCACGGGGGCGGCCGGATCGAAGTCCTGGTGCCCATGCGGTGGGGCGACATGGACGCCTATGGCCACATCAACAACGTCCAGATCGTACGCATGCTGGAGGAGGCGAGGATCGCAGCCTTCGGACCGCCCCGGGGCGCCGGCCTGCCGGGCATCGAGCCGCACGTGTCCCTCTTCAATGACCTTCCGCCCGGAACCTTGGCCCTGGTGGTTGACCATAAGATCCGGTACGTACGGACACTTGAGTACCGCAACGTCCCGGCCGTGGTCCAGGTATGGATCGGCGCCGTCAAGGGGGCCAGTTTCGACATCCACTATGTCCTCCAGGACCCCGTCAGCAGGGAGGACTGCGTGAAGGCCAGCAGCCACCTGGCGTTCGTGGATGAAGCCACCGGCAGGGTACTGAGGCTCACCCAGGAACAAAAGGACCGGATGGCCCCGTACAGGCACTAAGCCCCTGTACAAGTCCGGCCCGACCCATTGGACTGGACCTACGACGGACAGCGAAAGGAAACCCTGATGGCCAGGACTAAGAACCGTGCCGCGCGGAAGAAGAAGACATGGAAGGAGATGTCACCTTCCAGCAAGGCGGGCACCATCCTGACGGCGATTGTGCAGGTGTCCCTGCTCATTGCCGCCCAGCGGGACATCTCCCGCCGGCCTGCGGAGCTCATCAACGGGCCGAAGGCTGCCTGGCGGGCGGCCTCGTTCGTCAACTTCATCGGACCCATGGGGTACTTCGTCTTTGGCCGGAAGCGGTCTGCCGGCGGCGCCTAAACCGGCAGGCGGGAACGGCAGGCGGAGACGGCAGCCAACCGGCGTGGAGCCGCCGCCCAGCTTGACCCTGTAAATTTGAGGGCATGACCCCCACCGCCATTGCTGCCATGACCCGCGCCCTCGGCATCTCCAGGGAGATCGAAGACGCAGCGTGGTTTGTCCTGGGCCCCGGCCTGCAGGGAAAGGCGTCGCCGCTGGACGGGCGAACCCGGACGTGGTCGGTCGCGGCGGCTTCAGAGCTTCTGGACCGCCTGGAGCGGGGTATTCCGGACGCCAAGGCGCCGATGATGACCAACCTCCGCGAGAACCTGGGCGGCGCCACCCGTGGAGCCAAGCAACTGGCGGTGGAGCTGCTCTTCCTGCAGTCCCTGCCGCTGGCCCACGAAGTGAAATCCCTCAAGGTCAAGCGCGCCCGCGTCGCCGAGGCCGCCGGCTGGCTGGAGCCGCCGCTTGAGCTTCCCGAAGAGCTTTACGCGGGCATGACGGACCACGGCGTGATCCGCGACCGGACGGCTGAATTCAACTGGACCATCTGGGACCACCTCAAGTGGCTTTGCCGGTTCGTCCGGAACGTCGCACAGCGGCCCGCCGCCGTGGTGCAGGCCGCCATCAAGGATCCCCTGCAGTTCCACCGCCTTGCGGCCTCCACGCCGGATGACCAGCCTGCCATCCGCCGCAGCATCGAATTCCTGGCGTGGCCCAGCTACTTCGAGCCCGTGGTGGCGGATGTGGAGCGGCAGGAAATCCGTGACGCGTTCGCCTCGCTCGTGGGCGGGGCCAACGGCGACAGCGAAGAGGACATCACCGCGGACATCCACCGCATCCGCCTGCACCTGGACGAGCAGGCGGGCCAGCGCATCGACTGGTACTCCCGGCAACTGGTCAGCCAGTGGCGCAAAGTCGGGGACCCCGGACGGCGGGCCTGGCTGCTCCGGACCCACGGCGACCACCCCGAGCTCCTCACAGCCTGGCACGCGGAGGAGAAAGTGACCCTGGACGTCGAACATCTCCGCCCCCTGGAGCCGGGGGTCAGTGCAGGCGTGGTCCAACACGCCGTGGACGAGGACTACAAGCACCTTGGCTACGTGGAGCGTGAGGACACCAAAACCGCTGCCCTGGCGTTCCTTACCGTCATGAAGCCCGGGGACCTGGTGCTCTACCAGCACGCCGGTACGGTGCGGCTGGGTGGCGTGCTGGGGGAGCCGGAGTACAACGACGACAACCGCCGGCTGCGGCGCAAGGTGCGCTGGTTCGACGTCGGCCACGCCACCACCAGCCTGCCCCGCCACGTCCAGCGCCAGCTCAGCACGCCCGGCATCGTCGTGGACGCCACCAGGGTGGTGCAGGCGCTGCAGGCGCTCCTGCCCGCAGAAGCGGAGACCGAGCCAGACGCCGAAACCGAAGGCGCCGCCGTCGTACCCCCCGTCCAGGAGGGCTTCCGCGCACTGACGCCCGAGTTCGCCGCGTCCCTGCACATGGAGCTGGAACCGCTCCAGGAGATCGCCGAGCTGCTCGAGGAAAACCGCCAGGTGGTCCTCTACGGTCCGCCCGGCACCGGCAAGACCTACCTGGCCAAGCACCTCGCGGCGGAGCTGGCGGATGACACCACGGACGAACGCGTCAAACTGGTCCAGTTCCACCCGTCCTACGCCTACGAGGATTTCTTCGAGGGATACCGGCCGGACAAGACCGACGACGGACAGGTCTCCTTCAAACTGGTGGCCGGCCCCCTGCGCCGGCTGGCGGAAGAAGCCGCGAAACCCGGGAACGAGAAGAAGCCGTACTTCCTCATCATTGACGAGATGAACCGCGCCAACCTGGCCAAGGTGTTCGGCGAGCTGTACTTCCTGCTGGAATACCGCGATGACCGGATCTACCTGCAGTACAGCCCCAACGAACCCTTCACGCTGCCGGACAACCTCTACATCATCGGCACCATGAACACCGCGGACCGGTCCATCGCCATGATGGACGCCGCCATCCGGCGCCGTTTCTCCTTCATTGAGCTGCACCCGCAGACGGAGCCGGTGAAGGGGTCCCTGCTCCGGTTCCTGGCGACCCGGCAGCTGGACACCACCCCGGCTCTGTTGCTGGATGCGCTCAACGGTGCCATCGACGAATGGGACCGGGACCTGATGATCGGGCCGTCCTACTTCATGAAACCGGCAGCCCAGACCCCGGCCGGGCTGCGCCGGATCTGGAAATACGAGCTCATGCCGCTGCTGGAGGAGCACTACCATGGCCAGCTGACCAGGGCCCAGCTGGAGGAACGTTTCGGGCTGGACCAGCTGCTGGGACGCCTTGCAGCGCGCTGACCCCCGGGCGTCCGTCCGGCACCTGGTCCTGGACGAGCTGTCCGGCGGCATGGTGGAACGGCTGGACGCACCAAGCGCGTCCTTCCTGAACGCCAGCGGCCTGGCCAGGGCCTCGCCTATGGGCATGGGGTTGTACCGGATCGAGCCGGTGGGCAAGGTGGGCTCCGTGCGGACCCCAACGGTGCAGCTCGACGTCCGGCCCAAGGACCGGCTAGGTCTGGGCAGGCTCCTGTTCCTGCTCAGCTACGCGGGGGAACAGGGCTTTCGCCCGGACGCCGTGGCCGCCGACGAAGAACGCGACCTGTGGAGTGCGCTGGCGGAATCCCTGGCGCAATTGGCCGAACGCGCCTTGGGCCGCGGCGTCCTGCAGGGCTACCTCACGGTGGACGAATCCTTGCGGACCGTCAAGGGGCGGATCCGGATTTCGGACCAGATCTCACGCCGGCCGGGAATGCTGGTTCCCTTGGAGGTCTCCTACGACGAGTTCACCGAGGACATCGCGGAAAACCGGATCCTGCGGGCGGCCCTGGAACGAATGGGGCAGGTGCCCGGCGTGCGGCCGGAGGTGCTGGGCCGGCTGCGGCAGCTGAAGGGAAAGCTCGACGCCGTCACCCGCCTTCCGTCCGGGGCGCCGGTTCCGCCGTGGAAGCCAACCAGGATGAACCTGCGCTACCACGCCGTCCTGCGCCTGGCCGAGCTGATCCTGCGCAACGCCTCCGCGGAATCAGGCGAGGGCAAGCAGCAGACGGCCTCATTCGTGGTGGACATGGCGCAGGTGTTCGAGGATTTTGTGGGCACCGCGTTGCGCAGCGCGATGGCCGCCTACCCGGGGGAGCTGCGGCTTCGCTACAACGCCCTGCTCAGCGAGGCCGTGCGCGATTCCGACCGTTTGTCCGTCCGTCCGGACGCCGTGCACCTGCTGGGTGGGCGCCCGGTGGTGGCCTACAACGCCAAATACCGGGCAGCCTCCGACGCCGGTGCTTCCCTGACCGCTGACCACTACCAGATGCTGGCGCACTGCACCGCCCTTGCGGTGCCTACCGCCTGGCTCGTCTACGCCGGGAAGGGCGAAATGAAACTCCGCCGGATCCTGAACACGGACATCGACATTGTGGAGTTCCCGCTGGACCTCAGCCAGCCGCCGTCGGACATCCTGGACTCCATCCGGGACCTTGCCCGGCAGTCCTGGGGCGAAGTCTCCCGCGTTTCGGCAAGCTCAACCACCGGTGGTTGAGCCGGTCGAAGTCAGACCGGCACCCGGAACGTAAACGTCGTCCCCTTCCCGAGCGTGCTGTCGACGTCGATGGTCCCGCCGTGGGCCTCGACGATCGCCTTGCTGATGGGCAGGCCCAGCCCCACCCCGGGGATCGCGGTGCGCCGGACGTTGCTGGTGCGGAAGAACTTGGCGAAAACCTCCGACGCGTCTTCCGGGCTCATGCCCATGCCCGTGTCCGATACCCTGCAGGCCAGGTGTCCGTCCTCCTGCGCCAGCGAGACCACCACCTGGCCGCCGTCGGGGGAATACTTGATGGCGTTGGACACCAGGTTGTCCAGCACCTGCGAGATCCGGGCGCTGTCCACGTGGGCCTCGAGCTGCGGCGGAGTTTCGGCACGCAGTTCCACCCCGGCCGCGGCAGCCCGCGGCATCGCCGAGGACACACTGCTTTGCACCAGTTCGGCCACGTCAACGGTGTGGGGTGTGACGATCAACTGGCCGTTCCGGCTGGACAACAGGTCCGAGACCAGGGTCAGGAGCCGCTCGGAATTGCGGTGGATGATCTCCAGCATCTCCCGCTGCGACTGGTCCGGTTCGTCGGCGAGCAGGATCTCGACGTAGCCCAGGATGGACGTCAGCGGGGTGCGGAATTCGTGCGAGACGCTGGAGACGAAGTCGTCCTTGGCGGCGAGGGCGTTCACCAGGTCCGTGACGTCGCTGAAGACGATCACGGAACCGGCGAAGCGGCCGTCCGAATCCTTCATGGGCCGGGCTGTGGTCACCAGGGCCCGTTGTTGGCTTCCTTCACCCAGCCACACCAGGTAGTCGGTGAAGGTTTCCCCCAGGACGGCGCGGCGGACCGGACGTTCCGCCACGGGGACCAGGGTCTTCCGGTCCGGGCCGAAGACCAGGAGCTGGGACTCGTTGGGGTCCGCAATATCCTTTGGCCGTGCCAGCTCGTGGTTGGCCCGTTGCTTCCGGTTCATCAGCACGTCGTGGCCGTCGGCGTCCACCGCCAGGACACCAAGGTGCACGGTATCCAGGACGGTGTTCAGCAGCGACTCCTGCCGCTTGCTGGTGCGCAGGCTGGCCCGCAGTTGCTCGTCCTTGTCCTCCAGCTGGTTCTGCTGGCGCATCATGCTCAGCGTCAGGACGCTCACGGACACTCCAATCCCCAGCATCATGACGGGCAGCAGGAGGGACCGGGCGAAGTCCTGCGGGGTGTAGTTGCCTTTCAGGAGCAGCGGCACCCAGATGATGGCCAGTGGACCCAGGAAGGAGAACCACAGTGCCGCCTTGGGGTAGTACCCGGAGGCGCAGAGCCAGATGACGGGGAACACGGCCAGCAGGCTGATTCCGGTAAGGCTTTCCTGGCCGCCCTCCCGGCCTGCACCAATAGAGATGAAGTCCAGCACCGGGATGGCCAGGAAACTGGTGTACGGCAGCCGGTCCCACGGGACGGCGTAGCAAAGCGCCATGAGCACCAGCTGGGAGATAAGGAACGTGACGAACAGGGGATTGCCCATGGTGTCCGGGAAGAACGCCCACACCAGGAATGCCGTGAGGAGAGTGGTGACGAACAACGGCATCTGGCTCAATGCCACCCGGTCCGTCAGCCGGTATTCATGGAAGGGCCGCTTGAAAAACCGCAGCCGACCGGATGACCAGGCCGTCGGGGCGCTCATCGTTCGGTAGACGCGGAAGTCGGAGTGTTCGAGACCATACCAGCAGGATATCCGCAGCCAGCTATACTTCTGACGTTGGCACTGAGGGGGCTCTATGAGTGAGGCACGTGTGGGTCTGGTCATCGAAGATGACCACGACATTCGGGAACTGGTTCGCACTGTGCTGACCCAGGCTGGATTTGACGTTACCGTCGCCAGTGGCGGCGCTGAGGGCGTCTTGATGGCCAAGAGCCTGAATCCTGACGTTATTACGCTGGATTTGGGACTGCCGGACATTGACGGCTTTGAAGTTTCCCGGCAGATCCGGGAGTTTTCGGACGCCTATATCGTGATGTTGACGGCGCGTACCGAAGAGCTGGACACGTTGATCGGGCTCGAATCGGGTGCGGACGACTACCTCACCAAACCGTTCCGGCCCCGGGAGCTCCGTGCCCGGGTCGCGGCCATGATGCGGCGCCCACGGTCCGTTCCGGACCCCGGCGACGTCGCGGTGGACCCGTCGTCGGACGGCGCCGCCCACCCGGAGCGTGGAAACTTCAGCCACAACGGCCTTGAGTTGAGCTACGCGTCCCGTACCGTAACCGTCGACGGCACGGAAATGAACCTGACCCGCACCGAATTCGAGCTGCTGTACGCGCTCCTCGAGGCGGGCCGCACGGTCCGGACCAAGTCGGACCTGGTGCGCCGGCTCCGGGACGAGGATTACGACGTCGGCAGCTACATCAGCGAGGCTGACGAACGTTCCGTCGAAGTCCACATGGGAAACCTTCGCAAGAAGCTGGGCGACTCGCCGCAGCAGCCGCGGTGGCTGCAGACAGTCCGCGGGGTCGGTTACCGGTTGGCGCCGGGACAACACTGAGCCTGTAACCGGTGGATGGTTTGCCGGCTGCACTGGGTGATGGGCCGCAGGAACGTCGCCGCCAGCCTCGGCAACGCCACCGACATGTCAGCGTGGCGGGCCTCGGCCCTGATTTCGGCTTCCAGGTCCTGGGCCATGCCCGCCAGCCGTTCAGCACCGACCATTTGGCTTGCCGTCTTCAGGCTGAGGACCGCGTCCATTGAACCTTCCAGGTCACCCGTGGTGAGGGCGAGCCTCAGCTTTTCCAGCCGCTCCGGGAGGTAGTCGATGAAGTTGGCCACGAAGACCCGGCCGTAGCCCTCTTCCTCCTCAAGCTCTTCCCGCAAACGGTCCAGGACCGATGGGTCCACCAGCGGTCTGGGTGCATCATCTGAGGTGCTCATGACACTCCTTTCGGCTGACACTGCGGACTCTGGAACCACGTGAAATTGCGGACTCTGGAACCACGCGGTTAGGCGTGGGAACCGGTGTTTGTTCAGGTTAGGACTGTTCCCGGGCGGCATTCGGGGTTGGGAAATTAATTGCGGGTTTCTTGATGAGATTGCGGTTTTTGGCCCTATCATCAAGCCAGTGCTTTTCGCGCTACCACACAAGCGGCCTGGCCGCCTTCAAATCTGGGGATAGATTGCCGTGTTTCGTTCGCTGAAGATTCTTGTCCTGGCTTTGTTGGTGGCCTCCGGATTGGTGGTGGCCGCGGTCCAACCAGCCAGCGCGGCCACCTCGCCTCAAATCACCCTCAACCCGGCGTCCGGTCCGGCCGGTTCGGCAGTGACGGTGGCTGGAACCGGGTTCAAGGCCTCCACTACCGGGACGGTGATTGTGGGTTCGGCGACTTTCGCGTTCCAGACCAGCTCCACCGGGGCGTTCAGTACCGGCATCACCATTCCTGCCGCGTCCACCGGAAGCATCACCATTACCGCCAAGACCTCGTCCATCAAGGCATCCGCCACGTTCGTGGTGCAACCGGCGCCGGCCCCTCCCACCGTCAGCAGCGCGGCCCTTCGCTTCGGGGTGGCCAACCCCGGGGGGCCGTTGGCCGGCAGTGAGTTGGACGAGGTAGCCACCCTTGCCGGGGAAAGTCCGTCCATCCTGATGATCTACAAGGATTTCCTCCAGGCGCCTCCGGTGGCTGAGATGGACGCCGCCCGCTCCCGGGGTGCCACCCCGTTGGTCACCTGGGAACCGTGGGCGTGGGGTGGTGGCGTGAACCAGCCTGCCTACGCTTTGGACCGGGTGGCCGCCGGCGATTTCGACGCGACCATCACCCAGTGGGGCCAGTCAATCGCTGCCTGGGGCAAGCCGGTGATGTTGCGTTTCGCCCATGAAATGAACGGCAACTGGTACCCGTGGGCGGAGGGCGTCAACGGCAACCAGCCAGGCGACTACGTGGCCGCCTGGCGGCATGTGCACGACGTCGTCGCCGCCACGGGTGCCGCCAACGTCCAGTGGGTGTGGTCGCCCAACGTGCCCTACTGGGGGTCCACGGACTTGGCAGGTTTGTACCCGGGCGCGGGATACGTCGACGTCGTGGCCCTGGACGGCTACAACTGGGGAACGTCGCAAACCTGGAGCAGCTGGGTTTCACCCGTGGACCTCTTTGCCCCCGGCATCACCCAGCTCCGTTCCCTTGCCCCGGGGAAACCGGTCCTGATTGCCGAGACCGCCTCCAGCGAGCTGGGCGGTTCCAAGGCGACGTGGAACACGGACCTGGTGTCCTACCTGGCCGCGCAACCAGACGTTATGGGCTTCGTCTGGTTCCACATGCAAAAGGAAACCGACTGGCGCATCAACAGCAGCGCGTCGTCGGCCACCGCGTTCAAGTCAGCCTTGTTGGCCCGGAGGAGCTAGGGGATAGGGGCACTGCTCCGGAACGACGGGTGGCGGGCTGCCGTATCCCGGCAACCCAATGATCTTGTCCTGTCCGGATCAAGGACGGCGGCGGAAACAACCAAAGATTGCCTCAAGATTGCGGTGTCAGGGGCGGGCATCGAGGAACTCGAGCAGGTGCGTTTCGAGCGCTGAACGGTCCTTCAATTCGCACTCCCAGACGGTCAGCACCTTCCAGCCGGCGCTTTCCAGTTGGCGGAGTTGATCGGCGTCGCGTTCACGGGTGCGGGTGCGTTTTGCCTTCCAGAAGTCCGCATTGGCCTTGGGTGCGTGTTGACCCACCCGGCAGGTATGGAAATGCCAGAAGCAGCCATGGACAAAGATCACTTTGTGGCGCCCGGCGAAAACCAGGTCCGGATTGCCCGGGAGCTTGGTGCCGGCGGAGGTGCCGTGCAGGCGGTACCTGTAGCCCTTGGCGTGCAGGAGCCGGCGCACCAGCAACTCCGGTTTGGTGTCCTTGCCGCGGATCCTGGACATGTTCCAGCTTCGCCTCTCCGGGGAGAGCTTGTCCGCGGTGGGTTCGGCCGCGCTGGAGGTGCCTGGCATCTTTCCAGTCTAGGAGTGCTAGATCTCGCGCTCCGGCTGTTCGCCAAAAACGAAGTGCCTGCCGCTCACGGAGGAGGGGGTGATCTCCACGTAGAAGTCTTTGAGCGTGGGAACCCAGGTTTTCAGGCCGAGCTCTTCAATGGCGGCCAGCTCGTCCGAGTTGCTCAGCACGCGCGCCGTGCCCCGCAGCACAACGGACCACGCCTCAGCGGACAGGATGCCATCGGTCTCAAAAAGGACCCGGGCGTTGATGGTCAGCTGCGCCAGTTTGTTCCCTGGTGCCGTCCGGAGATAGACCTTCCGGTTCGACGTCACGTAATTCACCGGAAAAATATCGGGTTCGCCCGCAACGGAAACCACCAGCCGGCCATGTTGCGTGGCCGCCAGAAGCCGCCAGGACTGCTCATCGTCGAGTTCCAGGACGGGATTGCCGTCCGCATGTTCAAACATCATGCCGCCATTGTTCTCGTCCGGCTGGAAACGCACCAGAGTCCGGAGTCCCCTTTACGAAGCATGCAATCCGTGCCGGGAGCAACTGGCCCACCAGCCCAGCGGGGAAACCTGGACCCGGAGCCGGCGGCCGCACGACGCGCAGAAGCGCGGCGGCTCCAGCTGGAGAAGGTCCGCGCACCTGTTGTGGTGGTACGACGGCGGTGCGTCGCCGCCGTCGTCCTCCTCCTGCTTGGGCGCGTTCTCCTCCGCGGGCGCGTTCCCGTGCAGGGAACGGGGCTGCAGAGGAAGCCGAGGGTGAGTTCGCGGCCGCCGGCGTAGCGCAGCACGGTACCGGGCATGGCCAGCCGGAAAGCCGCGATTGCCCGCAGGGCGTCTTTGCCGTCCATGAGCGGCTGGTCCTGGAGCGGCGTGCCCGGCCTGGGGTTGAGGAAGTTGAGCGGAACCTCGTGTGGTCCAAGGGCCGCCAGTTGCGCGGCGAGTTCGGCCCTTTGCTCGAGGGTTTCACCCATCCCGATCAATGCCCCGCAGCACAGCTCCATGCCGGCATCCTTGATCATGGCGCAGGTTTCCAGCCGTTCCTCGTAGGTGTGGGTGGTGACCACCTGCGGGAAAAAGCTGCGGGCGGTTTCCAGGTTGTGGTTGTAGCGGTGGACGCCCCAGCCGGCCAGCTGCTCCACCTGCCGGCGGGTCAGCATGCCCAGGGAGCAGGCGATATTGATGTCCACTTCCTGCCTAATGCGGTCGATGGCGAACTTGACCTGGTTCATGAGTTTGATGTCGGGGCCGCGGACAGCAGCCACGATGCAGAATTCCGTAGCGCCGGTGGCTGCGGTTTCCTTGGCGGCCTTAACCAGTTCCGGTATGTCCAGCCATACGCCGCGGACCGGGGAATCGAACAGCCCGGATTGGCTGCAGAAATGGCAGTCCTCGGGGCAGCCTCCGGTCTTGATGGAGATGATGCCTTCCACTTCCAGGTCTTCGCCGCAATGCCTTAACCGGACGTGGTGGGCCAGTTCCAGGAGCTCCGGGAGTGCCTCGTCAGGAAGGCGGAAGACTTCCAGCAGCTGTTCCCGGGCCAGGCCGGCGCCCTGTTCAAGGACCTGCCGCCTGGCCGTTTCCAGGATGGAGTGGTCCTGCAAGGGAGGGGAATTCGTCATTGCTGTCCTTTGGCTCGCCGTCATGTCCTTTCCTTTCCGACGCTAGTTCGGTGCGCGCCTGCTGTTTTTGTGGACCGCATACAAGGCGGGATCACGGACTTTGTTGACACCTGCAGTCAATACTTAACGCCGCCGAAACAGTTCCGTGACCGCCCTGTCGTTTCGGCTGGATAGCGTCGCTTCGAGACGTTCCCCTCCCATCGAAAGAGACAGGCATATGAGCCAGGACCTGGATACCCAGCAGTTGCTGGAACCCGCTGCACCCGCCGGGGCCGCCGTCGTCGGACATCCTCCGGCGACCACGACGGCGGGCAACACCGCCGCCCTCAACGCCACCAAGGAAAGCCTCGAGGACTACACGCTCCGGTTCGCGCCGCGCTCCTACCGCAAGTGGAGCGCCGGGGTGGTGGCCACCAGCGCGCTGGGCGGCATCGCGTATCTTGCAGACTTCTCGATCGGCGCAAACATCGGCATTTCCTACGGAACGGTCAACGCGATCCTGGGGATTCTGGTGGCCGCCGTCGTCATCTTCGCCACCGGATTCCCGCTGGCCTACTACGCTGCCCGCTACAACATCGACCTGGACCTGATCACCCGTGGCTCCGGTTTCGGCTACTACGGGTCCGTGGTCACCAACGTCATCTTCGCGACCTTCACCTTCATTTTCTTCGCGCTGGAAGGCTCCATCATGGCCCAAGGCCTGGAGTTGGGGCTCGGAATTCCGCAGTGGATGGGCTACGCCGCGTCCACCATCATCATCATTCCGCTGGTCATTTACGGGATGAACACCCTTGCCAAGCTGCAGGTGTGGACCACTCCGCTCTGGCTGCTCCTGATGGTGGTGCCGGTGGGGTACTTGCTCTTCTCCCACCCCGAGAGCATCGACAGCTTCTTTGCGTACACCGGCGCGTCCGGGGACGGCGGCCCCAACCTGGCATCCGTCATGCTTGCCGCCGGGGTGTGCCTGTCGCTGATGGCGCAGATCGCTGAGCAGATCGACTACCTCCGGTTCATGCCGCCGCGTACGGAGGCCAACAGGGGAGCCTGGTGGCGGGCTGTCATCCTGGCCGGTCCGGGCTGGGTGATTTTCGGTGCCATCAAGCAAATCGTGGGGCTGTTCATTGCCATCTACCTGATCGCCACGCTCGACCCCGCCGCTTCGGCAACGGCCAACGAGCCGGTTCACCAGTTCCTGGGCGTCTACCAGGAAATGATGCCGGCCTGGCTGGCCATGACCCTTGCGGTGGTGCTGGTGGTCATCTCCCAGATCAAGATCAACGTGACCAACGCCTATTCAGGCTCGCTGGCGTGGACCAACTCTTTCACCCGGATCACCAAGACCTACCCGGGCCGGATGGTGTTCGTGGTGGTGAACCTGCTGATCGCCCTTGTCCTGATGGAAGCGAACATGTTCGATTTCCTCAACACCATCCTCGGGTTCTACGCCAACTGCGCCATGGCCTGGGTGGTCACGGTGGCGTCCGATATCGCTATCAACAAGTACCTGCTCAAGATCTCGCCCAAGGTGCCGGAGTTCCGCCGCGGCATGCTGTACGCCGTGAACCCGGTGGGGTTTCTGTCGATGCTGGTGTCAGCCGGTGTTTCGATCGCTGTCTTCTTCGGGGCGTTCGGGGCCGCCATCCAGCCGTACTCGCCGATCTTCGCCGTGGGCCTGGCGCTGGTCCTTCCTCCGGTCCTCGCGGTGCTCACCCGGGGGAGGTACTACCTGCGGCGCACGGATGACGGCATTGAGCTCCCCATGTTCGACGCCGACGGCAACCCCAGCGACGCCAAGCTCCTCTGCCACGTGACCGGGATGGAATTCGAACGGCCGGACATGGTGCGCTCAGCTCAAGACGCCCCCGACGGCGGACCGCAGTACGTTTCGTCGCTCGCCTTGTCCACCGACAAGACAGGCGAACTGGTGCTGCCGGCCGCGAAATAGCAGGGTTCATTCTTTTCTTAGGAAGGAAGCCGGCGCCGGATGGCGCCGGCTTCCTTTATGACTTTTCTGTGCTGCGGGCTGGTGGTAGAACCGAGGACGTTGGCCTGTGGATAAGTCTTAGCGCCACATTGTGACCTGGGCTACCCTTAAGTCACTGTTCGGAGCAAGCCGTCTTGAAACTACTGGGGGAATAGCGGCCCATGACACTACAGAAGCCTTTTACGTCGCGCATTTTTTGGTCCCGTCCGCAGCGGTACACCGCGGGGGCCCTTGTGATTGCGGGCTCGCTCCTGCTGGCCGGCTGCGCGGGCTCATCCCCCGCAGATCCAGGCACAACCTCGCCGGCTGCATCGGAGAGCGCCACGCCAAGCGCCGCGGCCACCCCAACCTCGACGCCCAGCGCCGTCTACAAGCCGGCCGACGCATCCGGCCCCGCCCAGAACGTCCCGGTCCCCGTGCTTCCTGACGTTGCGAAGACGGAGACGAAGGAAGGGCTCGAGGCGTTTGCTAAGTACTGGTACGCCACGCTTGGATATGCCTACGAAACAGGTGAAATGGGACCTCTCGAGGCTGTTTCAGATTCGTCATGCTCAAGCTGCCTCAGAGTCAGGAAAGAGGTTACGGACTGGCACTCCAGTGGTCGTTGGCTGGAAGGCGGCCGTGTGAGCGTTGAGGCTGTCGACAGTAATTTTGTACAGAGCCAACCGTCCACATATCAAGCCATTGCACAGGTGAAGCAGGAAGCGATCATTTATCACCTGTCTGATGGAGCCGTGAAAGGGCGATTGGATGCACTGCCAACAACGCCGGACATCCTCGTGGCTAAGTTCGTTGGAAACGAATGGAAAGCTCAAACGGTCGAACACATGGTGAAGTAATGTGGTCACTTCTGCGTGGCAGGCCTTCGATCGTGGGACTTCTTGTGTGCTTGATATTGAACCTTTCCCTGACCACGGCGGCAGCGGACGATTCCCCGTCCATCGGCTCGGGATGGTCTGGCAATGGTGCAAACGTGGGTGGCGGTTGGCGCCCAAACCCGGCGACCGGCGTCTTCGAACAGACTGAGGACGGTGCTCCTGAGGCTGACCCGTACCAGTACAAGTATGAGTACCAGTGCGACCTCGATGGGGGCGAATTTGCTACCCCTTGTTTAGGTCGGGACCTCGCATGTAAAGGCGGACCTGAGGGCGAAGATGGTATTCCCGTCGTTTGGTACCGGGCCCCGGCCGGTATAACGAATCCAACGTGGACTTACCATTCTGGGCCTACCTGTTTCTTTGATGCCAAACCGGAGGATCTCCTGCCACGGATCGCTGCGGACATTCAACGGCAATTCCAGAACCTGCCTGTGAATGCGGGCATCGTCGTGGCCCAGCCCAGCCCCAATACTCTGCGTGGCGCCGAAACCAATTTCTACGCGGAGGCCGTCGAGCAGCAGTTCGACATCACCATGTTCGGCCAGCAGGTCCATGTCGTGGCAACACCCGTCCAGTACACCTGGAACTACGGTGACGGGACTGTGTTCGGCCCCCAGCCGTCTATGGGCGGTCCCCTCCCGCAGGATCGGTGGGGAGAAAAGACGCGGACCAGCCACGCCTACGCCGCAACCGGGGATTTCCAGGTGGTGCTGACGACGTCCTTCCAAGGCACGTACTCGGTGAATTCCGGTCCACCATTGCCCATCCCGGGCCAAGGCCAGTTCAGCGCCCCGCCGGAAGGCATCAGCGTCTGGCGTTCGCTCACCCGCAACTACGCGGACGACTGCAACGCCAACCCCCAAGGCCAAGGTTGCCCAGGTGCCGTGACACCGCGCTGAGCCCGCTCCCGGATCCGAACGCCCAAAGTCCAAGAATGTGATCCCGGTCCCAGAAGGAATAGTTGCACGCGCCCTACAGTTGGCATGGACAGTACGTCTCCAGCCTTCGAAAGGAACTGCGCATGCTGTTTTCCCCCCTCACCCTCGGCGAACTCGAACTTCCCAACCGCCTGGTGATGGCGCCCCTGACCCGCCTCCGCGCAGGCGAAAAGGGCGTCCCGGGCCCGCTCCTGGCGGAACACTACCGCCAGCGCGCTTCCCTGGGCCTCATCGTCAGCGAGGGCACCTACCCCACTCCCGCCGGCCAGGCATACCCCGGCCAGCCCGGAATCGTCACCGAGGAACAGGTCGCCGGCTGGAAGAAGGTAACGGATGCCGTCCACGCCGAGGGCGGCCACATGTTCGCCCAGATCATGCACGGCGGACGGGTTTCCCATTCGGACATCACCGGGGGCCTGGAAATCGTCGCCCCCAGCGCGGTGGCCATTGACGGCGTCGTCCGCACTCCCGAAGGCAAGAAGCCGTACCCTGTGCCGCACGCGCTGACCACCGACGAACTCCCCATGGTCATCCAGGAATTCGTCAACGCCTCACTGAACGCCATCGAGGCAGGCTTCGACGGCGTGGAACTGCACTCGGCCAACGGCTACCTCCTGCACGAATTCCTGGCCCCCAATTCCAACGTCCGCACTGACAGCTATGGCGGATCACCGGAGAACCGTGCCCGCTTCGTCATCGAAACCGTCAACGCCGTGGTGGCAGCCCTCGGCGCCAACCGGGTGGGCCTGCGCATTTCCCCCGAGCACAACGTCCAGGGCATCTCCGAAACGGATGCAGCGGATGTCCGTGACACCTACGAGGTCCTGGTGGACAGCATCGCGCCGCTCAACCTGGCGTACCTGAGCATCCTGCACCACGAGCCCACCGGCGAACTGGTCCAGGACCTCCGCGAACGCTTCGGCGGCCCCTTCCTGGTCAACACCGGCTTCAGCGTGATCACCACGAAGGAAGAAGCCGTGACCCTGGTGGCCGACGGCCACGCGGACGCCGTGGTGGTGGGACGCCCGGCCATCGCCAACCCGGACCTGGCCCGCCGCTGGAAGGAAAGCCTTCCGCTGAACGAGCCGGACCCGTCCACCTTCTACGCAGAAGGCGCCACCGGCTACACGGATTACCCGGTGTACCAGGGCTAGGCATTTCCCCGGCCAACCCGAATCAAACGACGACGGCGGCACCCAGCGTGGGTGCCGCCGTCGTTGGCTGTCAGGGGTGCTGGTCCCGGGCAGCAATGCCGCGAGGCCATCCGACGGCCTGCGGCTGAGAATTTATGTGGCCCGCCGGACTCCCTCGGAAGCCGGCGGTGATCAGATGATACTCCAACGAATGGACTCCTGCCAGAGCCACTTTGTGAGTCGGCATCCGGCTCACATCACGGCCTCACGGCCAGTGCCCTCCCGCATCAGCAGCCTGCCGTCCTCAATGGAGACCAGCACGCTTTTGGGCCTGCCGCTGACCTTGGTGATGGCCTTGAGCCCGCGGTTGGTGACTTCAACTCCCACCTGGGCGCCCTTGGCCGGAAGCTCCACCGAAACTTCAGAGGCGATGCCCAGCAACGGATTGGTGGAAACATCCGTGTCCCTGCGCACGACTTTGCCGTTGACCGTCACGGTGATGTTGGCTTCTTCAAACCCCTCCTGAAACACGACAAGCAGTTCCCGCATGGTGGCCTCTTCCTCGAGCATGGGTGCCAGTGACTGCAAGACCACTACAGCACTTTGCGGGCCCGAGTGGAATACTCGCTTTTGCTGGCGCTTGCCGGTCGGTGCCGGGCCCCGGTGGAGCCATGCGGGCCGGTAGGGCAAGATGTTCTGGTGACCCAACAGCCTGTGCCTTCCCCCGCTTCCAACCCCTCAGCCGTGACCGCCGAGGACCCCATCTACGGCCAGATCGCCGATGAACTGGGGGTCAAGGCCTGGCAGGTGAAGGCGGCGGTAGGACTGCTTGACGCCGGGTCAACCGTCCCCTTCATCGCCAGGTACCGCAAGGAAGCCACGGGGACGCTCGACGACACCCAACTCCGCGACCTCGACGAACGCCTCCGCTACCTCCGCGAACTCGAGGACCGGCGTCGAACAGTGCTTGAAGCGGTTGAGGCGCAAGGCCAGTTGACGCCGGAGCTCCGCAGGGCGATCCTGGCGGCGGACACCAAGTCCAGGCTGGAGGACATCTACCTGCCGTTCAAGTCCAAGCGACGCACCAAGGCCCAGATTGCCCGGGAAGCCGGACTGGAACCGCTCGCGGACGCGCTGCTGAAGCGCCCGGACCTCCACCCTGAACGGGAGGCCGCAAAGTACCTCAATACTGAGCACTCCATTGACGATGCCGCCGCGGCGCTCGCTGGTGCCAGGGCCATCCTGGTGGAGCGGGTGGCCCAGGATCCGGACCTTGCCGCCACCCTGCGGGACCGGCTGTGGAGCCAGGGCCGGATGGTGTCCCGCGTCAAGAAGGGCAAGGAATCCGAGGGCCAGAAGTTCTCTGACTACTTCGAATTTGCGCAGGCCCCGGACCGGATGCCGTCCCACCGGGTGCTGGCGCTGCTTCGCGGCGAGAAAGACGGCATCCTGGACCTGGATCTCACCGAAGCCGACCCCTCCGACGACGCCGCGCTGACCGCCGCCCGCGCACGCTACGAGTCCGCGGTGGCCAGGTTCCTCGGCGTCGCCGACCGTGGCCGTCCCGCCGACGCCTGGTTGCTGCAGACCGCCCAGATGGCATGGCGTTCCCGCGTCCTTGCCCGGCTCACCGCCGACCTCCGGGGCCGGATGTTCGCCGCAGCGGAGGACGAAGCGGTGCGGGTGTTCGCCGCCAACCTGCGCGACGTCCTCCTGGCCGCCCCCGCAGGGAACCGTGCCACCCTGGGACTGGACCCCGGGCTGCGGACCGGAGTGAAAGTCGCCGTCGTGGACGGTACCGGCAAAGTCGTCGCCACGGACACGGTGTACCCGCACGCGCCGGCGCGAAAATGGGACGAAGCCCTAACCACCCTGGTGCACTTGGCCCGCCGGCACTCGGTCGAACTCGTGGCGATCGGCAACGGGACCGCGTCGCGCGAGACGGACAAGCTCGCCGCGGAACTGATCAAGCTGCTGCCGGACGTGGACCGAAAGCCACAAAAGCTCGTCGTGTCGGAAGCCGGCGCCTCGGTCTACTCAGCGTCGGCGCTCGCAGCCGCCGAACTCCCGGGGATGGACGTTTCGCTCCGCGGCGCCGTGTCCATTGCCAGGCGCCTGCAGGATCCACTCGCCGAACTCGTCAAGATCGATCCCAAGTCCATCGGCGTGGGCCAGTACCAGCATGACGTGACAGCGTCCAAGCTGGACCGGAGCCTTGACGCAGTGGTGGAGGACTGCGTGAACGCCGTGGGCGTGGACGTCAACACAGCTTCACCCGCGCTGTTGAGCCGGGTGGCCGGCGTCGGACCGTTGCTGAGTGAAAACATCGTGGCGTACCGCAATGAACACGGGCCCTTCTCCAAGCGTACCGACCTGAAGAAGGTCCCGCGGCTGGGCGCCAAGGCGTTCGAGCAATGCGCCGGCTTCCTCCGGATCACCGGGGGAGCGGAGCCGCTCGACGCCTCAAGCGTGCACCCGGAATCGTACGCCGTGGCGAGGAAGATTCTGGTGGCCGCCGGGTCGGCGCCCGCGTCATCCCTGGACCCCCGGAACTTCGTCGACGATACCTTCGGGCTCCCCACGGTCAAGGACATCCTGGCCGAGCTGGATAAACCCGGCCGGGACCCACGCCCCGCCTTCGCCGCAGCCACCTTCTCGGAGGGGATCGAGAAGATCTCGGACCTCAAGCCCGGCATGGTCCTGGAGGGGACGGTGACCAACGTTGCGGCGTTCGGGGCGTTCGTGGACGTGGGAGTGCACCAGGACGGACTGGTTCACGTTTCGGCCTTGGCCAACCGGTTCGTCTCCGACCCCCGCGAGGTGGTCAAGTCCGGGCAAGTGGTGCGCGTCAAAGTCTTGGAGGCTGATCCGGAACGGAAGCGGATTTCGCTGACCCTAAGGCTCGACGACGAACCGGCCGACGGCGGGGCAGCTTCGGGGCGGCGCGGCCCGGGCGCCGGTAAGACGGAGCGGACCGGAAAGCCTGAGCGCGGCGGAAAACCTGACCGCGGCGAGCGTGGTGACCGCCCCGACCGCCAACAGCCAAAGCAAGCGGCCGGAGCGCCCGGCTCTGTCCGGTCGGCTCCCAAACCCCAGCCCGGCAGCAATACGGCCATGGCCGAGGCGCTCCGGAAAGCCGGCCTGGCTTAGCAGCCTTGCGGTGAGCCCGGACACGCTGTTATCCGGGCCCACCGATCATGCGCGGCCGTCCGAACCTGGTCCCGACTCCCGGCGAATAGAGCACTGAATCCGGCGGCCCGTCAACAGTGATCCCGGCAGCTCCAATCAGTCCATCGGTTAGCTGCCGCACCTCCGCGTGGAAGAGCGGCCACGCCTGGTGGGTGTTCGGCACGTAGGCGGTCCGGCCCAAAAAGCGGCCGTGCATCCCGAACCTCGCGGTCAGGAAGACAGACAGGGAATCAGTGGCCGGCTCCCGGAGCTTGGGGACGACCACGAAGTCGCTCCGTGCTCCCGTGCTGCCAAACCGGCGCACGGTGTAGCCGACTGGAAATTCATCAGTGGACCCGGCAGCGTCTCCGCCGGGATGCTGTGTTCGGCTCCTGGCGTCCGGAAAGGGCGGACGTTGCCGGATACGCGACCAGACGTAGGGGATGCCAGCCGCCCGTGTGGCCAGGACCACCGGCAGCCGGTTCGCATCCAGGCTCAGGAACACCACTCCGCGGGTCCCGTCCGGCTCACGGGAGTACAGCCGGACGTTCACCTCGTTGAAGCTGCCCAAGTACGGAACGCCTGGGCCGCGCCCAAGCCCCGCCTGCTCCATGCGAAAGCCGATCAAACCCACCCAGGAACTGCCGTCGAACACGTCCGGCCGGATTCCCTCAGGCATGAACGCCGCTGCCTCCGCCTCCGGGATACGCCAGTGAAGGAAAACGGCCTCAAGCCAGCGTTGGTCGGAGAACACCGGCGCAGGAAGTTCCGGAGGCCGCGGCCACACTCCTGCCGCACTTGCACTTCCGGTCACAGTCAATCGACTCCTTCGCTGGGCACGGCCGCCGACGCTCCTAGTTCAAGGGACGCGTGTTCTCGGGAAGCTGTCCGCCGGCGAGCAACGCGGCCGCGGTGTCGGCCAGTGCGGTCAGTGCCACGCGCTGTGTCCACGGACCGTAGGAGATGCGGGCAACGCCCAGTTCCTGCAGCCGGGCCGGGGGAAGGGACCCGGGGACGTTGATGACGGAGACCTTGTTCCAGCCAATACCCTCGACCAACGCGGTGACGGTAGGCTCATCCAGCAGCCCGGGCACGAAGACTGTAGTGGCACCCACGTCCAGGAAGGCCCTGCCGCGGGCGATGGCGTCCGCCAGCACCTCGCCGGCGTCCCGGTCCTTGCCCTTGAGGAAGGCGTCGGTCCTGGCGTTAAGGACGAAATCGATCCCTTCCGTTGACGCGGCGTGCACCACTGCTGACATTTGGTTGACCGCATCCGCCAGCGGCCTCATCTGGTCCTCGATGTTTGCCCCGACGATGCCGACGCCGATGGCCTTGCGGGTGGTCTCCCCGGGGTTGCCGTAGCCGGACTCCAGATCGGCACTGACGGGAAGATGCGAGGCGGCGGCGATGCGGCCAACGGCGGCGATCATCTCGTCGACGGGAATGTTCTCGCCGTCTTCGTAGCCCAGCGAGGCCGCGATGGAGTGGCTTGCCGTGGCGAGGGCGGTGGTGCCCGGGACGTCCGTGATGACTTTGGCGGTGATGGCATCCCACACGTTGACCACTTGAAGGATCTCAGGGGCCTGATGGAGTCGGAGCAGTTCGGACGCTTTGGTGCGAAGAGTTTCAGCCATGGCTGAAGCCTAACGGACGTTGCAAGGGTAACGGCGGGGCGTAGCGCAAACCTGTATTCCCAGGCGCGGATTAGCCCCTGCCAGGGATGGGCCCGACGGCGCGGTCCCAGGCGCCCTTATCCGGCAGGGGCGGAGGCTCCGGGGTGGGCTGCCGCCGGGTCCTTTTGCCAAGGCCAGCGACCCGTGATCTCAAGCTCCAGGGAAAAGCTGAGGAAGGTCCTGATCAGCACAATGACGGCCAACACCCCGACGCTTTCGAACGTCGGAGTGACCGCGACAGTGCGGATGATGTCCGCAGCGACCAGTAATTCAAGGCCCAGGAGGATCGAACGGCCCAGCGACTGGCGGTAGGAGCGGTAGAAGCTCAGTCTCTTCGCCCCGGCCGGGACCTGCCGGGGCTGGTAACCGCGGATCGCCAGCGGGAGGGACACCAAGGCCCCAATCACCATGACCGCAACCCCTGCAAAATCGACCAGCTGGCCGGTGGCTTCAATGATCTGCCTGAATTCCATTCCCTGCCTTACTTAGAGCCTGGCATGTGCCGCCCGACGTGGAACCGACTGGGGCACGGGGCCGGGCTACGGATGGCGGCTGCCGTTTCCTGCGATGACGTCCCTGTACCCTTCCCGGAAGGTGGGAAACGTGAAGTTGAACCCGGTGCTTCGGAGCAAGTCGTTCCGGCAGCGCTTGTTGCCGCCGCGGGCGGGACCAGCATCGCCCGCCTGGGGTTCGGGCAGCCCGAGTTCGGACGCCAGGAAACGCAGTACGGCACCCAGATCGGCCGGTTCGTCGTCCACACCGACGTAAACCGGAGCAGGGACATCCGCCATGGTGGCCAGGTGCACGATCGCCGCCGCGGCGTCATCCCGGTGGATCCTGTTGGTGTAGCGCACATCGTCCGGAATGACGGCGGAGCCGCTCCGCACCTGGTCGATCAGCCTGGTCCGGCCGGGTCCGTAGATGCCACCCAGCCTGAGGGCCGTGGTGGCGCTCCTGCCGGAAAGCCGGCCGTGCAGGAGCTCCTCGGCCTCAAGCAGCACCTTCCCGGAGAAACCACCCGGGTTCGGCTCCGTGGCCTCATCCACCCAGCCGCCCGCTGCGTCCCCGTACACCGCCGTGGAAGACACAAAGAGGACGCGTTCCGGTGTCACGCCGTCCCGCTCCAGCGCATCCAGCACATGTGCCACGCCGCGTACATACGCAGCACGGTATGCCTCCTCTGAGGGGGCATCAGCCGCAACGGCGATGACGACGGCGGTGGTGTCCGCCGGGATCGGCGGCAGGTCTGCGGATCCCAAGTCTGCCGCGGCTCCCTCGATGGCTGCCGGCAGTTTTTCGGGGGACCGCCGCCACCCTATGACCCTGTGGCCAAGGGCGGCGAACCGCAGGCCCGCCTCGGTGCCCAGGTCGCCGCACCCTGCCAGCAAAACAGTCATGGCTACGGGGCCTCGACCGGAAAGAACACCCGGGGGTCCTGCAGCAGGGCGGGGTAGGCGAATGCCGAACGGTCCATGATCTCCAAAACCTCGAAAGTCCTGCCAAAGCGGCCGTCATCGAGGTTGATCGGACGGCCCACTACCTGGCCGAGCGCGAACTTTGCCCCGTGTTCCAGCGGGACAGCGACGGGCGTCTTCCCTGGGAGGGTGCGGAATGCCTCCTCCTGCGCCTGCCGTTTGCGGGTGGGCTTCTTCACCTGGGGCCTGGGCGGCGCCTTCTTCGGGGCGCGGGACGGACGTCGGGAACCGTCGTCAACATAGACCGGGGCGTAACCATCGTCCCCGGCTGACGCCGCTGCGGAGGCGTTCCGGTTCACCGGCGGAAGTGCCACCGTGGTGAGCGACTGCGGGTCGACGTCGTCGTGAGGGTCGCGGAGGATCCACAACAGGTCTCCGTCCGGCTCCTGCGGCAGGAATTCGTGCCGCGGCTCCGGCCAGACGTAGTCCATTGCCGGAATGGCGTCCGGGAAAACGGAGGCGTAGAACTTGGGTTCCTTGTGCACCAGCTTGGACCGGTGGCTCAGGTGGAAGTCGGGCTCCCCGAGCCACGGCGGCATGATGATCTTGGCGGCGTAGTCCGGGTGGGCTGCCTGCGGCGCGAACTCGGCGATGTTGGCCCGTGTGTTATCCGGGTGGCCCCGTTCCATCCACTCGTCCACCATCGCGAGCCCATACATGGTGAGGGCAGGAACGTGGCCCATCCACATCCGGATCGCCGGGTGGGTCTGCCAGCCGTATTCGGGGATCACCAGGGCACGGAGGGTTTGCAGCGCTTCAACCCGCTGCTTGCCCAGCCGCGCGGTGTCCAGGGCTGCGGCGCTTTGGCGGAAGTCAGGGTACGGGAGGAAAGTTTGCATCCATTCAGTCTGACGGCAGCCGGCGGAAGTGCCAATTGCTGTGCCGGCGGCCACATCCCCTGGCCGGCCCGTGGCGCGGTCTCCGCCACCAAGCTTGTCCAGATATTGGACGCATACATACGGCTCCCAGGTTAAACCACTAAGATCTCGGCAACCACCCCAGCGTTTTGGAAGCTCACTCATGACATCTACACCTGAAAAGTCCACAGCCGCCGCCCGCCCGGCGCTGCCCCGCTACGGACAGATGCTCGGCCCCGAAGCCCAGGGCATCCTGGTCCTCGACGAGTTCACCATCGATCCCGCAGCCGCCCGGAAGGACCAACACCGTTTCCGCGACGGCATGGCCGCCGTCGCCCGGACCGTCCGCCGGATAGCCGCCCTGCGCGTGGTGATCGCGCTGGTCGCCATCGGAAACCTGCCCCTGTTCCTGCTCTCGAGCGGATGGTGGATCTACGCCGTCTCGCTCACCCTCGTCGTCGCGGTACACAGCGCCGTGACACTGCTGAACCGGCACGAGCCCCGGCTCAAGCAGCGCTCCGCGCTGGAACTGCACATGCATCGCGAACGCAGCGCCAACTACCGCAAGGTTCGCGACGCCGTGAAGTACATGATCGACACCCCCAGCCGCATGAACGAGCACCTCTACCTGGAACTGCTGGCCGTCAAGCGGGTGGCATTGAACCTGGCGCACGGAACGGTGGCGCTGCTGGATACCAGCGACGAGTCCGCCTGGAAGGTGCGGATCGTCCGCGAACTGCCCGCCGCCTGACTGACCGGCGCGTCCCCGCCGCGGCAGCGGACACCGGCTTAAAAAGAACGACGCCGGCACACCCCTTGTGGGGGCCTGCCGGCGTCGTCTTTGGTCAACGGAATTTGTCTATCGCCGACCTGTCTGTGGCGCCTTGGGAGGCGGTGCGGCCAAGGCCGCTGCCGTTACGCGGGGAGCTGGATGACCTGTCCTTCGAACACCAGGTTCGGATCGGAAATGGTATCCAGGTTGGCGTCGGCAAGGTGCTGCCAGCCGCCCTGGATCCCCAGCTTCTGGGCAACGATGCTCAGGGTGTCGCCGGCCTGCAGGGTGTAGGTTTCACCGCTGAGCGGAACGGACGTTGCGTGCCGCGGTGCCTGCTGCACAGGAGCGCTCTGCACCTGCGTGGCCTGCTTGACCGGGGCGCTCTGGACGGGCGCGCTCTGCACCGGTGCACCGCCCCCGCCGCTCAGGCCGAGCTGCGACGCGCAGGAGGGCCATGCGCCCCAGCCCTGGGAAGCCTGGACCCGTTCGGCCACCGCGATCTGCTGTTCGCGGCTGGCGTCCGCCGGCGAGCCGGTGCCGCCGTAGGCAGCCCACGTGCTTGAGGTGAACTGCAAACCGCCGGAGAAGCCGTTGCCGGTGTTGGTGGACCAGTTGCCACCGCTCTCGCACTGGGCCAGCGAGTCCCAGGTGGAGGTGGGGGTTGCCGCGTTGGCGGCGGTGGCGGAGAGGGCCAGGCCTGCCGCTGAGACGGCGGCAAGGGTGATTCCACGGCGTGCGGCAGTACGGAATTTGGTGTTGTTCATGATGTGATGCTCCCGAGGGCCACCAGCGCTGGTTCCGTCCCCGGAGATCGTCGCGCTACTGCCCACCCCTGACAAATAGAGGTCAACGTCGGTGGCTGCCGCTGGGCAGTTCTGGTGGAGGCAGCACCGGGCAATCAAAAAGCCCGCCAAACGGGCATGCATTTCACGCTAAGACATAGCCTTGGCGTTATCAAATCGGGACTGGGCCGGGTGTTGGCTGGCAGTTTCCCGGCCGAGTGCGGTTGCCAGGTAGGGAGCGCTCCGGCTTTCCACGGACTGCGCGACAGCCGCAGGTGTGCCCGCGGCCATGATGCTGCCGCCTTTGTCCCCTCCGGACGGCCCAAGATCAATGACCCAGTCAGCACCGGCCACAACGGCCATATCGTGTTCAACCACCACCACGGAGTTTCCGGCGTCCACCAGGCCGTGGAGCTGTGCCATCAGCAGCTGCACGTCCGCAGGGTGCAGCCCGGTGGTGGGCTCATCGAGCAGGTAGAGGGTGTGTCCGCGCTGCGCCCGCTGCAGTTCTGTGGCGAGCTTGATCCGCTGCGCCTCGCCGCCGGAAAGCTCCGTGGCGGGCTGTCCCAGCCGCAGGTAGCCCAAGCCGACGTCGCGCAGGCTCGTAAGGCTCCTCGCCGCGGCAGGAACGTCCGCCAGGAACTCGGAGGCGGCGTCCACGGTCATGGCCAGGACCTGGGCCACGTTCAGGCCGTGATATTCCACCTCAAGGGTTTCGGGGTTGTAGCGGGACCCGCCGCACTCCGGGCACGGGCCGTAGCTGCCGGGCAGGAACAGCAGTTCCACCGCCACGAACCCCTCGCCCTGGCAGGTCTCGCAGCGTCCGCCGGCCACGTTGAAGGAGAACCGCCCGGCGCCGTAGCCGCGGGCCTTGGCTTCATCCGTGGCGGCGAAGACTTTCCGGACCGCGTCGAAGAGCCCGGTGTAGGTGGCCAGGTTGGAACGCGGCGTCCGTCCGATCGGTTTCTGGTCAACTTTTACCAGCCGGTCGATGTGTTCCAGTCCGGACACCGGGCCGACGCTGAGCGGGGCGCTGAGCTCCCCTTCGTCCACTCCGCCGTCGGCTGCGCCCGTGGAAACGGCGCCCGGCCCGTCGGGACGCAGCCAGCCTCCTGCCACCTCGGCCAGGACCTGGCTGACAAGCGTGGATTTGCCGGACCCGGAGACGCCTGTGACAGCGGTCAGGACACCCAGGGGGAACTCAGCGTCGAGGCCTTGCAGGTTGTGGCGGCTGATGTCCCGCAGCTCCAGCCAGCCTGCCGGTTCGCGGTCACGGCCCGGGGCGTCGTCGTCCGCTTCCTGACCGGAGAGATCCGGGAACAGGTACGGCCTGGTGACCGAGTCCTCCACTCCGGCCAGCCCGTCCACCGGACCGCTGTAGAGCACCTCGCCGCCGCCCTCGCCGGCGCGCGGACCCACGTCCACCAGCCAATCGGCGTGGCGGACAACGTCCATGTTGTGCTCCACCACGAACACCGAATTGCCGGAAGATTTCAGTTGCTCCAGCACCTCCAAAAGGGGCTCTGCATCGGCAGGATGGAGCCCTGCAGAGGGCTCATCGAGCACGTAGACCACGCCGAACAGCCCGGAGCGCAGCTGGGTGGCGATCCGCAGCCGCTGCATCTCGCCGGGGGAGAGCGTGGGCGTGGAGCGGCCCAAGGCCAGGTAGCCCAGCCCCAGGTCCAGCAAAACGGTGACGCGCTGGAGCAGGTCGCGGGTGATGGCGACGGCCACCTCGTTGGCTTCGCCGGAAGACTGCTTCCTGGACGCCGTCCCGGCTGAGGCCAGCTCGGTGGTGGGGCGGATGATGCCCGCCAGCTCTGTCAGTGGTACCGCGTTGAGCTCGGCGATCGTCCGCCCCGCGAACGTCACTGCCAAGGCCTCAGGCCGCAGGCCGCTGCCGCCGCACAGGGGGCACGGACCGGATTCCATGTATGCAAGCACGCGTTCGCGCATGGACGCGCTCTGCGAATCGGCCAGGGTGTGGAGGACGTAGCTCCTGGCGCTCCAGAACCGGCCCTTGTACGGTTTGGCCACGCGGTCGCGCTGCGGAGTGACTTCCACCACCGGCTGCTCCTCCGTAAAGAGGATCCAGTCCCGGTGCTTCTTGGGCAGCTTCCGCCAGGGGATGTCGACGTCGTAGCCCAGGTGGGTGAGGATATCCCGCAGGTTCTTTCCCTGCCAGGCGCCGGGCCACGCGGCGATGGCACCCTCGCGGATGCTCAGCGACGGGTCCGGGACCAGCGAGGCTTCGGTGACGGTGTGCGCCACACCCAGGCCGTGGCACTCCCTGCAGGCACCCGCGGCCGTATTGGGGGAGAAGGCATCCGAGTCCAGCTGTGGGCTGCCCTCCGGGTAGGTGCCGGCGCGCGAGAAGAGCATCCGCACCGAGTTGGAGAGCGTAGTGACGGTCCCCACCGTGGACCTGCTGCTGGGGGCGCCGCGGCGTTGCTGGAGTGCGACGGCGGGCGGCAACCCGCTGATCAGCTCCACCTTGGGGTTGTGGCCCTGCTGGATGAGGCGGCGGGCATACGGGGCGACGGATTCGAAGTAGCGCCGCTGCGCCTCGGCGTAGATGGTGCCAAACGCCAGGGACGACTTGCCCGAGCCCGAGACGCCGGTGAACGCCACGATCGCGTCACGGGGGACATCCACGTCGACGTTCCGGAGGTTGTTCTCGCGCGCTCCCCGGACCCGGACAAACCCGTCCGCGGCGGGGCTGGGAGCCGGGTCCTGCAGGTCATCAGTGTGCTTGGCGTTCTGCATTGGTTTGACTCTAGTGGTGATTCGGCCGCCGGGCATTATCCTGTCCGGATGGAAACCTACGCCGGCGGCAGCACCATGCCCGAATCCGAAGGGGTCCCCGCGGAACCCGCGGTCCCCACCAAGCCCCTCCCGGTGGCCGAACTGCACCTGCATATCGAAGGTACGCTTCAGCCCGAGCTCATCTTTGCCCTGGCCGAGCGCAACGGCATTGTCCTGCCTTACTCCGGGTTGGAAGAACTCCGCGAAAAGTACGAGTTCACGGACCTGCAGTCATTCCTGGACCTCTACTACGCCAACATGGCCGTGCTGCGTACCGAGCAGGACTTCGCGGACATGACCCGTGCCTACCTTGAGCGGGCGGCCGCCGCCGGTGTCCGGCACGCCGAAATCATGATGGACCCCCAGGCACACCTGTCCCGCGGCGTCCCGCTGGAAGCATGCGTCAACGGCGTGGCCTCGGTCCTGGCCACGTCCCGGGAGGACTACGGCATCTCCACCATGCTCATTGCCGCTTTCCTCCGGGACCTTCCGGAAGACTCGGCGTTGGAAGTCCTGGAGGGGCTGCTGGCCATGGACGCTCCCATCGGAGCCATCGGCCTGGACTCGGCCGAGGTCGGAAACCCGCCTTCCAAGTTCGAGCGGCTTTATGCAAAGGCCCGCGCGGCCGGCCTCCGGCTGACGGCGCACGCAGGGGAGGAAGGCCCGGCGTCGTACATCATTGAGGCCCTGGACCTCCTGGGCGTGGAACGCATCGACCACGGTATCCGCTGCATGGATGACGCCGACCTGGTGGAGCGCCTGGTTGATGCCCGGGTTCCCCTCACCGTCTGCCCGCTGTCCAACGTGCGGTTGAGGGCAGTGGACACGCTCGCTGACCATCCCTTGCCCGCCATGCTGGCCGCGGGCCTGAACGTCTCGGTCAATTCGGACGATCCTGCGTACTTCGGCGGTTACGTGGATGACAACTTCGCCCAACTGACCGCGGTGTTTGAGCTGTCCGACTTTGACAGGGCCCGCTTGGCGGCGAATTCCATCCACTCTTCCTTCGCCTCGGAGGAGCGGAAAGCGGAGCTGCTGGAGGAATTGAACAGCCGGGAAGCCACCGCCTGAGCACCCGCTGTGCCGCGGGCAACAGTGCGGCTCCCGGGCCGGTAAACTGGGAGCCGCAGGCGTGTCTGGGGAGTGCAAGGCAGCACCCATGTCAGCGCTTGAGGGTTATGCAGCCGGCCCTTACCCGAGACCTCCGCCTCACTTGCGGGACTATCCGCTTCATAGTCGGTCACGACACGCAGAGTTAACCAATTAAAGTCGCGCGATTTAATAGGCAGTTGGCAAGATGCCTAAGACCGATCGCTTTTATATAAGGGGAATCATGGCCAAGTCCACCGCAGAAAACACCTATCTTCGTCTCAAGACCGTCCTGGATGTCCTGACCGAAGGCGTGTGGTCCGGCGATGCACTGAATGCTGGCCAGGTCCTGGCGGAAGCAACGGCCCGCGTGCCTTTCAACGAGCACGAAGCCGAACTCCTCAGCGGCGGAATTCCCCGTGGCCACAAGACCCTCACCTCGGCGACCGCCAAACTGGTCAAGGCCGGCTGGCTGGTCAAGGGCCGTACCGGCTGGACCATCACCGAGGACGGGATGCGCGCCACGGTTGCCTTCCCTGACGCGGTTTCCTTCGCGTCAGCGCTCGACGCCGGCACGCCCGTCCCTGCCGACACGCCGGTCCCCACCGCTCCCGAAGGCTTTGTCCGCCCGGTCTCCGCAGCTGCTTCCGTCCTGGAAGTTCCCGCCAAGGATGACGCCAAAGCGGCGAAGAGGGCTCCCGCCAGGAAAGCGCCGGCCAAGAAGGCGGCCGCCGCTGTGGGCAAGACCGCCAAGGCCATCGAAGACGCCGTGGAACCTGTGGTGAAGGCTGTCCGGAAGAAGGCGCCGGCGAAGGCCAAGGCCGAAACCGCGGTGCCCGCAACCGAACCGTTCGAGGGTCCGGATGTCGAAACCCACCCGCAGCCGGAGGCCGTGGCACTGGCCGGCGACTTCAACACCATCCTGGGCGCACCGGAGAACTGGGCGCCGCAGTACGACGAAGCGCAGATGGAGTTCGACTTCCTGGACCAGCTCTGGAAGAAGAGCGCCGAGCTTCCTGCCGGTTACTACACCTTCAAGATCGCCCTGAACCGCTCGTGGGACGAAAACTATGGTGCTTTCGGTGCGTTTGACGGCCCCAACCACGAACTGCACCACGCCGGCGGCACGGTGACCATCCGCTACAACCACGCCACCCGCGACATCACCATCAACTAGCCGGTATCTCCTCCCGGCCCTGGCAGGAAGCCGCGCCTTCAGTGCGTTAGGTGCCGCGGCCGGGAGGAAGTTGGCCGGTCCCGAGGAGGAACACCATGGGCAGGCACGCAGGGACACCGAAGGACGGTTCGGCTGGGGATGCCGTGCGGCTGGATGCCCGGGTGCTCGGCATGGTCCAAGGTGTGGGCTTCCGGTACTGGACCATGGCCAAAGCGGAGGAACTGGGATTGTCCGGTGAGGTGGCCAACCGCGACGACGGATCGGTGTCAGTCGTGGCCGAAGGACCCGAGCCCAAGGTCCGGCAGCTCCTGGAGTGGCTCAACTCCGGCAGCACCCCGGGCCGGGTGGAACGGGTGGACGGGTCAACGTCCCGGGCCGGGGGACACTTCCGCGGTTTCCGGGCGCACTGACCGCCCCGTCCCAAGCTTGCGCCCCGGCGCCCGCCGCGACTACTCCCGCGGGCTGAGGCCGATGAAGGCGCCGAGTTCCTCCAGTGCCGCCGGTTTGTGCGGCATATAGCTGGTGAGTTCGGGGGAGCGGATGATGACGGCCCGCCACTGCCCGCGCGAGACTGCCACATTGATGCGGTTCCGGTTGAGCAGGAATTCCGCGCCGCGCGGAGCCTCCGCTACCGCCGAACACGCCATGGAGACGAACACTACCGGGGCTTCCTGGCCCTGGAACTTGTCCACCGTGCCCACCTTCACCTCCGGCAGCCCGGCTTCGGCCAACGCCCTCCGGACCAAATGCACCTGGGCGTTGTAGGCGGCCACCACCATCAGGTCCTGCTGCTCCAGCGGCCGTGACCCCGCGTCCGGGCCGGAGGTCCACTTCAGGCCGAGGTGGCGGCGCGCCTGCCGCACCACTTCCTCCGCCTCTTCCTTGGACGCTGTGGCATTGCCACTGTGGTTGACGAACACCGTCTCCACCCCGGGCGGCAGCCCATCGAGTTCGCGCTGGCCCGCGGCCGGTGCGGACTGCAGCTTGCCGTCGTAGCTGAGGTTCGAAACTGCCCTGCACAGCTCCGGGTGCATCCGCCAGGTATCGGCGAGGAAGTAGCCCAGGCTTGCGGGGAGGGTCGCATGCCCCGCGGCGAGCCAGCCCAGGGCTGATTCGTCCACTGGTTCCGGATGTGCCCCTTGGGTGACCTGGGGGAGCTGCTGCGGATCGCCCAACAAGAGGAGGCGTTTCGCCGCGCGGGAGACCGCCAGGGTGTTGGCCAGCGAGAACTGGCCGGCTTCGTCGATCACCAGCAGGTCCAGGGACCCGGCGGGGACTTCCTTGCCGGTCATGGTCCATGCGGTGCCGCCCACCAGGCAGCCGCCGGGTGCGGCCAGCATGCGTCCCACATCACGCTCATCCGTTGCCGTCCACGGGACAGAGTGGGGCGCGGCGAGCTTTTTGGCCACAAGCGAAGGGTCCACGCGGCCCGCCTCGACGGCTCGGCAGAGGAGGTTTTCCACCACATTGTGCGACTGCGCAACCACCCCCACCTTCCAGCCCGCCCGCACCAGCTCGCCGATCACATGCGCGCCGATGTGGGTCTTGCCCGTTCCCGGGGGTCCTTGAACGGCCAGGTATGAGGTATCGAGGTCCCGCAGGGATGCGGCAATGGCTCCGGCGTAGTCGACGGTGCCGTCCGGCAGGTGCCGGACCCCGGCCGGGGCGCCCATGCTGCGGAACCGCGGAGGCACCTTGCGCAGGATGTCCAGGCCCGGCTGTGCGGGCAGTCCGGGCACGGTGGAGCCGACAGTCCTGGCAAGTTCCGCGATGGCGGCCTCAATGTTGTCTGTTGGGATGGGGGTGTCCTCGGTCAGCGCTATGGGAAGGTGCGGGTACGCGGCCACCTTTCCGGATTCCCGCTCCGAGATAGTGATGATGGTGTGCTCCGGGTTGTCCGGCGCCGCCGCGAGGTCGTGGATGCGGGTCTTGAAGGCATAGGCCTTGGCCTGTGGTGTTGCATTCGGGGCAGCCATGCCCTCAGGCCCGGGGGCTTCATAGAGCCGGCACCAGTTGGAATCGACCCGGAAATCTGAACCTTCCGTCATGGTGCCGCGGAGCTGCAAGACCCTGGTCCGCATCCGTTCCCGTGGTTTGGCGAGGGCCCAGTCCGAAATGACCTCCGCCGATGACACTGTGAACACGTTCCGCTGGTCCGCCCAGTTCTCCACAGGCGCTTCGACGCGGTCGAAATGCTGCCACCAAAACTGTTTCCGCTCACGCCGGTGGTAGCCGGTGGCCGCTGCCACCATGGCGACGGCCCGCTCATCATCGGTCCAGGGCCGGTCATCGGGAAGGGCCGAGAGGTACCCGCGCAGCTGCAGTTCCTCGGGGGTTTCGTCCGGCGCGTCCGGGAGGTCGTCGGGCGGGGGATTTCCGATAGGCGTGGTGGCGGCCGGCGGGCCACCGGCCCGTGCCGGTTCCGCGGTGTTCACCGGCAGCCGGGCGGACCGGGTGTCTGGGACCGCCGTCGGGGCGATCTCCAGCAGCCAGTCCCGGAGCCGCAGGGTGGAAAGGCAATCGTATCGGTTGTAGTCCGAAATGGACGCCAGGACGGCATCGGCTTCGTCCCGGCGGCCGGCATCACGGGCGGCACAGTAAGCGGCATATGCCACCACGGAGGCGCCGGCATCCTTGACGTCCCCGGACCGCAGGTTGTCTCCCATATACAGCGGTTCCAGCTTCTTGATGGAATACGAGGCCTCGGAGATCCGGATGGAATGCTTGACCGTGGCGTAGAGGTCCACCAGCAGTCCTTGCCGAAGCCAGTCGTCCACCGTGTCCTCGCCTGCCTGGTGCACCAGGGAAAGATTCCGCAGGGCTGTCTTTTCGTAGGCGGCGTAGTGATAGACGTGCATGTCCGGGTACGTCGCACGCCGCTTCTCCACGTAGTCAAGGAAAGCCAGGAAGGCGCGGCGTTCACCGGCGCGGGAATGCGCCCAGAACGGACGGAATGCGGGCTCCTTGGCGGGGTCCGTCCCGGGGGCCTCGATGACCCCGAAAAGGTACTCGATTCCCCAGGCACCGGTGGCTGGATCCTGCCAGAGCGGATCGCCTTCGAAGTCGAAGAAGATGTCTCCGGCGCTCGGAGCGGGAAGCGAACCGACGGCGTGGTCCGCAAGGACGGTATAGGAGACCGTATGAGGCTGCCCGTCCTTCATGAACGTGCGGGATCCTGCGGCTGTGTCCAAGCCCAGCTGCATCCGGGCTTGCGCGCGGAGGCGGGTCAGTGACCCCTGTGCATCCGGGGCGGGCATGGCCGCGAGCTGGTCAACGGTGGTGACTCCGGCGGCATGAAGCTTCCGCCGTTGGACGACGGACATCCCGGCGACCATCAGGAGGTCCCGGTGGCGGGTCACCTGCTCGGCGCAGTAGTCGCAGCGGCCGCAATGCACGATGCCGGGCTGTTGCCACCGCACAGGGGCATCTTTGGCGCGGTGGCCGGCCGTCAGGTACCGGAAACGCCGGCGCCGTTCGCGGAAGACCGGAAGCAGGTCCGGCAGGGAATGGCTGCTTCGGAGCCAGTCGTCGCCGACACGGGTCCCCAGCACCAGCGTGACGACGGGGGAGGGATCCAGCCCCATCCCGAGAAGCTGGTCGCCGTAGGCAGCCAGTTGCAGCAGGGCCCCCACCTTGGCGTGCCGGGCAAGCTTGGTGTCCCAGACCTCGTACCGGCCCGGGTTTCCGGTGCCTGCGGCCTCGTTGACCAGGAAGTCGGCGTAGCCCAGGAACTCGCCGTCGAAGAAAGTTGCCTGGAACACCACATCGGCCCCGGAGCGAAGGGCAAGTTCGGTTTCAGCATGTTTTGCCTGCAGCTCACCGCGCAGGTTCAGGCCGCGTTCCAGGGAGTAGACACCCGAACCCCGGCTGGCATCCCACGGGCCATACTTGGCCACCAGGCTGGCCAGCACGGTTTGTTCATGCCGGTCGCCCAGTTCGCCGGCCCGCTTCTGCATCTCGTCCACGGGGAACTCCGCCTTGGGAGCACGACCCAGCTTTTCGTCCAGGATCCGGAGTGTGCGGTACTCACATTCGGAGGCCGCCACAAGGTCGCTGGCGGAGAAGACCAGGTCCGGCGGCGCGTCGGATCCGGCATCATGACCGGCAGCGTCCAGCAGAAACACGGGGCCTCCCCAACTGTTTGCGGGCCCGGAGTCGGTTCCCCCGGCCTGGAATCAAACCTAGCAAGGAGGGCCGACAAAAAGGGCTGCGCGCTTTCCAGCACCTTGACGGACAGGTGCATGGACCCGGGCGCGGCCCGCCGGGCTGGGCGTAGAGTTCAAAGGGGGCGCCTCCGCGCGGTTTCCCTTCGACCCCAAGAACGCGCCTGTCAACCGGCGCCTGGACGGATCGGTGTACGACTGGTGAACACTGCAGCCTTTGAATCCTTTGACGTGGTGGTGATGGGGGAGATCCTCATCGAAGTCGCCACCGACCAGCCCTTCGGCCATGGCGTACCAGCACGGCTGGGCATCTCCGGAGACGCCCTCAATGTCGCTGCAGCCGCCGCAGCAGCGGGTGCCCGCGTGGGCCTGCTGTCCGTGCTCACGGACGACGACCTGGGTCAGGCCATCGCGGCCCGGATCGCCGAGCTGGGGATCGTCACCGACCAGTTGACGTTCCGTCGCGGGCAGCAGGGCGTCTACCTGGTGCACAGCGACCCCGACGGCGAACGCGAATTCACCTACGCCCGCAGCGGCAGCGTCGGGTCCACCCTTGGGCCGGACGATGTCGACCCGGACGTCTTCGGCGCGGCCGGCGCGGTGGTGGCGGGCGGCATCACCTGCGCCATTTCGACGACGGCGCGCGCCGCCGTCGTCAAGGCCGCGTCCGCAGCCAAACGCTTTGTCTACGACCCCAACTACCGGCCCCGGCTCACCACCGCTGTGGACGCGGCGGCGGCACTGACCGAACTTGCCACACAGGCCTTCCTGGTGACGCCCTCCTTCCCGGGCGAGACGGCAGCCCTGCTGGGAGTTTCCTCGCCCGAAGCATCGGCCGCGAAGCTGCGCTCGATGGGGGCCGCCAACGTAGCTGTCACCTGCGGCGCCAAGGGCGTCCAGCTCGAATGGTCCGGCGAAACCGGCGTGCAGTCCGCGTGGGTACCGGCCATTCCGGCGCCCGCGGTAGTGGACCAGACCGGCGCCGGGGACGCGTTTGTGGGCACGCTCACCGCACGCCTGGTGCTGGGCGACGACTTCCCGACGGCGGTCCGGTATGGTGCGGCGGCTTCCTCGCTGGTGGTCGGAGGCAAGGGCGGCACAGGCCTCATCCCCACGTTCGAGCAGACCTCTGCCCACGCCGCAGCCACCTTCCCTGAGGACTGCCGCATCATCGAAACCAACGGGCCGGACGGCCTGGGAAATGAGATCCACCATGGCTGACGCATCAGGCGTCCTCCGCGTGTCACCTGTCATCCCGGTGGTCACCATCGACGACCCCCAGGATGCGGTGCCCCTGGCCCGTGCCCTGGTGGACGGCGGCGTGAAGATCATTGAGCTGACCCTGCGCACGGACTCCGCACTGACCTCGCTGAAGCTGATCGCCCAGGAGGTGCCGGACATCCTGGTGGGCGCCGGCACCATCCTCACGCCGGGGCAGGCGGACGCCGCAGTCCAGGCGGGGGCCACGTTCCTGGTAAGCCCGGGTGTCACCCCCGCGCTGCTCACCCACATGCTGTCCCTGGACGTCCCGGTGCTGCCCGGCGTCGCCACTGTCGGGGAGGTAATGGCCGTCCTGGAGGCCGGTTTGGATGCGATGAAGTTCTTCCCCGCCGGGCCTGCAGGCGGGCCGTCCTACCTGGCCGCCATCGGGGCGCCCATCCCGCACGTCCGGTTCTGCCCCACCGGCGGCATCAGCCCGGGCACCGCGCCGGACTACCTCAAGCTGCCCAACGTGGCCTGCGTCGGCGGCAGCTGGCTCACCCCGGCAGACGCCGTCGCGGCCAAGGACTGGGGCCGGATCACCAGCCTGGCAGGCGGCGCGGCTGCGCTGGGCCGGTAATCCGCCCCGCAGCGGCGGCCCTGGTTCAGCTTTCGGCCGCGGCCGCCCTGACCTGGGCCTTGTCGTGCTCCTCATGGGCGCTGCGCAGCAGTTCCAGGAACTCCGTTTCGTGCCGGACAAGCCGCTTGTACTTTTCCGGAAGCTTGCGGATCTGGTCTTCTTCGCGGCACATCTTGGCGAAGATCTTGTCCCGTTCCGCCATGTCGGTCTCGTAGTTGAGGTCAAGGTACTCGACGGCGTGCCGCCTGGCCCCGGAGACAGCGTTCTTGGCTTTGCCCTTGGGGCTGAAGACCGACGCCAGGATCGTCAGCAGCAGCACGCCGAGGATCACGCCCAGGGAAACCCCGGTGCTGACTTCCACCACGTTGACGTGCTCGCCGTCGTTGATGAACGGCAGGGTGTTCTCGTGCAGGGCGTGCAGGACCAGCTTCACGCCGATGAAACCGAGGATGACGGCCAGCCCGTACGAGAGGAAGATCAGCCGGTCCAGCAGGCCGTCGATGAGGAAGAACAGCTGGCGCAGGCCCATCAGCGAGAACGCCGTGGCCGTGAAGACGATGAACACGTTCTGGGTCAGGCCGAAGATCGCCGGAATGGAATCCAGGGCGAACAGGATGTCCGTGCCGCCGATCGCCACCATCACCAGCAGCATGGGGGTCAGCACCCGCTTGCCGTTCTCCACGGTGAACAGCTTGTCACCGTCGTAGTGTTCGGAGGCCGGCAGGAATTTCTTGGCGAGCCGCACCACAACGCCGTCGGAGTCGTCGTCGTGGTCATCCGGTTTGAGCAGGTGGCCCGCGGTGACCAGCAGGATAAGCCCGAAAATGTAGAAGACCCAGGCGAAACTGTTGATCAGCGCGGCGCCCAGGAAGATGAACGCGGTGCGGGCGATCAGGGAGAAAATGATGCCGAACAGGAGCACCTTCTGCTGGTCCGCGCGCGGCACCTTGAAGCTGGCCATGATGATGAGGAATACGAAGAGGTTGTCAACGGACAAGGCCTTTTCCGTGACATAGCCCGCGAAGTATTCGGTGCCCATGTCCGGCCCGCCGAAGATGAGGACAGCCAGCCCGAACAGCACCGCAATGCTCACGTAGATGGCGGACCAGACGGCCGATTCCTTCAGGGACGGGGTGTGGGCCTTCCGGACATGGAAGAAGAAATCGAAGGCCAGCAGCCCTGCGATAACCACAATGGTCAGGATCCAGGCGTAGGCAGGGGTTTCCACGCGGCGGGCCTTTCGTCGGAGGTTACCCCAGCCTACCTAAGCGGGCTTCAGGAGATGGTGCTCCACGACGGCGGATCGCGACAGCGTCTTGTACCCCTCCTGTTCGAACAGCACCGTGATGACGTCCCCCTCCTCCCGCATCACCAGGCCCGGCCCCCACTCCTTGTGCACCACTGCGGACTGTGGCGGGAACGGTGCACCGGCGCTGTACGCCGGACCGCCGTCGTCGTCCGTGTCCTTGCCGGCCGGAGGCGCAGCTGCTCGGTGGACTTCCGCCGTGCACGCGTCGCAGTTTCCGCACGGTTCAGGCATGTCCTCGCCGAAGTAGCCCAGCAGGAACCGCCGCCGGCAGCCGTCCGCCTCGGCGTAGGCGCGCATCATGCCCAGCCGGGACTGGTCCACGCGTTGCCGGGCTTCGGCGAGCTCCACGGCGTCCTGCACCAGCGCTGCCGGTTTGGCCTTGGAGGTCAGGCGGACTCCACGTTTCCCGCTGCTTGCGGCACCGATCTCTTCCAGCAGGTTGACCAGCGCCGTGATGCGACGGGCCGGGAGGCCCGTCAGTTCCGCCAGGGATGACTTCGGCGCGGGAGCCTTGGCGGCTTTGAGGACCTTCAGGACCGCCAGCAGCGAACCGGGATCGGGCGAGCGGCTGCTGAAGAATTTCCGCAGCCCCAGGTCCTCCGATCGGTAATGCAGCACGGCGGCCGCGGAGTTTCCGTCGCGGCCGGCGCGGCCTATCTCCTGGTAGTAGGCGTCGAGTGATTCCGGAATGTCGGCATGGACCACGAAGCGGACATTCGGCGTGTCGATGCCCATGCCAAAGGCAGTCGTGGCCACCACCACATCCAATTGGTCATGCAGGAACAGCTCGTGGGTGCGTTCCCGGTCCGCGGCGCGCCGGCCGGCGTGGTAAGCCTCGGCGCGCAGCCCCTTTGCCGCCAGCCGCGCCGCGTACTCTTCGGTGTCTTTCCGGGTGGCGGCGTACAGGAGGCCCTTTCCCGTCCGGGCCAGGTCCGCCACCTGCCCCATCACCGCCTTGCGTTTGTCCTTGTCCTTGTGGTGCCGGACCACAGCCAGGCTGATATTGGGCCGGTCGAAGCCGTGGACCAGGACCAGCGGGTCCTTCATGGCCAGCCGCTCCACGATCTCATCGCGCACCGGAGGGGAAGCCGTGGCGGTCAGCGCGGCCACGGGCGGGTTGCCCAGTTGCTCCCGGACCGTGCCCAGGCCCAGGTAGTCCGGGCGGAAGTCATGGCCCCAGGAGGAGACGCAGTGGGCCTCGTCCACCACGAACAGGGACACATCCAAAGCCTTGAGCCGGTCCACCGTTGACGGCCGCGCCAGCTGCTCCGGGGCCAGGAACACGAACACGGCCCTGCCGTCCTCCACCGACTGCCAGGCGGCGTGGACGTCGGCGTCGCTGTGTGCGGAATTGATGGCGACGGCGGCATCCGGCCCCAGATCCGCAACCAGCGATTCACGCTGGTCCTCCTGCAAGGCGATCAGCGGAGAAACCACGACGGCGGGACGCCCGGTGAGGTTGTGAAGGTGCAGGGCTGCGACCTGGTAGATGGCGGACTTTCCGTACCCCGTGGGCATGACGGCCAGGACGTCGCGGCCCCCGGTGAGGGCGGCCATGCCGGCCAGTTGGCCTTCCCGAAGGTTGCCCAGGGAGAAGGACGAGGCCGCAAGGGCGCGAAGGGCAGGTTCGTCGGACATGAAGAAAGGGCTCCGCACGGAAGGAAACAATGGCCGCCTGCTTCAGCCGTGGGAACCAGCCTACGCCAGGGCCCTGGTGCTTGACTTCACGGGAATGCTCAACAACTGTGGAGTGACATATCCGCCAATCCAGCCGGTCCTTCCGGGAGCCGGCGAACAAGGAGCATGTTGTGGCGCGCGAAAACCCGAAGGTCGAAGAACCGGAAGAGTCCGATCTCGAGGTGACCGGCCACCCCAAGACCTGGGCCGCGGGAGTTCCGGGCGTCTACCACTCGATGCAGCCGGCGGTCCAGCACATGGGTGTGGAACGGTCGCGGAAAACCCTGTTGGCCCTCAACCAGAAGGACGGCTTCGACTGCATGAGCTGCGCGTGGCCTGATCCGGGCCACCGCAAGACGTTCGAGTTCTGCGAAAACGGTGCCAAAGCCGTCACCTGGGAGGCGACCCCGGTGGTGGTCGGCAGCGAATTCTGGGCAGAGCATCCGGTCAGCGAACTGCGGAAGCGGTCCGAATACTGGTTGGGCATGCAGGGCCGGCTCACCGAGCCCGTCTACAAGGCTGCGGGGGAGGACCACTACCGCCCGGTGACGTGGGAGCGCGCCTTCCAGATCATGGCTGACAAGCTCAAGTCCCTCCCGGACCCCAACCAGGCCACGTTCTACACCAGCGGCCGCACCTCGAACGAAGCAGCCTTCCTGTACCAGCTGTTCATCCGCGCCTACGGCACCAACAACCTCCCGGACTGCTCCAACATGTGCCACGAATCCTCGGGGTGGGGCATGGGGCAGACCATCGGCGTGGGCAAGGCCACCGTGTCCTACGATGACTTCGGCAAGGCGGATTTGATCATCGTCATGGGCCAGAACCCGGGCACCAACCACCCGCGGATGCTGACGGCGTTGGAAGAAGCCAAGGAAGCCGGCGGCCATATCGTCGCTGTCAACCCGCTGCCCGAGGCCGGACTTCTGCGCTACAAAAACCCGCAGAAGGTCAAGGGCATCATCGGCCACGGCACCCAAATCGCCGACCAGTTCCTGCAGGTGCGCATCGGCGGTGACATGGCGCTGCTCCAGGCGGTGTCCAAGCGCGTGCTCGACGCCGAGGCCGCCAACCCCGGTAAAGTCCTGGACCACGCATTCCTTGCCGAACACTGCTACGGTCTCGAGGAACTGCGGGCGCACCTGGCCCACCTGGACGAGGCAGCGGTGCTGGAAGCCACCGGCCTGCGGTCTGAGGAAATCGACGAACTGGCGGCCCGCTACCTGGCGGCGGACAAGGTGATCATCACCTGGGCCATGGGCATTACCCAGCAGAAAAAGGGCGTTGCCACCATCAAGGAGATCATCAACCTGCTCCTGCTGCGCGGCAACATCGGCAAGCCCGGTGCCGGCGCCTCGCCCATCCGCGGCCACAGCAACGTCCAGGGCGACCGGACCATGGGAATCTGGGAACAGATGCCGCCGGCCTTCCTGGACGCCCTTGGTCGGGAGTTCCAGTTTGAGCCGCCGCGCGACCACGGCCTGGACGCAGTCCAGACCGTCCGTGGAATGCGCGACGGCGGCGTCAAAGTCTTCGTAGGGCTTGGCGGCAACTTCGTGGGCGCCATTTCAGACACCGAGGCCGCCGAAGCGGCCATGGAGAACACTGAACTTTCCGTCCAAATCTCCACCAAGCTCAACCACTCCCACGCCGTGACCGGGGCCGAGGCCCTGATCCTGCCCACCCTGGGCCGGACCGAGATCGACCGGCAGGACTCCGGCCCACAATTCGTCTCGGTGGAGGACACTGTCTGCGCCGTCCATGCCAGCCATGGCGTCGTGGAGCCGGTGGCCCCCGGGCTGCTCTCCGAAGTTGCCATCGTGTGCCGGCTTGCCGCCGCCACGGTGGGGGACCGGACGTCAGCGGACTGGGCCGGGTTCGAAAAGAACTACGACCTCGTCCGGGACCACATCGCCCGCGTGGTGGTTGGCTGTGAGGACTACAACACCAAAGTCAGGAAAAAGGGCGGGTTCGTGCTGCCCAACGGTCCGCGGGATTCCCGTACCTTCAACACCCCAACCGGGAAGGCCATGCTCACCGTCAACGAACTCGAACACGTTGACCGGCCTGCCGGAACCCTCATCCTGCAGACCATGCGCTCGCACGACCAGTTCAACACCACCATCTACGGCAACAACGACCGCTACCGGGGCATCAAGAAAGGCCGCGAGGTGGTGTTCGTCAACCCCGTGGACCTTGCCGAACTGGGCCTCGCCGACGGGCAACACGTGGACATCCACGGCGTCTATAAGGACAACGTGGCCCGGGTCCTGCGCAACTACCGGGTGGTGTCCTACCCGTCCGCCAAGGGCTGCGCCGCAGCGTATTACCCCGAGGCCAACGTCCTGGTCCCGTTGGAGAGCGTCGCGGAGGGAAGCCAGACCCCGGCGTCCAAAGCCGTCATCGTCCGCCTTGAGCCTGTGAAAGTCCTGGAAGAGGAGCCCGCCGCCGCAGGCTGACAGGTTGTGGGCCTGTCGAAACCCAGCTGACCGTGCCCCGGCGGCACGCGAACGAGCGACTCCCCGCCGTTTGGACTTTTCCCTGCGTCACGCGAAGGGGATGTGTCCATATGGCGGGGAGTCTGCGGGCCGTGGCCGGTTACTGTCCCGTGTCCGCCCAGCCGCGGCCGGCGGGCCCGCCGTGCGCGCCGTCGTCGACCAGGCCCAGGGCGACCCGGGCCGCCTTGGCCACGGCAGCCGACGCCGCCTCACGGCTCCCGGCGCTGCCCGTCCCCGCGTCCAGCGCCGCTGCGTACCCCACCAGGAACGTGGTGATGGGCGCGGCCGCATGGATCACGTTGTCGGCGGATTTGCGGGCGAGGTCCAGCAACAGCTCCTGGTCCACGTCGAGGTCCAGGATCTGCAGTGCCTGCGCCAGCCGGTGGGTCCACTGGTCCAGCACCTGGGCTTCGTCGTCGTTGACTGTCATGGTTTCTCCTTTGCTGACACCGGATGTCTCAGGTGTCGATAGTGGACATGTTCGGGTAGCGGGCGCCCGCTGTCGACCCTGCGGGGGCCAATTCGTCCAGCAGCCGCAGCTCATCGGCGCTGAGCTCCACTTCCACCGCGCCCAGGTTCTCGCGCAGCCGGTCGCGCTTCTTGGTGCCTGGGATCGGGACAATATGTTCACCCTGTGCCAGCAGCCAGGCGAGTGCCAGCTGGCCGGGAGTGCACTGCTTGTGGTCGGCCAGTTCCTTCACCCGGTCCACGAGCTCAAGGTTCCGGGTGAAGTTCTCGCCCTGGAACCGTGGCGAATGCCGGCGGAAGTCGTCGTCGGCGAAGTCGTCCACGCTGCGGATCTGACCCGTCAGGAACCCGCGGCCCAGCGGACTGTACGGCACGAACCCGATTCCCAGCTCGTCGAGCACGGGAAACACCTTGGTTTCCGGCTCCCGCTCCCACAGCGAATATTCGGTCTGCAGCGCCGTGATCGGGTGCACCGCGTGCGCCCGGCGGATGGTGTCCGCCGATGCCTCGGACAAACCGAGGTGCCGGACCTTTCCGGCCTGGACCAGTTCCGCCATGGCGCCCACCGTGTCCTCGATAGGAACCGTCTTGTCCACCCTGTGCTGGTAGTAGAGGTCGATGTGGTCCACGCCCAGCCGCCGGAGGCTGGCGTCGCAGGCCGACTTGACGTACTCGGGGCGGCCGTTGATGCCCACCCAGGAACCATCCTCGCGGCGTTCGTTGCCGAACTTGGTGGCGAGCACCACGTCATCGCGCCGGCCCGCTATTGCGCGGCCCACCAACTGTTCGTTGGTGAAGGGCCCGTACATGTCCGCCGTGTCCAGCAGCGACCCGCCGGCGTCCAGGAACTCGTGGATCGTGGCAATCGATTCCTGCTCGTCGCCGTCGCCGTAGAACTCGCTCATGCCCATGCAGCCAAGGCCCAGGGCGGAAACAGTCAATTGTCCAATAGTGCGTGTTTTCATGCCGTTCTCCTCAACGGTAGAACTTGCCTTAGGGGCAGCCGGCCCGCCTGTTTGCGCGGAAGCCGGTGGGTGTCGCGTACGCCACTATAGGCGCTTCCCCTTGGGGACGCGTCGATAGACAGTTGCACCGGCAAACAGGGGGCACCTACCCCTAGACCGCTCCCGGGGGCCTGCCTAGACTGGGCGGACCCCACGCCGGGAACCTGCCCCTGATATTCATCAGGAATCGCCAGTGGAGCAGGGCGGGTCCCATGTCCGGGGTTTTTCAACCTACCCAGATCACTGCCGTCCCACCGGACGGACCTGACTACAGGAGCGATAGATGACAGGGAACAAAGCCGTTGCCTACAAGGAAGCCGGCAAGGTCGAGGTAATTGATATTGACTACCCTACGTTCGAACTCAAGGACGGGCCCGGGGTCAACCCCGCCAACGTGGGGCGCCCCGTCCACCACGGGGTCATCCTCAAGACAGTCGCCACCAATATTTGTGGTTCGGACCAGCACATGGTCCGCGGCCGCACCACGGCTCCGCCGAACCTGGTCCTGGGCCACGAGATTACCGGCGAAGTGGTGGAGGTAGGCCGCGACGTCGAATTCATCAAGGTGGGCGATCTCTGCTCGGTGCCGTTCAACATCGCCTGCGGCCGCTGCCGGAACTGCAAGGAGCGCAAGACCGGCATCTGCCTGAACGTGAACCCGGACCGTCCCGGCAGCGCCTACGGTTACGTGGACATGGGCGGCTGGGTAGGGGGCCAGGCGAACTACGTGCTGGTGCCGTACGCCGACTGGAACCTGTTGAAGTTCCCGGACAAGGACAAGGCCATGGAGAAGATCCTGGACCTGGCCATGCTTTCGGATATCTTCCCCACCGGGTTCCACGGCGCGGTCACGGCCGGGGTGGGTGTTGGATCCACGGTGTATGTTGCGGGTGCCGGCCCGGTGGGCCTCGCAGCCGCCACCAGCGCGCACCTGCTGGGTGCCGCCGTCGTCATTGTGGGCGATATGAACGAGGGCAGGCTGTCCCAGGCGCGCAGCTTCGGTTGCGAGACGGTGGACCTGTCCAAGGGTGATCCGAAGGACCAGATCGAGCAGATCCTCGGCATCCCCGAGGTGGACTGCGGTGTGGACGCCGTCGGCTTCGAGGCGAAGGGGCACGGCCACGACGCCAAGGAGGCACCGGCGACGGTCCTGAACTCCCTGATGGAGCTCACGGCGGCCGGCGGGGCCCTTGGCATCCCCGGCCTGTACGTCACCGGCGACCCGGGCGGCATCGACGAGGCCGCCAAGAAGGGTGCCTTGTCGTTGAGCCTGGGCACCGGCTGGGCCAAGTCCTTGAGCTTCACCACGGGCCAGTGCCCGGTCATGAAGTACAACCGGCAGCTGATGATGGCCATCCTGAACGACCGGGTGCACATTGCCAAGAACGTCAACGCCAAGGCGATTCCGTTGGAAGACGCGCCCAAGGGCTATGCCGAGTTCGACGCCGGCGCGGCCACCAAGTACGTCCTGAATCCGAACGGCTACCTGAGCTGAGCCGTGGGCGGACGGTGATGCCACGAGGGACTCCTCTCAGGCGGAAATATGTGCTGCCCGGGCCGGGTTAGGCTTTGCACGGGCAGCACGACCGCAACGAAGGAGTTTCCCTTGAGTGATATCACCGTCCGCCACAACCCCGAGCGCAGCCGTTTCGAGATCCTCGACCGCGGGAACGTGATCGGCAAGGCCGCCTACCAGGATTACGACGGCGGCGCGTCACCACAGCGGATTTTCTACCACACGGTGATCAACGAGGAATACGGCGGGCAGGGCCTGGCCGGGAAGCTCGCCGCGGCTGCCTTGGACGCGACGGTGGAGGCCGGGACGGGCATTGTCCCGGTCTGCCCGTTCATCAAGAAGTTCGTGGCCAAGCACCCGGAGTACTCGGACAGTGTGGTGGCCGTGGCTCCGGCGCACCTGGAATTCCTCGAAACCGCCCTTTCGGCCAGGGCCCGGGCGTAGCCCCGGGCGCCCCAAACGTTGATTGTGGGCCGCCCGGGCGGTCCGGTGGAACACACCGCAAGTCTTCAGGAAGCTCCCAAACTCCGGTGATTTAATCGCATCTGTCAGCGCGGCTCAACGCCGCGCTGACGTTGTTTGTCATTGCCGAGGCGGGACAGGAGCCCTTGTATGTCCGAGCACCCACAGGTGCCCACACCAGGCCGCGCCGCTCCGCCGACACCGCCCGCCCAGCCGGCCCCCGGGAGGGGCCAGGGCATCCGTACGCTGGTCATCCTGGCCCTTGCCGTCATACTGGTCATCGCGGGAACCATCGCCCTTGCCGTAGCCCGGTCCGAGCCGCCGACCGGTTCCGTGGCCCCCACCCAGCCTGTGGCGGCGCCGGCACCCGTTGCGGCAGCCCCGGAGTCCCTGCAGGACAGCGTGGACACCATCCTCAGCGAGGCGGACCAGTACCGGATCGGGCTGGCGCTCGCGGACGTGTCCGGCGGCGCGGAACGCACGTTCGGCGATGCGGACGCCTTCACCGCGGCCAGCACGGCGAAGATCCTGACAGCTGCTGCCTACTATCACTTGGTGGAAAAGGGGGAGGCGGCCCTGGATGAGCCCATGGGCGACTACGACGCCGCTTTCCAGCTCAAAGCCATGGTCAACGACAGCAACAACGACTCCTGGCAGCTGCTGATTGACGCCGTCGGGTACCCCCAGTTGATTGCCTACGCGGCCTCCATCGGTGTTACCTACGACCCCGAAAAGAACCTGTTGACCGCGGCGGACATGGCCCTGATCCTGAAAAAGCTGTACGCGGGGGAGCTGCTCAACGCCGACAACACCGCCCAACTGCTCAGCTACATGCAGGACACCAACAACGAAGACCTCATTCCCGCCGGCTCCAGGGCAGGCATCGACGTCCACCACAAATACGGTGAGCTCTCCGGCGAACTGCATGACGCCGCACTGCTGAGCTACCGCGGCTCGACCTTCGCCCTGGTGATCTACACGGAAAACCGGGACGGCGTGGCCGATGACGGGCAGGCCGAGGTGATCCGGGACCTGACCCGGGCCGTTGAGGATGCATTGTTCCCGGTTGGGGTGGCGGGCAGGTAGCCAACGCCACGCCCGCGCCGTGGTCCGCCGACTCGCCCTCAGTGAGCGCTTTGGGCCAGACTGTTACCGTGAGCAACAACCCACGGACTGCCTTGGCCGTCGCAGGCCTCAGCCTGGGCACGGCACTGAACCCGCTCAACTCCTCCATGATCGCCGTGGCCCTGGTGGTGCTGCGCGCCGATTTCGGGCTCGACGTTGCGGCCGTCACCTGGGTGGTCACATCCTTCTACCTTGCTTCTGCGGCCGGCCAGCCGGTGATGGGCAGGTTGGCGGACCGGTTTGGGCCACGACGGATGTTCATGCTGGGCATGGGGCTGGTGGCCGTTACCTGCGCCCTGGCACCGCTGGCCCCGAACTTTGCCTTGCTCTGCGTGGCCCGGGCGGTCATGGCACTGGGCACGGCCACCGCGTACCCCAGCGCCGTGGTGATGGTGGGGGCGATTGCGCACCGGGCCAAGGTGGACTCGGCCCGGCCGCTGGGCCGGCTCCAAATGGCGAACACGTCGGCAGCTGCCGTGGGGCCCGTCGTCGGCGGTTTGCTCGTGGGCTTCGTGGGCTGGCAGTCGCTGTTCCTGATTAATGTTCCGCTGGCGGTGGCGGCGCTGCTGATCGTGCGGCAGGCCGCACCTGCGGACCAGGTCCGCGAGCGCGGCAGCGTGGCCCAGCTGGTGCGGGACTCGGATGTTCCGGGCATCGCAGGCTTTATCGGTGCCCTGCTGTTGGTCATGATGGCGGCGCTGAATGTGGCGCCTGACTACCGCTGGTGGATGCTGGCCGCCGGCACGGTTGTGGCAGCCCTCTTCGCCTGGCGGGAGCTGCGGTTCGCCAAGCCGTTCCTGGACCTGCGGCTGCTGGGCCGGAACAGGCCCCTCATGCTCGTTTACCTGGCGTTCGCGGTGTTCAGCAGCGTCTACTACTTCGTCTTTTTCGGCCTGCCGCAGCTCTTGCAGGAGGCGGGCGGCTATGATCCCGGCGTCGTGGGCCTCTTGATGCTGCCCCTTGCCGGGATGTCGGTGGTGGCCACCCCGTGGGCGGTCTCCGCGATGGGAAGGTTCGGTGTGCGCCGGGTGCTGCTCGCCGGCGTCGTCCTCCTGACGCTTGTGGCGGCACTGATGTGGCTGCTGACCGGCACACTGGCCATCCCCTTCGTGGCGGTCCTGACCGCGCTGATGGGGATTCCCTACGGAACCGTCAGCATCGCCACCAACCAAGGCATGTTCGTCTCCACCCGGCCGCAGGACCGCGGCGTCGCGGCAGGGATCTACCAGACGTGCCGCTACGTTGGCGCGATCACCGCTACCGTGATGATCGGTGTGTTCGCGTCCGGTGGCGTGCACCAGGACAGCTGGATGCGGATGGTCCTGGCCATGCTGGTGCTCTGCGCCGTGACGCTCGGGATCTCTGTTTTCTGGCGGCAGCAGAAGGCGTAGCCGCCTTACCCGCCGGCACCCGACGGCGGCGTCACCGGGGTGACCCGGACCCGTGCAATCCGCAGCTTGTCCATGCTGAGGACCGTCAGCACGTACCCCGGGACCTGCACCCGGTCACCGGCCTGCGCCAGCCGCCCCAAGCGGGACATCATGAAGCCTGCCACCGTCTCATAGCGTCCCTCGGGCAATTCGATTCCGGAGGCTGACGTGAACTCCTGCAGGATCAGGCCGCCGTCCACCTCGATGGACCCGTTGGCAACGGTGACACGGTCCTCGTGTTCGGCGCCGGTGTCGTACTCGTCATAGATCTCGCCCACGAGTTCTTCCACGAGGTCTTCGAGCGTGACCACACCGTCGGTGCCGCCGTATTCGTCCACCACCAAGACAATGTGCTGGTTGGTCTTGCGCATCCGGGACAGCGACGGAAGGACCCTGTTGGTTCCCGGCATGGCCAGGATGGTCCGGGCAATATCCCTCACCGGCGCCTGGTCCTGCGCCTCGCCCCGGGGCATCAGGTCGCGGATATGGACGAAGCCCAGGACGTCGTCGGGGGTCCTGCCAATCACCGGAAACCGGGAGTAGGGGCCGTCCCTGACCATTTCGCGGGCGGCAGCGACCGTTGTGGTCCCGTTGATGAAGGTCACTTCCGTGCGGGGACGCATGACCTCCTGCAGGGTCCGGTCGCCGGCGCCGAACACATCGGCCAGGATGTGGCGGTTGCTTTCCTCAAGGGCCTCGCTTTCCGCCACCATGTCCCACAGCTCCTCCGACGTGATGCTTGCCCGTTTGGCATGCGGGTCGCCGCCGAACAGCCGTACCACCGCATCGGTGGAGACGGACAGCAGCCAGATGACCGGCCGCATAACCCTGGAAAGGGTGATCAGCGGCGGAGCCAGGATCCTGGTCAGGGCGACGGGGTTTTGCAGGGCCAGCCTCTTGGGTGCCAGCTCGCCCAGGACCAAGGACAGGTAGGCCACCAGCAGCGTCATGCCAACGAACGACGCCGGCCCGGCGGCGGCCCCGAGCCCAAGGGCTTCCAGGAGGGGCACGACGACGGGCGCGATCGCCGAGGCGCCGTACGCTGCCGAGAAGAACCCGGCCAGGGTCACCCCGATTTGGACCGTGGAGAGGAACCGGTTGGGATTCCGCGCCAGGGCGGCGGTCCGGACCCCGGACTCGCCGGACTTTTCGATGCGGCGGATCTGGCCCTCGTGCAGGGACACCAGGGCCATTTCCGCTGCGGCAAAGACTCCGCCCAGCAGAACGAAACTGAGAACCAGAGCGATGTTGACCAGGGTGCCGCTGTCCATGAGATGACCTTAGACCCGCGGGTGGCCGCGTGGACGCGGAGCTCCAGTGCGGGCTGCCGGGCGGCTGTCGTCGCTAGGTGTACATCAGCGAACCGGGGGTGGTGAGCTTCTCACCGGTTTCCAGCCAGGTCTTCAGGCCGGAGAGGATCATCGGCCAGCCGCCGTAGAGCTGTTCGTTGGCCCCTTCGCGCAGGTCGCTGTGCGTAACGGTGAGGTGGCAGGAGTCGTCGCCTACCGGTTCGATCTCCCAGGTGATTTTAGAGGTGCCCTCGGCCTTGACGTCCTCGCCCCAGAGCGCCCGCATGGTCTGGACCAGGCGGCGCGGCGGATCCACCTCCAGGTTCTCGCCCTCGCCCAGGGCCTCCCCGGCCTTGGGGTTGCCCATCACGAACTTGCCACCGGGTGTCCAGTCGGACTCCATGGTGTTTCCGAATTGGTACTTGCTGCGGATGTCACTGTCGGTGATGGCTTCCCAGAGCCGTTCCGGCGTGGTCTTGATGTAAATCTCGAAGATCTTTTCCATGGGAGTTTCCAATCTGGATTTGAGGTCGCTGAGGGCAGCGGCCCATGGTTCTGCGTATTTGCTGACCCAGCGGTCGTGGACCAGGCGGATGGGCACCGGGTTGAGGAAGTGCAGCTTTTCCCGGCCCCGACGGCGGGTGGCCACCAGGCCTGCATCCTCCAGGATGCGCAGGTGCTTGGCGATGCCGAAGCGGGTCATGCTGAACCGCGCCTCAAGCGCACTCAGGGTCTGGCCATCCTCGCGGAACAGCTCATCAAGCAGGTCCCGGCGGGTGGGGTCGGAGAGTGCTTTGAACACGTCGTCCATACCGCCAATGATAGGTGACTAAATGGTCACCTATCAAGGGTTTTACGCAGTTGGCTCGAGCCGGGAGCCGCGTGGGCGGTTCCTCGCCGCCAGCCGCGCGTGCGGAACCCCGGCGGCCGGGTCGCCTAGGGCCCCAGGGGGAGGAAGAGCAAGGTGAGCAGGGCGGGAAGGGTGGCGGCAAGGGTCCCCGGGACGCTCTCCCACCGCTTCGGGTAGTGGCCCTGCAGGTCGGCCAGCAGCATGGTGGGGGCGGTGAGGACCATGTTCAGGCAGCAATACACAACCAACGTGTACCCCACCACGGTTTCGCCGATGTTGACCGCCACCAGCCCGGCCGCCAGGCCCAGCGCGACCACCAGGTTCTTGTACCCGGTGGGGATGGCCCACATCATCACCGCGGGCACGTTCTCCGGCGGCGTGCTGAGGAACTTCTGCGCCCACCTGCTGCGCAAGAGCAGGAAACTCTCCACCGGGAAGACGCCCACGTAGATGGCCACGGCCATCACCGCAAAGACCTGGGACATGATGTTCATGCCGGAAGGGTAGGGCCGCGGCACTGTAGCGCACCATCCCCGGATTGGGGGATTCCACGGGAACCCGGGGAGCCGGATACTGAACCTATGTGGGAGGAACGCGCTGAGCGCGCCCGGCGGGAGATCGCCGCGCTGGCCACAGACGGACTGGACTTGTCCGCCCTCTATGCCGCCGCCCTGGCACTGGTGCGGCAGTCGGTGCCGTTCGACCAGGCCTGCTGGGCCGGCGTCGACCCCGACACGATGGTGATGAATTCGGTCACCAACTGGCGGCCCTGGCCCGTCACCGACGAGTACGCCGTCCGGTTCGCCCAATCCGAGTATCAAGGGAACGAGCCGAATACCTTTGCCCAGTTGATGGGGCGTCCGCGCCCGGTGGCTCGGATTTCGGATGCGCCTGGCCCCGCGGTGGCCGGCAGCATCCGGATCAATGACCTCTTGCGCCCGCTGGGACTGGTGCATGAACTGCGCGGCGCGTTCCGCGTGGACCAGTCGTGCTGGGGAGTGGGCAGCCTGTTCCGTAATGGGGCGGTCGACTTCAGCGACCGGGAGGTGGAATTCCTGGCAGCGGTTACTGGCGCGCTCGCCGCCGCAACCCGCATCGCCACCCGCGCCCACCACGCGGTCTGGGACCAGCATGGGGGCCCGATCATCGTCCTCGCCGGCGATCGTGGTGAGTTGCGGGCCGCCACTCCGGCCGCCACCACGTGGCTCCAGGCACTCGAAGACGCGGTTCCGGGCCGGTTCAGCATGGTGCTGTACGCCGTGGTGGAACAGGCAAAGGCGTCACGCACCGGGACGGCGCGGACCCGGATGCGGGACCTCGACGCCGGTTGGGTGGTCCTTCAGGCGAGCCGGCTCCTCACCGGGGACGATCCCGGACAGATGGTGGTCACGGTGGAGCCGGCCACCACCGGCCAGTTGCTGACCCTCCTCCTGGCTGCTTACGGCTTCACCCCGAGGGAACAGGAAGTCTGCCTGGAACTCATCGCAGGCAGCCCGGACGCTGATATCTCCCGGCATCTGTTTATCTCGCCGCACACCGTCCACGACCACCTCAAATCCATCTTCGACAAAGTGGGGGTGGGCAGCCGCGGGGAACTGGTCGCCAGGCTGACGGCAACTGGGTAGCCTTGGGCGCATGCAGAAGATATCGGTCGACGCCTTGGCGCGCCAGCAGCTCGAGGCAGCGCTCGCATCCCCCAACGGCCGTGCCGCCGATACCGTTTACGGCGGCCACGAGAAAATCCTCCGGCAATCCGTGATGGCGATGGCGGCCGGAACCCGGTTGAGCGAACACAAGAACCCCGGCGACGCCACGGTGTTCGTGATCCGCGGCTGCATCCGGCTGACCGCGGGTGGAGACTCCTGGCAGGGCAAGGCGGGGGACCTGCTGATCGTCCCGCCCGGCCTGCACAGCCTGACAGCCGAAGAGGACTCCACCTTCCTCTTCACCGTGGCCAAGCACCGCGACTGACCCATCGACTGCTCCGCAGTTGTCGTTCCGGGCGCTGAAAACGACTGGTACGGAGCACTCGAAGCAGGTTTGTCAGGAACGGTCGGTGACGCTTTCCTTCACCGGCCGTGGCTCCAGCCAGATCCGCTCCCGCGGGCCCGGCGGATAGGCGTACCTCTTCCCGGCAAAGGTGATCAGCAACGCGGCAACCACCGGGATCGCCGCCGCGGCGGGGACCAGCAGCGCGCCGCCCACCACCAGGGCGGCCGAACCGTACAGGGCACCAACGGTGATGCCCAGCTGGATGGTCAGCACGGTCAGCCCGTTGGCGGCCTCGCTGTATTCACCGCCGGCCCGGAGGATCGCCGACTGGTTGTAGATGCCGATTGCCCCGAGGCCGGCCCCCCAGACCGTCATCAGTACCAGGGCGACGGGGAGGTTCCCTACCGCCAGGGGGAGTAAGAACATCGACGCGGCGATGGCCGCCGTCGTCACGATCAGGGACCGGCGCGGGCGCGAATCCACGGTCAGCCCGGCAATCCAGATGCCCAGCAGGCCAGAGCCGCCCAGCACGGTCAGGGAGAGGCTGGTGGCGTAGTCCGGCAGGTGCGCCTCGCGGATGAAGGGTGCGATGTAGGTAAAGAGAGCGAAGTGGGCCAACACGAGCAGCGGCCAGGCGACGGCCACGGACTTTACTCCGGGCTGGCCAATAGCCTTCCGAAGCGAGGGCCGGGCCGCGTCGGTAATGCGGCGGACCCGGGGGAGCAGCCAGAACGCGAGGACGGTGAGGACCAGCCCAAAGCCGGCCAGCACCAGGAACGCTGCCCGCCATCCCAGGAACCCGCCCAGGGCGGTGCCCACCGGAGCCCCGATGGCCAACCCCAGGCTGTTGCCGCTGAACACGATGGCCAAGGCCTTGCCCACCTTGTCCGCCGGGACCACCCGGGCCACGAACGGCGCCATGGTGGTCCAGAGCAGCCCGTGCGCCAGTCCACCCACCAACCTGGCGATCATCGCCGAGGTGAAGTCCGGCGCCATCCCCACCATGGCGTTGCTCAGCGCGAACGTCAGGACCAACGCGACGAGCAGCGCATGCCGTGGAATTTTCCCCAGGAGCCGCGCCGCCGGAACCACGGTGACAACAATGACGGCGGCGTACGCGGCGGCGAGGTAGCCGGCCACGGGTTCGGACACGCCGAGGCCGGAGCTGATCTGCGGAAGGAGCCCTGACGGCAGCAGCTCCGTGGTGATGGCAGTGAAGGCTATGGTGGCCAGCACCGCCATGGCGGCATAGGGAAAACGGGCAGGGGACGGCGCGGAAATCGCGGAAGACATGGGGGTGCGTCCATTCAAGGGGTGGGGTTGGAAAGCGGCTCGCTGGCCGGACAAATTCCTCCCTTAAATTTACAGGATCGAACCCCCTGCTCCGCGCCGGTTACGGCGTGTTCAGGCGTGCGTCCAGCAAGCCGGCCGCGACCGCTGGAGCCAGTCCGGGCGCCAGCGGGAGGCGCGGGACCACGAGGCAGTGCCACAGGTGGTAGATATCCGCCTTGCCGGACCACACCGTCGAGGTGACATTGCCGTTCTCGTCGAGTTCCTGCTTCCAGGAACCGTGCTCGTAGTCGATGAACCAGTCGCGGGCGTGGTCCCAGATCCGCTCATACCAGTCCGCGTACTGTTGCTCGCCCGTGGCAATGTACAGGGCGGCCGCACCGCCGATCGCTTCCGCTGGTACCCACCGGATGCGGGTGGTGACAACGGGTTTGCCTTCCCAGTCGACTGTGTAGACAAAGCCCGGATGGCCGTCCGGTTGCCAGGCGTCCCGGATGGCGGCATCGAACAAGCCCCGTGCATCCTCGAGGAGCCACTCCGGGACGTCCAGGCCGCGGGCCTCAAGCCCGGCACGGAGGTGGAGGAGCAGCCGCGCCCACTCCACCCAGTGGCCAGGGGTTCCACCGTAGGCGCGGAACTGGCTGGCGCGGTCATCGGTGTTGTACTCGGGCATGGGGTTCCAGTCCGGGTCGAAGTGCTCGAACACCCGGTAATTGTTGTTGCGCGCAAACCGGTGGATGAGCACCTCGGCGATGTGCAGGGCCCGTTCGAGCCACCTGTTCTCCCCGGTCACATCAGCCACGATGAGGTAGGCCTCCACCGAGTGCATGCTGGCGTTGCCGCCGCGGTATGCCTCGGTTTCCGTGAAGTCCCGGTTCCACGAGTCGAAGCACATGTTGGCCTCGTGGTCCCAGAACTTCGTGTCGGCGACCTGCAGCGCTTCATCCAGCAGCTCCCGCGCTCCGGGTCGACCGGCCGCGACGGCGCTTGCCGCGGCCAGGAGTACGAAGGAGTGCTGGTAGCCGGACTTGGTGTCGTCCACCGGACCGTCCTGGTCCACCTCCGCGTACCAACCGCCAAACTCGTCGTCGTGGAGGACGCCGTTGAGGGCGGCAATTCCGTGGTCCACGAGCGTGGCCGCTCCCGGCCGTCCCATCAGGGCGGCGACGGCGAAACTGTGCGTCATCCGCGCGGTGATCCACAGGTGGGTTGGCTTGTCGGCGAATACCTTGCCGTAGTTGTCGAGCCAGCCGAATCCGGTGGCGACCTTGGAGGCCTCGGCGAAACGGACCAACCGGTCGGTTTCCGCCTCAAGCCATCGTGCGTGGGCGGCGCTGTTCAGCCACGTCATGTCATGTCCTCTCAGTTCTCTCAGTTGCGTGGTAGGTAGAAAATATTGCGTCAGCCGGCGGCTTCAAGAACGCCGCGGACAATCGTGGCAGCCGCTCCCAGATAGGCCAGGACCACCAGGAGTTTCTGTGCTGCCCGGGCCGGAACAAATTTCGAGGCGACGTCGCCGAGCACCAGCCCGGCCAGGCAGGAGACGGCAACGGCACCCCACATGCCCAATGGCATCACGGGGAAGGTCGCGGGGGCAGTGATGGCCTTGGAGATGAGTGAGAACGTACCGATCGTGAAGAAGTACGGCTGCATGGTGGCAGCGAACGACTTATGGTGCCAATTGGTGGCGATCGAGTACATGCTGACGGCGGGCCCGCCCACCCCGGCGGCAGTGTTCATGAATCCGCTGAGGCCGCCGGCGGCCAGCAGGTAGCGCCGGCGCGACGGCAGCGTGGCGGACTTCAGTGCCAGCAGAACAGTCAGCCCGGCCGCGAGGAGCACCCCGATGGAGATCTCCAGCACCGGCGCTGGAATCAGGCGGATCAGGAAGGCCGCCGGAATGATGCCAAGCAGGGCAGAGGCAGCAAGAAACACGTAGCGCTTCCAGTCGATGTCGCGCAGCACCCGGAAGATAATGGCTCCTGCCGTCACCGCACCGCACACATTCACCAGCACCACGCCTTCCACCGGGCCCAGGAGCAGGACCAGGAACGGGGCCGCCACCAGCGCGAAGCCCATCCCGGTGATCCGCTGCATCCCGGCACCCATGACGACGGCCCCGAGGACCAGCCCGGTGGTCAGCATTTACGGTCTCCAGGCCACGTACTGGACCTCTTCGAACTCTTCGAGGCCCAAGCTCGATCCTTCCCGTCCCAGCCCTGACTGTTTGGCGCCGCCCATCGGGGCGAAGGCAACGGACGGCAGGGGGTCGTTCACGCCGACGATGCCGGCCTCAAGCTGCTCCGGGATCTCCCAGCCGCGCTTCGGGCTGCCGCTCCACACGTAAGCGGCCAGGCCCATCTCGGTGGCGTTCGCCTTCCGGATGGCGTCCTCCTCCGAGGAGAAGGTGACGACGCCGGCGGCCGGGCCGAACACCTCTTCGGTCACCAACAGTGCGTCGTCCGGAACATCGGCAAGCAGGGTGGGCGCCATGAACGCACCCCCGCCAGGGACCGCCGTGCGCTGGGTGACGCGGCGGGCGCCCCGGCCCAGGGCGTCGTCCACCAGCGCCTGTACGGCGGACACCCTGTCGGCATCGATGACCGGGCCCAGGTCCGGGACCCGCGCGCCGCCGTCGGGAACGCCATGACCGATGGTCATCGCGTCAAAGCGGGCGCCCAGCTTCCTTGCGAACTCGTCGGCGACGCTGTCCTGGACCAGGAACCTGTTGGCGGCCACGCAGGACTGGCCGGTGTTGCGGAGCCTGCCCAGGACGGCGCCGTCAACGGCCGCGTCAAGGTCCGCGTCCTCGAAGACGATGAACGGTGCGTTGCCGCCGAGTTCCAGCAGGGGCCGGACCACGCGCTCGGAGGCCGACGCCATGACCTGCCGGCCCACGCCCGTGGAACCGGTGAAACTTACGGCACGGACCGCCGGGTGGGCCATCAGCGCCGCGGTGATTTCGCGGGAAGGGCCATGGACCAGATTCACCACGCCGGCGGGAAAACCGGCGTCATTCAGGACTTCGAACAGGCCGGTCGCAGCCAACGGGGCCTTCTCGGAAACCCTGCCCACCACGGTGCACCCGGCGGCGAGCATCGCGGCGAGCTTGCGGGCCTGGATGGAGACGGGGAAGTTCCACGGGGTGAGGCTGAGGGCCACACCGACGGGCTTGCGGTTGCTGAGGTGGCGGCGGCCCCGGAGTTCAGGTGGGCTGATGGTGCCGGTGGCGCGGCGGACCTCCTCGGCGAACCAGCGGAAGTACTCCACCGAGAAGTCCACCTCGCCCTGCGCTTCGGGAAGCCTCTTGCCTGCCTCGAGTGCCAGCGTGTGCGCGATTTCGTCGCGGCGTTCCGCCAACAGCTCCGCCGCGTTGCGGAGCAGGTCTGCCCGGTGGCGGGCGGTGGTGCGGGACCAGCTGCCGAAGGCTTCGGCGGCGGCGTCGGCGGCCTTGGTGGCGTCCCCGGCCGAGCCCCAGGCGACCTCGCCCACGGTGCTGCCGTTGCCCGGATCAGTAACGTCCCTTGCGGTTCCGGCAGTGTGCCAGGTGCCGTTGACAAGGTGCCGGGCTGATGTGAGGTTCATGGAAGGAGCCTTTCGTTGGGCCGTGAGGGCACCGCCGGAGCCGCGCGTCGTCGTTGTACTCATCCCTTGCTTGCCCCTGCCGTGATGCCGGCAACGAAGTAGCGCTGCAGGAAGACGTAGGCCACCACCACCGGCAGGGAAGCCAGGATCACGCCGGCGAACAGCAGCGGGTAATTGGTCTGGAACTCACCTTGGAAGCTGAGCAATGCCAGCGGCAGGGTCCGGTTGCCGGGGGACTGGATGAACAACAGCGGGTAGAGGAGCTCGTTCCAGTGGATGACGAACAGGAAGATGGCGGCCGCGGCGATCGACGGTGCGGAGAGCGGCAGGGCGATGGATGCGTAGGTCTTCCACGGCCCGCTGCCGTCGATGGAGGAAGCTTCATAGAGTTCCTTGGGCAAGGTCCGCATAAACCCGCCCAGGATGAAGACGGCAATGGGCAACGTGGACACGACGTTGGCCAGGATCAGGCCGGCCAGGTTGTCCAGCAAGCCCAGCCTGCCAAAGAGGACGTAGAGCGGCACCATGTTGGCCTGTGCCGGGATGGCCATGCCCAGGACCAGGAATCCGAAGATTGCCCAGGACATGAACCCCTTCAACCGGGACACTGCGTAGCCGGCCAGGCTGGCCACGAACAAGGTCAACGGCACCGAAACGCCGGTAACGATCACGCTGTTCATGAAGGACGAACCCAGGTTCTGGCCGCCCACCACCTCAACGAAGTTATCCGGGGCGAGTGAATGCGGAAGGCTGAACGGGCCGGCGAACAGTTCCTGGGTGGACTTGAAACTGCCGAACGCCACCACTGTCAGCGGAATGATGATGATGACCGCGTAGATGGCCAGGATGGCGCGGCGGCTTAGTGTTGCGAGCATGCTGCTAGTCCCCCTTCGGGGTGAGCCGGAGCAACCGGCGCTGCAGCCAGGTGACCAGGGCGATCATCGCCATGAAGATAATCGACTGGGCGGCGGCGTAGCCGAACTCCGAGTTGGCAAAGGTGCTGTATATGCGGGTGGAAAGGATATCCAGGGCTGCCTTGGGCGGGTTGCCGGCGATGCCAAGGATCAGGTCGAAGGCCTTGAAGGACTGCACGGTGGTGTAAGCCACCACGATGGAGGTGGCCGGGGCCACGAACGGCCAGGTGATGGATTTGAACTGCTGCCATTTGCTGGCGCCGTCCATCTCCGCCGCTTCGTAGAGTTCCTTGGGGATGGCCTGCAGCCCGGCGATGTAGACCACCATCATCTGGCCCGAATGGAACCAGACCTGGGTGACGGCCACCCAGTACAAAGCTTGGGCGTCGTTGCCGAGGTAGGCTCCACCGTCCACCCCGACGGTTCGGAGGACGGAGTTGGCCAGGCCGAAGTTGGGGTCGTAGATGAACTTCCAGATGAAGGCCACCGAGACGGAGGACAGGATGGTGGGGAAGAAGAACAGTGCCCGCAGCAGGATGCTGCCCCGCGAGTTCTTGGTCAGCAGCAGGGCCAGGACCAGCGAGAACGCTGTCTGGGCGATCACCACCAGCAGCACGAACTTCAGGTTGTTCGTCAGCGCGTTCGTAAACAGCGAGTCCTTGGTGAACGCCCGGACGAAGTTGTCCACGCCCACATAATTGAACGCCGCGGAGAATCCGTTCCAGTCCGTGATGGCGTACTGGAACGCCTGCAGCGTCGGCATCACCAAAAAGAAGGCGACGACGGCGACTGCGGGCAGCGGGAAAAGGTACAGGGCCGGATTCACCCGTGTGGGAGAGCGGCGGCGCACCTTGGCAGGGTTGTCGGGGGTGTGGCTGTCCGGGGCCTTCCGCCGGGCAGCCGTTCCCGGATGGATGCTCATAGCCGTTCGTCAACAATCTTCTGGGCGGCAGCGGCTGCCTGCTCCGGGCTGGTGCCGGAAATGACGGCCGTGGCGCTGGCCTCCACCGCGTTGCGGACATCGAGGTTGTTGAACTGGAAGCGGGCGGCGAGTGCAGTCTTCTTCTGCAGCCAGGGACTGAGGCGCTTCAGGTCCGGGTTGGTGTACTCCACCTTGTCCACGGAGACGTGCTGGGCAGTCTGGTTGGCGTAGTATCCGGCGTTCTCGGGCTCGGAGAGGAAATCGATCCATGCCGCCGCGGCCGCCTGGTTCTTGCTGGCGGAGTTGACGCCCAGGATGAAGGTGGCGTTGTAGGCGCCCTCGTATTTGCCGTTGCCGTCGGAGGTGGTGTTGGGGAATACCAGGTCGATCGGGAACTTGGCACCGAGTCCGCGGACCGCGGCGAGGTGGTAGGAGCCGGTGGCGAGCATGGCGGCCTTGCCCTGGGAGAACAGGTTCTGGGCCGGTTCAACGGCGGTGCCGGTGGCGTTGGGCTGCACGAAGGGCTTCAGGTCCTTGTACTGGCCCAGCATCTTGAGGAACCAGTCGTCCGTGCACTTGAGCTTGCCCTGCTCGATTTGGGCGCACATGTCGTCCACGGGGGCGTTGTTGGCGATCATGCAGTTGAACAGCTGGCCGCCGTTTCCGACGTCGCCGCCCGGCCAGGAAATGGGAATGACCCCGGAGGCGGCGAGTTTTTCGCACATGCCCAGGAAGGCGTCCCAGTTCTTGGGCGAGGTTTCTGCACCGGCCTTGTCGAAGAGGTCCAGGTTGGCCATGGGCATGGGGAAGACCACCTGGTAGGGCAGGCCGAGCTGGTTGTCGCCGCTCTGCCCGGCGGACAGGAGTCCCTTTTGGTAGTTGCCTACGGCTTTGCTGCCCTTGAGGTCGGTGTACACCCCGGCCTCGGTGAAGTTCTTAAACTGGGAGCCGCGGAAGGTGGCGAACGCGTCGCCGATGGAGCCGCCGCGAAGCTTTTGCAGTGCCTGGGCGTTGTAGTCGTTGGAGGTCGAGATGTCCTGGGCAATTTCCACGCCGTCGTGTTGTGCCACGAAGCGCTTGATGAGTTCGTCGAATACGGCCTTGTCCTCGCCGCGCCAGTGGGCGAAGGACACCTTGCCGGTGACGGTTCCGGTGGCGGGTGCCGACGGACCGGTTGCCCCTCCCGGCTTGGTGGAACCGCCGGGCCCGGCGCACGCTGCCGCAGCGGCGCCGAAGCCCAGGGCCCCGAGAAGGGCGACTGCCTGCCGGCGTGAAATCTGACTCACAATAATCTCCTCGTTGAGTGTTTGCTGTGCCTTGTTTGCTTGCTGCTGAGAGGGGCCGGGCCCCGTGACGGTGCTTGTGGTGCGGGAGAACTGCCTAGGCGTTGGTCCTCTGGGCGGACACGACGTCGTCCACCACGGCGCAAAGGCGCTGCAGCCTGCGGACGGCGTCGGTGGAGAGGGACTCGACGACGTCGGGAGCGCCGATGCAGGAAGCCCAGACTGCGCGTCCGGAGAGGAAGCCGCTGGCACCTTCGAGGCAGGCCCACCGGACGGCGTCCGGGAAGACGTCTTCGGGAACACCGGAGGAGAGGACCACCCACGGGCCGTCGATGGCTTTGGTGAGCTCGGCGCAGGCGTCGCGGACGTCAGCTTCCGAAGCCTGGCCGTGGAACGGGACCTCGGCCTTGTACAGGTCGGCACCCAGGCTGCCCAGTTCCTTGGCGGCGGCCAGGATGCCCGCGTTCCAGTCAAAGTCGCCGCCGGCCAGGGGCTTGCGGGAGACGGGTTCGATGATGCTTATCAGCCCCGCGGACCGGCAGCTGTCCACGAACTCGCGGACCATGGCCACGCGGCCCTCGGCGGGTTCGTCCGGGCGGTAGAGCACCAGCAGCTTCAGGGCCTTGACGCCGAGGGCGGCGTATTTGTGCGGATCCACCAGGCGGTCGATGGTCACTTCGCCCACCAGTTCGCCGTGGGCGGGTTCAAAGTGATCGGCGGAGGCGATCAGCCCGCAGCCGGGGTCCACCACGCCTTCCTCGATTGCGTGGTCCAGGGCGAACTGGCGGTCGATGAGGACGCCGGAGGCATAAGGGGTCAGGATCCGGGCCGCCTCGAGCTTGAAGTCCCGGAGGTCCTGGTCCGTGACGGGCTGGTCGGTGTGCTCTGCGAACATGTTGCGCATGGCTTCGCGCTGGTCAACGGCGAGCATCGCAAAGGCGCCTGAGGGCCGTTGGAGCGGGGAGAGGTCTGCATGGTTCATGGGCTGGCTACTTTCAGCTGGGCGGGTTGGGTCAGGAATGGTGGTTGGAGGCGAATTCGGTGGTGATGGCCTGGCGGGGGATGGCAGAGCGGCCGTCCAGCCCGGCACAGGATGCTGCGGCGGTGCGGCCGGCGAATGCGGCGGCGTGCACCAGCGGCAGGCCTGCGGCAACGGCTGCGAGGAGCGCGCCGTGGTAGACATCGCCGGCGCCGAGGGTGGAAACGATGTCCGCCGGCGTGGCCGGTACGTGGACGGGATCGCCGCCGCGTTCCAGGACCCAGGCGCCGTCTGAGCCGGCGGTGGCCACGACGGCCGCGGCGCCGTCGTCGAGCGCTTTGCGCAGGAGGGCTCCGGGGGAGTGCCCGGCGCCGTACTCTGCCTGGAGCCTTTCCACGGTAGGTACGTAGAGTGCGATGCCGCGGGGGCTGAAGGATGGGATGGGATTGCCGGCGTCCACGCTGATGTTCAGCGATCCGGAGCGGGCACCTGCGACGGCATTCCATCCCAAGTGGTCGGCATGGACCCAGGCGGCGGATGCCAGCAGGTCGAAGAAGCGGCTGCCCGCAGGGAACCTGACCGGCGGCACGGGCCTGGTGACGATGGCCCGGCTCTCGGTTGCCTTGCTGACGATGATCACGCTGGCGCCGGTCTTGACGCCGCGATCGCGGATCACGGCGGAGGTGTCCACGCCTTCGGCTTGCAGCCCGGAAATGATGCGGTCGCCTTCTTCGTCGGTGCCGAGGACGCCGGCGAAGGCGGTATCCGCCCCCGCCCGTGCTGCTGCGACGGCTGCCGTGGCTGCAGGGCCGCCGCCCGCCGCCGCGAAATCCGTGGCCACGGTCCGGCTGTCCGCAGCGGGGTAATCCTGCACCAGGGCAATGGAGTCAAGAGTGGCGCAGCCTACGAAGAGCAGGGGTCCAGTTGACGGTTGGGGCACGTTCCACCTCGTTGTAGTTCCGGCTGGTATTGAAGAAATATACACACGCTATGTTGGAAAAACAACACTTTCTGTATAGTTGTGTTTGGGATGCAACGCCGCACCCCCCACTCAACGTAGAGAAACGGAGCAGCTCATGTCATTGCCTACTGCGGAATCTGTCCGGACCATCCGGTACGGACTCATCGGGGCAGGCCACATGGCCCGCGAACATGTCAGGAACCTCGCCTTGATCCCCGGGAGCCGGATCACCGCAGTGTCAGACCCCACGCCGTCATCCCTCGACGAGACTGCCAAGGAAATCGGCTACGACGTGCAACTCTTCAGCTCCCACCAGGAACTGCTGGCCTCGGGAATGGTTGACGCGCTGGTGATTGCCAGCCCCAACGACACCCACTTGGGCATCCTGAAGGACATCTTCGCCAGCGGCACCAACCTCCCGGTCCTGGTCGAAAAGCCCGTATGCACCAGCGCAGAACAGGCGGACGAGCTCGAAGTCCTCGCCGCGGGCTACCCGGCACCGGTGTGGGTTGCCATGGAGTACCGGTACATGCCGCCGGTCCAGGAGGTTATCCAGGCGGCACACACCGGAAAGCTTGGGAACATCTACATGCTTTCCATCGTGGAACACCGCTTCCCGTTCCTGCACAAGGTGGATTCCTGGAACCGCTTCGCCGAGCGGACGGGCGGCACCCTGGTGGAGAAGTGCTGCCACTTCTTCGACCTGATGCGCCTGATCCTCCAGGACGAGCCCGTCCGGATTTACGCCAGCGGCGGCCACGACGTCAACCATATGGACGAGGTGTACGACGGCAAGGTCCCGGACATGGTGGACAACGCCTACGTCATCGTCGATTTCAAGGGAGGCCGGCGGGCCATGCTGGAGCTGTCCATGTTCGCCGAAGGGTCCAAGTTCCAGGAGCGGATCTCCATCGTGGGCGACGCCGCCAAGATCGAAACCCTCATCCCGGTGGCGGCCAACCACTGGATCCCCGGCGACGAAGCCGAGGCGACCGTGGAATTCAGCCCCCGGTCCCCGCTGGGCCCCCTGAAGCATGACGTGCCGGTGGATGAGGCGGTCCTCGCCGCCGGCGCCCACCACGGCTCCACGTACTACGAGCACCTTGGATACCGGAAGGCAATCCTGGGCGAAGGCCCCGTAGAGGTGACTGTTGCCGACGGCCTGCAGTCCGTGCGGATGGGCCTGGCAGCGGAACGTTCTATTACGGAAGGACGCCCCGTGGAGCTCGCGAATGCGGCTTCCGGGGTACGTTCATAAGAAGATTTGTGTTGGAAGTCCAACACGCCGCCAGGCTCTGCCCGGCGCATTGGGGAGGGATAAGCAGCTTATGAGCACAGCACATGGAGAGGCGCCGCTGACGCCGCGCCAGCGCACCATCCTCGATGAGTTGGGACGGAAAGGCTTCATTTCCACGAACGACCTCGCGGGGACGTTCGCAGTCTCCGACATGACCGTGCGGCGGGACACCCGGGTGCTGGCCAAGCGGGGCCTGGCCCGGGTGGTCCACGGCGGGGTCAGTGCCGTGGACGGGCACGGCCAGAACGCCGACTTCGCCGCCCGGGTCCGGGAGGACGCAGACGCCAAGCTCCGGGTCGCACGGGCCTGTGTGTCGATGATCAGCGAACGGGACGCCATCATCCTTGACGCCGGTACCACCACGTACCAGATCGCCCAGGAACTGCCCACGTCCTTCAGGGGGACCATCATCACGCACTCGGCACCGGCCATCCAGCGCTGCCTGCAGTTGACCGAGGCGCGCACCATCTGCCTCGGCGGGGAGCTGCTGCTGGACAGCCAGGCGTTCAACGGTCCCATGACCGTGAGCGCGGCTGCCGGTTTGCGCGCCAAAACGGCGTTCATCGGGGTGACCGGCATCCACGATGAGGCCTTCTACATCGAACGCGACGTGGAGCGCGCCACTAAGATCGCCCTTATGAATTCGGCGGAACAGGTAGTGGTGGTGGCAACCCACCAGAAGATGCTCAGGTACGCGCTGGCGCGGCTGGCAGCATTTGATGCGGTGGACATCCTGGTGACGGATGCCCCACCGCCGCAGGAAATCGAGGATGCCCTGGGCGCCGCCAACGTCAAGCTGATGGTCGCCGCATGAGCGCCCGCCTGCGCGTCTGCCTGCCCGCCCAAGACCTGCTGGACGCACTCGCCCCGGTGGACGGCGTCGAGTTTGTGCTCTGGGACCTCGCGGGCCCGGCCCCCGAGGGCCGGCTGGACCTCCTGGTGCCGCCCTACATGGGCAAGCCGTCCGCGCTCGCCGCGCTGGAAGGCGTGGACGTAGGCCTGGTGCAGAGCCAGTCCATCGGGTACGACGGCGTAGCGGGCATCCTGCCCGGCGGTGTCACCTTTGCCAACGCGGCCGGAGTCCATGAGACCTCGACGGCGGAGCTCGCCGTGGGCATGATGATCGCGTCCCAGCGAGGCATCCCGGACTTTGTCCGGAACCAGGACAACGGCACTTGGGACAACAGCCAGCGCCCCAGCCTGGCGGACCGGCGCGTCCTGCTGGTGGGCTACGGGGGAGTCGGCAAGGCCATCGAGGCCCGGCTCCTCCCGTTCGAAGCCGAGGTCACCCGGATGGCCAGCCGTTCACGCGAGGACGGTGGCGGAACCATCCACGGGATCGACTCGCTCTACGAACAGCTGCCGCTGCACGAGATCGTAGTGGTCAGTGTTCCCCTCAACGGGCAAACAGAGCACCTCGTGGACGCCAAGTTCCTCGCCGCCATGCCGGACGGCGCCCTGCTGGTGAACGTGGCCCGCGGCCCCGTGGCCAACACCGACGCGCTGCTGGCCGAGACTGCAACCGGCAGGCTCCGCGCCGCCCTGGACGTCACGGATCCGGAACCGCTGCCCGCCGGCCACCCGCTGTGGACCACCCCCGGAGTGCTCATCACTCCGCATGTGGGCGGCGCCAGCTCGGCCATGTTCCCCCGCATGGTTCGCCTGGTCAGGAAGCAGATCGGACTGCTGCTCGAGGGCCGCGAACCCGTCAACGTGGTCCTCCCTTAACGCCGGCGGCCTGCGGCCCTATGCTTGGCCCATGTCTACTTTCGAAGTCCGCCGCAGCGCGGTCATCCCTGCCTCCGCCGAGGAGATCTTTCCGCTGGTGAACAACTTCCACGAATGGACCGCCTGGTCCCCCTGGGAGGCGGTCGATCCGGGCATGAGCCGCCGCTACTTCGGCAGCGAATCAGGGGCCGGCGCAGGCTATGAGTGGAACGGGAACCGCAAGGCCGGCAGCGGAACCATGGAGATCGTGGAGTCGGTGCCTCCGAGCCGCATAGGGATCCGGCTGCAATTCACCAAGCCGTTCAAGGCCCTGAACCCCACGACGTTCACGTTCAGCCCGGCTCCTGGCGGCACCGAGGTGACGTGGCTGATGACCGGGGAGAACAAAGGGCTCGGTAAGGTCTTTGCCCTGTTCATGAACATGGACAAGCTGGTGGGCGGCGACTTTGAGCGCGGCCTCGCGGCGCTCGCAGCCACGGTCGCCGCCCGGAAGAGCTGATCGCTCCATGGGCGTCGTGGATGATGCCCTGGCCGCGACGGATGAACCGGGCCGCGGCTGCCTCCGGCATGTGGTGGAGATTGCCCGGTCCGTGGCCCCGGACGCCACCGAGGGCATGAGCTACGGGATGCCGGCCCTCAAGGTCGACGGCAAGCCGCTGGTGGCTGCCGTGGCCGCGGCCAAGCACCTTTCGATCTTTCCGTTCTCCTCGGCCGTGGTGGAGGCGGTGGCCGGACGCCTGGAGGGCTACTCGCTGTCCAAGGGAACCATCCGCTTCAGCGCAGCCAGGCCGGTGCCGGACGACGTCGTCGCGGACATCGTCAGGCTGCGGCTGGCGGAAATACGGAAGTGAAACCCTGCAGTTGAGGACTTCGGTTGGTTCCGCAACGGGAGGGTCTCTGCGAAAATTATCCAGTGACTTTACTTAAGCGGACATCCCCTTTACCGGCTGATGGACCTCCGCGGTTTGTTGATCCCCGCCGTACGGGAGCCCTGCTTGGCCTTGGGGGTGCATGCCTCTTCGTGTTCTCCTACACGCCAGGGTTTGCGGACCTATTGTCCGGCGCCGCGCGCGTCCTGGTCCTCGGGGCTGTGGGCGCCAGCCTGTGGTTCCTCTTCGCCAGGCCACGTTTCCTGGGACCCTTCGTGCCACCCCGCGGCAGACACATCGCGGTCTATGTCCTGTGCGTGGTGGTTGAATTCGCGCTGATAGCGGCCGGTAGTTCATTGCTTGACGCCCGAGGCGCGCTGGTGCTGCGTCCGGCGCTGATCGCACTGGTGGTCGGCCTCCATTTCCTGCCGTTCGCGTGGGCCTTCAAGGAGCCCATGTTCTACCTTCTGGGCGGACTGCTCGCAGCGATTGGCGGTATTGGGCTGCTGAGCGGGACGGAACCGGGCGCGGCGTCGGCGGCGGCGACCGCCGGAGTGGCCATGGCGCTGGTCCTGCTTGCCTACAGCCTCGGAGCCTTCTCCAAGCTTCGGCGGGCAGGAACGCCTGCGAAGCGGTGAGGAACGCTGTGGCAGGACCAAAGGACCTGCCGGCCCGTCCACAGCGGCGCCTATCCTGAACCCATGCCTGACACCTTCGCATCCCTGGTGGACACCTTCAAGAACATGGGCGTGGCCCGCGCCTACGGCACGACGGTCACCCTCGGCGGGGAGGAGATCGTGCCCGTGGCGCTGGTCTCCTTCGGCTTCGGTGGCGGCATGGAATCGGAGAAAGGTGCGTCAGGTGGAGGCGGCGGCGGGTTCGTCCTGCCCTTGGGGGTGTACCGGACAGTCAATGGCAGGGCGGCGTTCCGCCCCAACACCATCGCCGTCCTGGCATGCCTGGTTCCCCTGGTGGCCGTGGCAGGCAGGGCGGCCCGCAGGGCCATCTCGGCGGCCCGGAAATAGCTGCACTGCCGCTGCCCCACCCGCAATAAAAACCCCTATTCCATGCGGGGACGAACAGTTCCATAATGGCCTCGTAGACTTCGGGAACCCCGTGCCGATGGCTTCTGCCACCGCGGATCAGGGAGCTCCAGGTGGCCGCCCCGGCATTCGGCGGGAAGGACGGCCACGAGGCCCGGCGGGGGACGGCCGGACCGATTCGGGGGAGAGCATCGCCATCAGGAAAAGTGGCAAGGAGAGTTGTTGTCATGCTCAAAGATCTGGAAGTCATGGCTGTATTGCCGGCAAAGGACATTGACCGGGCACGGGAGTTCTACCGGGACAAGCTGGGTTTGGAGCCCGAGCGGACCATGAGTGACGGCGGGCTCGTGTACCGGTGCGGAAAGGGTACCGCGTTCCTGATTTACCAAACGGACAACGCAGGCTCGGCCAAGAACACGCAGATAGGGTGGGGAACCGATGACGTACGGCGCGACGTCGAGGAGCTGCGCGGCCGGGGCGTCGTTTTCGAGGAGTACGACATGCCCGGACTGAAGACAGAGAACGGCATCGCCTCGATGGAGGGAATGGGCGACGCCGCCTGGTTCCTGGACAGTGAGGGCAACATCCTGAACATTTCATCGCTGCCCCGTTGAACGCCTCGGCCCGCTGTCGCAGGCCCGGCACATTAAGGACGACGCCGGCACCCGCCGCCGGAAGCACCTGCACCCGGGTGCCCCGGCAGGGGCAGGGCCGGCGCCGCCGCAGATTGAGGTTGTGGGAAGGGGCGCGATGAGCGTCGAGGAGGTGGCACCGAAGACCACTGGCGTCTCGGTGGAGTTGCTGGCTGCGGTCGACCTTGCCGGCGAGATCGACGGGATGGAAGGGCGCCAGTTGCGGATGCGGATGGTGACCATCGAGCCCGGTGGAGTGTTCGGCCCCCTCCATGACCATGCAGGCCGGCCTGGCACTGTCTATGTCCTCTCGGGGATCATCACCGACCACCGGGACGGGGTTGCCACGGAGTACGGGCCGGGCGTGGGCTGGCCGGAGGACCGGAACACCCTGCACTGGCTGGAGAACCGGGGAGTGGTGCCGGCGGTCGAAATCTCGGTGGATATCGTCGGCGCGCCCATGCCGTAAAGCTTGTCCGGGCTTTGCCGCAGGTGCCGGGATCGGCCGTACCCGCCCAACCGACGCTCAGACGGCCGGTTCCCGCCTGCCCAGCGCCATCCGGAGCGCGCCGCGGAAAGTAATCCGGTTCCGCCTGCTCACCGCCACCACCGCCGCGATTCCGGCCAGGAGCACCACGATGCCGCCGGAGGCGACCGACCAGCGTGCACCGTACTGGCTGCCTATCCACCCCACCAGGGGCGAACCCAGCGCGGTGCCGCCTTGCAGCACTGCCAGGTACAGCGCCAGGACGCGGCCACGGAACGGGGCTTCCACGGAGAGCTGGATGCTGGTGTTGCAGCTGTTCAGGAAAGTGATGGACGCCAGGCCCACCGGAACCAGGATGGCTGCGTAGGTCCAGAACGATGGCGCCAGGCTGCCGAGGATCGTGAAGAAGCCCAGCCCTAACGCGCCGCCCAGGAGGAAGCGCAGCCGGGGGCCGGACCGGCGCGCGGCCAGGAGGGCGCCGGCGAGCGTACCTACCGCCATGATCGAGCCGAGGAGCCCGAATTCACTGGGCCCCATGCTGAACTCGGTGGTGGCCATCAGCGAGTTGATGACCGGGAAGTTCATGCCGAACGCGCCCAGGATACCCACCAGGACCATGATCAACATCAGATCCGGACGGCGGCGCACATACCGGACGCCCTCCACCACCTGGTGCTTGTTGCGTTGGCCTGCCACGGGGGCCGGCTGGGTGATGCGGATCCGGAACAGCGAGACCAGGACGGCGGCGAAGCTGGCAGCGTTGAGCAGGAACACCGGGCCGGTGCCCACCCACGCGATGAGGACGCCGGCGATTGCGGGGCCGGTAAGCCGGGCGGTATTGAAGGACGCCGAGTTCAAGGCCACTGCATTGGAGATGTTGTCCTGGCCAACCAGTTCGGACACGAAGGCCTGGCGGGCGGGGGCATCCACGGCGCTGGCAACTCCCAGGCAGAACGCAGCCACGTAGGCGTGCCACAACTGGGCGGTGCCGGTGACCACGAGCAGGCCGATGGCCAAGCCGGTGAAGCCCATGGCCAGCTGCGTCCACATCAGGATGATGCGCTTGCGGTACCGGTCCGCCAGCACTCCGCCGTACGGGCCGAACAGCAGCATGGGCAGGAACTGCAGGCCGGTGGTGAGGCCCACCGCGGCACCGGAGTGGTCCGTAAGGACGGTCAGGACCAGCCAGTCCTGTGCCACCCGCTGCATCCAGGTGCCGATGTTGGACACGATCGCGCCGCCGGCCCAGATGCGGTAGTTGGGGTTTTCGAGGGCCCGGAACATGGCACTCATTTGGCGCTCATTTCCTGCATGATGCGGGCCGCGCGGCTCAGTGTGAGCCGGTCGTCCTCGCTGAGTCCTGCCACGCGCCGGGCCAGCCAGGCGGTCCGCTGCCGGCGTGCTTCCTCGAGGACCGTCCTGCCGGCGTCGGTGATGTCCACGCGAACCTGGCGGCCGTCGTCGGGATGGGCGGACCTGGTGACGAATCCTTGGTCGGCGAGGGCGTTGACGATCCTGGTCATGGATGGGGCCTGGACGTGTTCGCTCTCTGCCAGTGCGCGCAGCGTGCTGGGACCGCTGCCGTTGAGCAGGGCCAGGACGGTGTACTGGCCAGGGGTGATGATGTCGCCGGTTGCTTCGACGCGGAGCCGGCGGGACGTGCGCATCACGGCGGTGCGCAGGTCGATGGCGAGGGTGTCCGGGGCGGTGGGGTCTGCTGTGGCCTGGGGTTTGGTGTGGGCGGGTGACATGTAAGCGGGTGCGCCTCCTGCTGCGGTTATTTAGCACTGCTAATTAGTTCTGCTAACTATTATGCCGCTCATGGTTGCCCATGGCAACGGTCCAGTGTGTGGTTTTGCTGACAGGCTCGGGCAGAATGGGAGCCGTGACTGGGCGCAGAACCGACAAGAACCGCAAACCCGCGCGGCCGTGGAAGATAAGGCTGAACCTGGCGGTCACCGTCCTGGTCCTTTGCCTGGGGCCCATCATGATCGGTGCGGGCAGCTTCATGATCAACGCGGACGAAGAACTCGCGCGCACTGGAGTGCGGGCAACCGGAACGATCGTCCACTTTGACGATGTCACCAAGGCATCCCAGCGCAGGATCCGGGTTGACTTCACGACGCCGGACGGATCGGCCCACCGGACGTTCGCGGCCGTGGACCACGACCAGCACCCTGTGGTGGGAACCGATGTTCCTGTGATCTATGCCGAAGATGATCCTGGCCGGGCGATTGTTCCGGGCTATGAAAGTGGCGGAGAGTGGTTCCGTGGTGCCGGCGTGGTCCTGACAGCGCTCTTCGGTGGAATTGGAACCCTGGCCGTCGTCCTGATGGGAGTGGGGGCCCTGCGCGGCTTCTTTCGGAGGCGCGCCACACGGCGCGTGGGGTGAGCCGGGGTGCAGGTCTGGCCGCCCAGGCGCCACGGGCGTAGGCTCTGACGCACCATGACTGAACAGCAGCCCTATGAACTGATCCGCCGGTATCCACATTTCGAGCTCCGTTGGTATCCGGCTTACGTCGTGGCTGAGGTCAAGGTCAGGGCGGACTTCGACCGGGCCGGAAACGCGGCGTTCCGTTACCTGTTCAATTACATCAGCGGCAACAACTCCGCCCGCCGCAAGCTGGCCATGACTGCGCCCGTCATCCAGGAGCCTGGTTCCCCGCAAAAGCTGGCCATGACGGCTCCCGTGCTGCAGCAGGGGCCGTTGCCGGGAGCCCGTGGGCCGGCGGAGTTCGTGGTGGGATTCGTGCTCCCGGCCGGCGTCACGGCCGACACGGCCCCGGCTCCCGCCGACCCCAGGGTGACGGTGCGCGCCGTTCCGGCCTCCCTTTCCGCTGCCCTCAGCTTCACGGGCGGCGGCTCCGCTTCTTCCTTTGAGCGGCATACCGCGGGGCTCCAAGCGGCACTGAAAGTGGCCGGGCTGACGCCGGTCGGCGCTCCGCGATACGCGCGCTTCGACCCGCCCTTCAAGCCCTGGTTCCTGCGACGCAATGAAGTGCTGCAGGACATCAAAGAGCCAGGATAGCGGGCGCCGGACCACTGCCTGCCGCTAGCGGAGGAGGGCGTTCGCGCCCACCGGGGGTGGCCGGCCTGGATCGTGCGGTCCCAGGCTGGCTGTTGATACTGGCATTGGCGCTGCGAAACCTGCCACGCCGGTCGTACAAGCAGCTCCGATAGTTTCTTCCAACCCTGGAAAATACGGAACTTGGCCTGCGCCTGGACCGACTTTTTCCGGACGGGGGCCCCTGCATGCATCCATGTTAGCGTTCGCATCCGCGGTAATGCGGAGAAAGAAGTGCGCTCCTACTTTCACGTACCTGTTGTTATTGCTGAAAGTTTACGATAGTTTCTCTGTGTGATGCAGGTCGCACTGGTGGGGAGCCCGCGGCCAACATGCCAACCAAAGGACAATGATGACCAGCGAGCAACGCACCCATACCCCCGAACACCGGCTTAAGCGCCTGCATGACCGGCTTGGCGGCATCGCCTACGGAGGGGATTACAACCCCGAGCAGTGGCCGCGCGAGGTGTGGGACGAGGACGTCCGCCTCATGAAGGAAGCAGGGGTCAACCTGGTTACCCTGGCCGTTTTCTCCTGGAGCAGGCTCGAAACGGCAGACGGCATCTACGACTTCAGCTGGCTGGACGAGATCATGGACCTGCTGCACGCCAACGGCATCGGCGTGGACCTGGCCACTCCGGACGCTGTCCCGCCGGCCTGGCTGATCGCCCGGCACCCGGACATCCTTCCGGTCCTGGCTGATGGCAGCACCTTCGGCTTCGGCTCCCGCCAGCACTTCGACGTCTCCCACCCCGCCTACCGGGAAAAGTCCCTGGCGATGGCCGAAAAGATGGGGGAGCGGTACGCCGCCCACCCCGCCCTGTGCATGTGGCACGTCAACAACGAGTACGGCCCCGTCTCCTACGGCCCGCACGCCGACCGCGCCTTCCGGGAATGGCTCCAGGACAAGTACGGCAGCCTGGAGGAATTGAACCGGGCCTGGAGCACCGACGTGTGGGGCCAGGTCTACTCCGACTGGGCCCAGGTCAATGCACCTGCCCAGCCCCGCACCTGGTCCAACCCGTCCCGCCGGCTCGATTACCACCGGTTCACCTCAGACAGCATGCTGGCGCACTACAAGGCCGAACGGGACATCCTGCGCCGCTACACGCCGGAACTGCCCGTTGTCACCAACTTCATGCGCTTCTACAAGAACAACGACTACTGGGCCTGGGCCGCCGAGGAAGATGCCGCCGCACTGGACATCTATCCGGACCCTCGCGAATCCGACGCGCACGTTGCCGCCGCCCTCAACTTCGACCTCATGCGCTCACTGCGGAAGGGCCAGCCCTGGCTGGTCATGGAACAAGCCACCGCAGCCGTCAGCCAATGGTCCGTCAACGTCTCCAAACTCCCCGGCAAAATGCGTTTAGGCTCCTACCAGGCGATCGCCCAGGGAGCCGATTCCATCCTCTTCTTCCAGTGGCGCCAGGCCAGGGGAGGCACGGAACGCTTCCACTCCGGCATGGTCAACCACGCCGGCCCCAACACGCGGGTGTTCCGGGAGGTCTGCGAACTGGGCCGGGAGCTCAAGAACCTCTCCGGAATCACCGGCAGCCGCTCCACCGCCAAGGTGGCGCTGGTCTTTGACTGGGACTGCTGGTGGGCCCTGGAACTGGGCAACTCGCCCCGCTCGGACCTGAGCTACGCGCAGGAAGTCCTCCGCCTCTACCGGCCCTTCTTTGACGCCAACATCACCGTGGACTTCGTGGACACCACCAGCGACCTTCACCAGTACAGCCTGGTGGTACTTCCCGCCACCTACCTGCTTACCGACGACGCCGCACAGCGCTACGAGGACTACGTCGCCGGCGGCGGCCGGCTGGTGGCCAGCTACCTCTCCGGCATTGTGGACCAGGACAACACGATCCGGCTCGGCGGCTACCCTGGCGCCCTCCGCAACGTCCTGGGCGCGTGGAGCGAGGAGATGCACCCGCTGGCCGGGGAGGGCGAGGACGTCAAGCTTTCAACGGCCGACGGCGGCACGGCCTCAGCGGATTACTGGACCGAACACCTGCACGCCACCTCGGCGGAGGTGCTGGCCAGCTACGCCTCGGGCAGGCTGGCCGGGTCGCCGGCCGTCACCCGCAACAGTTTCGGCCGCGGCACCGCCGTCTACCTCTCGGCGAGGGTGGACGGCACCTACCTGGAGGAACTGCTCGACGCCGAACGGACCGCTGCGGGGATCCGCCCCGAACTGGACGCGCCGCTGGGAGTGCAGGTCCGCCGTCGTGCCGGCAACGGACGCAGCTACCTGCTGGTCCTCAACCACAACGACGCACCGGCCCGGGTGGATGTTGGGGCGGGCGGCACGGACGTGCTCACCGGCACCCGAATCACGGGTGCAGTGGAACTGGCCGCCAACGGGGTCCTGGTCCTGGAAGAGGCAGCTGGCGAACACGCCCGCACACACGCAGAAGCCGGCCGGTAGGAGGCAACATGGCCACGCAATTGGAAGTACCTCCCGGAGCGGTCACCACACAGCCGCCCGGCCGCAAGGACAAACCACGGAACAAGCCCGGCGGCTGGAAGCTCGCCATCAAGCGCGACTGGCGGCTCTACACGCTGGTGCTGCTGCCGCTGGCCTACTTCGCCATCTTCCGCTACCTGCCCATGGCCGGCAACGTGATCGCGTTCCGGCAGTTCCAGCCCGGCGGCAGCATCTTCGGCGAGAAATGGGTGGGACTGAAGTACGTCACCCTGTTCATCAACGATCCCAGTTTCTGGCAGGCCTTCCAGAACACCATCATCCTGGGCGTGCTGACACTCCTGTTCTGCTTCCCCATGCCCATCATCTTCGCGCTGATGCTGAACGAGCTGCGCTCGCAGAAGTTCAAGAAATTCGTCCAGACGGTGGCGTACCTGCCGCACTTCATGTCAGTGGTGATCATCGCCGGCATGATCCTGCAGAACTTCTCCATGACCGGTACGGTGAACCAGATCGCCAGTGCGGTCTTCGGAAGCACGGTGAACTTCACCCAGGACGCCGCCTGGTTCCGGCCCATGTACATCAGCTCCGAGGTGTGGCAGACCATGGGCTGGGGCGCCATCCTGTACCTGGCCGCCCTCACCAGGGTCGACGAGTCGCTGTATGAGGCCGCCCGGATCGACGGCGCCAACCGGTGGCAACAGACCTGGCATGTGACCCTCCCGGCCATCCGGCCCACCATCATCACGCTGCTGATCCTGAACATCGGCACGTTCATGGCCGTGGGCTTCGAGAAGATCCTGCTGATTTACAACCCGCTCAACTACCAGACCTCGGACGTCATCTCCACCTACCTGTACCGGGTGGGCCTGGAATCGTCCAACTTCAGCTACGCGGCCGCGATCGGCATGTTCGAATCCGTCATCGGCCTCACGCTGATCCTCTCCGCGAACGCCATCTCCAAACGGCTCGCCGGAACGAGCCTGTGGTGAAAGGGGCCACCGTGAAAGGGACAACCGTGAAGGAAACCGCAGTGCAAAAGCCCACGGCGGACACCGGTGTGCTGGTCAAGGACATGAAGGTCTCCCGCAGCATGCGGGTGTTCCGCGTGGCCAACCTGGTGTTCCTGCTGGTGGTGGTCTTCCTGACCATGTACCCGTTCCTGAACATCCTGGCGCAGAGCTTCTCCAGCGAAGGGTTCATCAACGCCGGGCAGGTCAACCTTTTCCCGCTGGGGTTCAACACCCAGACCTACCAGCTGATCCTGGCGGACTCGGTGTTCTGGCGGAATTACGGCAACACCGTCCTGTACACGGTGGTGGCCACCGCGATCTCGATGGGCCTGACCACCAGCTTCGCGTACGCGATCGCCAAGAAGGACCTCAAGGGACGCAGCGTGTTCATCGGCATCGCCGTGTTCACCATGTTCTTCAACGGCGGCCTGATCCCCAACTACGTGCTCATCACGTCGCTGGGCATGCGGGACACCCTGTGGGCCGTGGTCCTGCCCAACGCCATCAGTGTCTTCAACCTGCTGATCATGAAGTCGTTCTTCGAAAACATGCCCCGGGAACTGGAGGAGGCGGCCGCCATCGACGGCCTCACCCAGTACGGCGTCCTCTTCAAGGTGGTGCTGCCGCTGAGTAAGGCCATCGTGGCCACCATGGTGCTCTTCTACGCCGTGGCCAACTGGAACTCCTGGTTCCAGGCGTTCCTCTACCTGGACGACCCGGACCTGTTCCCGGTGACCATCTACCTCCGCAACATGATTGCCGGCGTCACCACCGCGGGTTCGGCCGGCGGCACGGCAGAGAACGTGGGCCAGATCGCCGCCAACATCCAGTCGGTGACCATCGTGCTCACCATCATCCCCATCCTGTGCGTCTACCCGTTCGTCCAGAAGTACTTCTTTTCGGGCGTCATGCTCGGCTCCGTCAAGGAATAACCCGTTATGAAAGGAAAACCCATGATCCGCAGACGAGATTTCCTCGGCCTGTCCGCGCTCGCAGCCTTCGGCCTGGTGATGGCCGGGTGCGACTCGGATTCCGGCAGCAAGGTGGACACCTCCAAGGCCCGCAACGGTGCGATGGACAGCTTCGGGGTGGGGGACACGTTCAAGGCGACGACGCCGCTGAGCTTCACGTTCCTCTTCAGCGACCAACCCACCTACCCGTACAAGAAGGACTGGCTGCTCTTCACCAAGATGGCCAGCGACAACAACGTCACGCTGCAGCCCACCATCGTCCCCAGCAGCGACTACGAGCAAAAGCGGAGCCTCCTGATCAGCTCCGGCAGCGCACCCGAGATCATCGCCAAGACCTACCCGGGCCAGGAGAGCGCGTATGTGTCCTCCGGTGCGGTTCTCCCGGTCAGCGACTACGTGGATCTCATGCCCCACTACCAGGCCAAAATCAAGAAATGGAAGCTGGAACCTGAAATCGCAGGACTCACCCAGGAGGACGGGAAGTACTACGTCCTGCCTGGCCTGCACGAGGAGCTCTGGCCGGACTACACGCTCGCGTTCCGCACCGACGTGCTGGAAAAGGAAGGCATTGCCGAGCCCAAGAGCTGGGACGAGTTCCGCGAGGTGCTCCGCAAGCTCAAGAAGTCCCATCCCGACGTCGTGCCCTTCTCCGACCGGTTCAATGGCAACAGCGTGCTGAACATTGCCGGCACCGCGTTCGGCACGGTGGCAGGCTGGGGCCTGGTGGACGGCTTGACGTTCGACGACGGCAAGAAGCAATTCGCCTTCGGCTCGGCCAGCAGCCAGTTCAAGGACCTGGTCACCTACTTCAACTCGCTGGTGTCCGAGGGCCTGATGGACCCGGAAAGCTTCACCCAGACCGACGATTCCGCCATCCAGAAGTTCACGTCCGGCAAGTCGTTCGTGATCAGCGCCAACTCGCAGAACATCATCACCTACCGCACGTCCATGGAGCAGTCACTGGGCAAGGGCAACTTCGCGGTCCGCAAGATCACCGTCCCCGGCGGCCCGGCCGGTGACCTGATCGGTGGTTCGCGGCTGGAGAACGGCATCATGCTGAACTCTTCGGTGAAGGACAAGGACAGCTTCGTGGCGCTGATGCAGTACATCGACTGGCTGTTCTATAGCGACGCCGGCCAGGAATTCTCCAAGTGGGGCGTCCAGGGCACCACCTACACCAAGGAAGGCAGTAAGCGCGTCCTGGCCAAGGACATCAACTTCCAGGGCCTGAACCCGGCAGGCACCAAGGACCTGCGCGTGGACTACGGCTTCTCCGGTGGCAATTTCTCCTATGGCGGCACCACGGACTTGCTGCAGTCCACCTTCAACGACGAGGAGCTGGCGTTCCAAAAGGCCATGAAGAGCAAGACGCCCAAGCCAGTGGCGCCGCCTGTGCCGTTCAGCGACACGGACCGCGAACAGGCCACGCTGGTGCTCACGCCGCTCAAGGACCACGTCAAGCAGAACACCTTGAAGTTCATTACCGGCCAGCGGCCCCTCTCCGAGTTCGACGCCTACGTCAAGGAGCTGGACAGCAAGGGCATGGGCAAGTATGTAGATTTGGCCAACAAGGCGTACAAGGCCTACGCGGACAAGAAGTAGGCGGACGACGGCGGCAGCCTGCCTGCCGCGGCAACCGAAAGGCAGTTGGTGGTTCAGAAGAAAGCGGAGTACGGTGCCGGCCCCCTCTTCAGGGCGGCCGGCACCGTGGCGGGCGTGATGACGGGCTCGGCCCTGCTGGTGCTGGCCAACGTACTGCTGCCGGCGGCACTGGTGGCGGCCCCGTTCGCAGGGGCCTGGCTGGTCCTGCCGGCGCTCATTCCGGCCGGTCCGGCGCTGGTGGCGTGCATCTATGCGTTCAACCGGATGCTCACGGGGCATGAGGGACAGGTGTACCAGGACTTCATCCGCGGCTACCGGATGAATGCCGGCCAGGCCCTGCAGGTGTGGCTGCCGTACCTGCTGGTCCTGGCCGTCATCGCGGTGAACCTCGCCGGACTGCCGTCGCTCGGACCCGCAGCACCGGCGCTCCGGCCGGCGTTGCTGGTCCTCGCGCTGCTCGTGGCCACAGCGGGCTTGAACGCGCTGCTGCTGTTGTCCCGGTTCTCGTTCCGGACCCGGGACGTGTACCGGCTCTCCCTGTACAGCTTCAGCGCCCGGAAGCGGGTCTCCTTGGGCAACGCCGGCATCCTGTTCGTCACCGCCACCCTCCTGCTGATGACCACCACCTACCTGCTGCCGCTGCTCGCCGGGACCGTGGTGTTCCTGGTGTGCCTGAACTCCCGCCCGCTGCTGGCGCTGGTTGAGGAGAAATTCACTCTCGCCTGACCTCGTCAGTTTGTGCGGGACGCGGCTGACCCAATGGCTTTGGCGAGGTCGCGGGGACGGCTCCACATGGGCCAGTGCCCCGTTGGGAGGTCGATGACGTCGAGGTGTTCGAGGTGCGCGACTTCTGCAAACATGGCATGCCCGGCGCGGGCGAGCTCCAGCACCTGCGCGCTCGGGATCGAACAGCACACCAGGGTGGTCCGGACCTTGTGGCGGGCATCGTTCCTGAGCTCGACGGCCTGACGAAGCACAGGCCCGGGTTCAGGGACGGCCCGGGCCCGAAAACGCTCGAGGACTTCCGGGCTCAGGCCCTCGAGGCTCGCCTGCTGTCCGAGGACATCGAAGGGCGGCAGCGGAAACTCCGCCAACTCTTCCGGGATGCCCGCGCCGAAGGCGCTTCCCGGTGCCACAGGGCCGGAGTCGACCCACACCACTCGATGGACAAGTTCGGGGTGTCGGTCAAGGACGAGGCTGACGGGGGCGTTTGCCCCGCTGTGGGCGACGAGGATGGCGGGCTGGTCCGCAGAGGCCCCGAGCCGGCTGATGACGTCCAGGACCGCTGTGGCCTGGTCGTCGAGGGTTTTTGCCGCACGCCCGGGATCGTCCACGTCGAGGCCGGGCAGCGTCATCGCGACTGCGCGGGAGTGGTCGGTTGCCAGGTGTTCCAGCACTTCGTCCCACGCCCAGGCGCCCAGCCAGTGGCCGGCGATGAGAACAATGGGACGGCTTGAAGTAGTTGTCATGCCAATACCCTCGCAGGCGTACCGGACAAGGGTATGTCACTATTTATGTCATGAATTTGCCAGGGCCTGAACGGTGAAGCGGGTCGAACGGCTCCATGCCCTCTCCGAGATGTTGCGCCGCAGCGGCAGGCGGGGGATTTCCGCCGAACGGCTGGCTGCAGCGTTTGAGGTATCCGTTCGCACCATCAAGCGGGACCTCGATGCGTTGGAGAACAGCGGGGCGCCGGTATGGTCCCGGCCGGGTCCGGGCGGTGGCTACGGTTTGGCTGGAGGTGCGTCCCTGCCTCCCGTCAGCCTGTCACCGGCCCAGGCCGTGGCGCTCATGGCAGCGGTGTCCGCCGCGCCTGATGCCCCCTACGCCGATCTGGCAGCAGCAGGTGTCCGAAAGATCATGGATGTCCTCGATCCCAAAACCCGGGCACAAGCGGACGAGCTGGCCCACCGCGTCTGGGTCAACGCGCTTCCCGCCTCGTCCCGCGCCATCAAATCCGCACTGGAGGAGGCGATGGCCGAGCAGCGCGTGATCCGCCTCCGCTACACAGCGGGGGACGGGACCGCCACCACCCGCGACGTCGAGCCGGTGCTGTTCGCCGCCACCAACGGCCAGTGGTACCTGGTTGGGTGGTGCCGGCTGCGCGACGCAATGCGGTGGTTCACCGTCTCGCGCATCGAGCGGGCCGTCGTCACCAAGACGGCCTGCAGCGGCCATGGCATCCATGAGGTTGGGGAACCCCCGGCTAACGCCAGGCCGGTGCACGGCCGGGGATGACATGTCCGGTCGGCACGGCTAAAGCGGGGTTACCGTTACCGGTGTCAGCATCTCCCGGTCAAAGCCCACCTCGCGGCGGCCGCCGTGCAGGATGAGTTCGTGGGTGTGGAGGTCCCGGCTGCTGGAGGTCGAAACATGCAGCTTCACCAAGCCCGGGGTCACCACCCGCTTCAGGTCCACCCCGGTAAAGGAGGTCCGGTCCGCGTGCACCGTGAACTCCACCCGGGCCGCGGCGCCGGCCGCAAGGTCAACCCGGACGTAGCCAATCAGTTCACGGACAGGCCGCACCACTTCGCCCACCGGGTCCTCGAGGTACAGCTGCACCACTTCCGCCCCGTCAACCGGGCCGGTATTGGCCACCGAGCATCCCACGGTGACGGAGCCCGCCGTCGTCATCGTGGGCCCGCTGGCCGTGTGGCAGGAAAAGTCGAAGGTCGTGTAGGACAGGCCGTGCCCGAAACCGAACAGCGGTGAGGGGTCCAGTGCGCTGACGCCGGACGGCCCGGCCAGGCGGCTGTGCAGGTAGGTGCCCGGTTGTCCGCCGGAGGTCCGCGGCACGGAAACCGGCAGCTTGCCGGACGGAGTCACGGCTCCGGTCAGGACGTCCCACAGCGCCTCGGCGCCCTCCTCGCCCGGGAAGAACCCCTGCACGATCGCTCCGGCCCTGGCCGCGAAGTCGCCCAGCGCGTAAGGCCGGCCGCTGAGGACCACCACGATGGTGCGGGTGCCGGCGGCCTCGGCAGCCGTGAGGACCTGGTCCAGCATGCGGTGCTGGTCACCGGGGAGCCGCAGGTCGGCAGCGTCGTTGCCTTCGCCGGAGGTGCCCCGGCCAAAGAGGCCCGCATTGTCACCCACTACGATCACGCAGGTGTCCACCGCTGAGGCAATCCGGCAGGCTTCCAGGACCTGCGTGTCGCTGATGGCCTCGCACGTTCCCGTGGCGGCGGTCCGGATCCGGCCAAACCGCTCGGCGGCTGCACCGGCCACAGTCGGAACCCGGATGCCCATGGGCACCTCGGGATGCGATGCGCCGACGTGGGCGTCAAAGGAATAGCAGCCCAGCATGGCGAACGGGTCCTGCGCCAGCGGCCCCACGACGCCCACCGACGCCAAAGCCGCCGCCGGCAGCGGCAGGCTTGGCCCGTCGTCGTGCGCCCTGTTGGTCAGCAGCACCAGGGACTGCGCGGCGATCTCCCGGGCCAGCGCCCGGTGGGCCGCAGGGTCAAGGTCGATGGCGCCGGCAGCCAGGGCCGGGGGAGCTGGGTCGAAGTCCGGCGAGAGCAGCCCGGCTTCCTGCTTTTGCCGGAACACCCGCAGGAGTGCGGTGTTCACCAGGGATTCGGGTACCTCGCCGGAGCGCACGCGCTCAAGCAGGGGCAGGCCGTAGCAGTTCACCGTTGGCAGTTCCACGTCCACGCCCGCTGCCAACGCCAGGGCTGCAGCCTCTCCGGAATCGGCGGCGATGCCGTGCGTGGCGTTGAGGAAGGCGATGCCGAAGTAGTCCGCCACCACGGTCCCGGCGAAGCCCCACTCGTCCCGGAGCAGGGAGGTCAGCAGGGCACGGTTTGCCGCGGCGGGAATACCGTCGGTGTCCGTGTAGGCGTGCATCACGGAACGGGCGCCGCCGTGCTTGATGGCCAGTTCGAACGGCGGCAGCATGACGTCCGCGAGTTCCCGGGGGCCCATGGAGACGGGCGCGTGGTTCCGCCCGGCGCGTGAGGCGGAGTAGCCCACGAAGTGCTTGAGGGTGGCAATGATCCCTTCGGCTTCCAGCCCTTTCACGTAAGAGCTTGCCACGGTGCCCACGAGGTAGGGGTCCTCGCCAATGGTTTCTTCCACCCTGCCCCAGCGGAGGTCCCGCACCACATCCAGTACCGGCGCGAGGCCCTGGTGGACGCCCAGTTGCCGCATCTGGCCGCCGATCAAGCCGGCCATCCGGCGCACCAGCACCGGGTTGAAGGTGGCGCCCCAGGCCAGCGGTACAGGGAAGGCGGTCGCTTTCCAGGCGGCCAGCCCGGCCAGGCATTCCTCGTGCACCTGCGCGGGGATCCGGAACCGTGAGGCGGCCATGATCTGCTCCTGCGCAGCGGCCAGCCGGCGCGCCCCCTCAAGTGGTTCCAGCGGAACCGTGCCGTACATCCGGGTGATCTGGCCGAGGCCCGCAGAAATCACGTCCTCCCAGGAACGGGCGTCGCCTGCCATTTCGTTCTGCAACGGGGCAACAGAGTCGCCTTCAGTGGAAGCATTTACCCACACGCCCACCAGCTGGGCCAGTTTTTCCTCAAGGGTCATCTGCCGCACCAGCTCCTCGAGGGACAGGTGTCCGACGGCGGAAGGCGGCTCGACGCCCGCCGCGGGTGAGGGGAGGGCTTGCTTTTCGGCGGCACCGCTGGTCACGGACGTCTCCTAGGATCGGACGATGTTTCTAAGAAAGTATCAGAAACTTGTGTTTAGTTTCTAGATCGAAACCCCTTGACTCTGGAATCAAAATCTTCCTACGGTTGAAAACAAGCCTTGGGCAGGTAGCTGTAGCGAGCATCCGAAACTTCGAAGAGAGCATAGAAAGTTTCTTTAGGAGCATCGGCGATGCAGGGTCACCCGGCCGGTGCAATGCCGGGTGGTCCGGCATCATCACGGCAACCGCTTCGGGGCACGCTTCTGGGCAACGACTTCACTGCAACGACGGAGAGAACATGCGCACGTACAAAGTGGCCATTGTGGGCACCGGCGGGATCGCCGCGGTCCACGCGGACAACCTGGCACGGACAGGCGGGCGCGCCGAGCTCGTCGCAGCCTGCGACGTGGACCAGGGCCGGCTGGACTCCTTTGCGGAGAAGCACGGCATTCCCGGCACATACCTCACGGTGGCCGAACTGCTCGCGGGGGCCCAGCCGGACATCGTGCACCTGTGCACCCCGCCCATGCTGCACATCGACCAAGCCATCGAATGCCTTGAAGCCGGGGTGCATGTCCTCTCGGAGAAGCCCCCGGCACTGAGCCTGGCGGACTTCGACCGGCTGGAGAAGGCCCAGGCCAAAGGCGGCGCCCAGTTCTCCTGCGTGTTCCAGCACCGGTTTGGGGATGCCGCCGCGGCCGCCCGGGAACTGATCGGGGGCGCCGGGTTCGGCCGCCCGCTGGTGGCCCGCTGCGATACCCTCTGGTACCGGCCGGACAGCTACTGGGACCTGCCCTGGCGCGGCACGTGGAACGCCGAGGGTGGCGGCCCCACCATGGGCCACGGCATCCACCAATTCGATCTCCTCCTGCACCTGCTGGGACCGTGGGAGGAAGTCACCGCGATAGCAGGCAGGCAGGCACGTGCCACGTCCACCGAAGACCTGTCCGCCGCGCTGGTCCGGTTCCGCAACGGCGCCGTGGCCACCATCGTCAACTCGTTGCTCTCGCCCCGGGAGACCTCGGACATCCGGATCGACTGCGAGTTCGCCACCGTGGAACTGAGCCACCTTTACGGCTACGCCACGGACAACTGGACCGTTACCGCCGCGCCGGGCCACGAAGACCGGGTCCGCTCCGAATGGCGCAGCCGGCCGCTGGAACGCGGCAGCGGACACTCCGCCCAGTTCCTGGCCATGTACCAAGCGCTCGACGCCGGGCTTCCGCTGCCCGCCGGCGCAGACTCCGCCCGGCAGACCCTTGAGCTCGCTGCCGCGATCTACGCCTCCGCCTTTACTGGCAGGGCCGTCCGCCGCGGCGAGATCGTCCCCGGCCACCCCTTCTACGGCGGGATGGACGGAGACGGGCTGGGCACCGCCGCCCTGGATGCCACGGCCCTCAACGAAACAGCTTTCGACGCCGCCCGCGCCTGACACCCCACACCCAAGGAGCCTCCCGCCATGCCCACCACCGCCCCTGCAGCCGTCCACACAGCCCGGCTGGATGTCACCGACGACGGCGCAGCCCTCACGTTTACCGCCGACGGCAAGCCCATCGCCACCTATACCTACCGGCCCACCGACCCCCAATACGAGAGCCCCCGACCGTTCTTCCATCCGCTGACCACCCTGGGCGGAGACGACGTGACCATTTCCCGGCCCTGGGACCACGTCTGGCACAAGGGGCTCTCCTGGGCGCTCCCGAACGTGGGCAGCCACAACTTCTGGGGCGGAGCCACCTACACACGCGCCACCGAGTACGCCAACCTGGACAACAACGGCGCCATGACCCACACCGCCTTCACCGGGATCGAGCACTCCGCCGCAGGGATCACCGCAGCGGAATCCCTCACCTGGACCTCGCAGGACGGTGGCCCGGTCATTGCGGAGGCCCGCCGGTTCAGCGTCCAGTTGCTGGCGGACGGCGGTGCCGGCGACGAAACCGGAGGTGCCTACGCCATCCTCTTCGAAACCCGGATGGACAACATCTCCGGGGCAGAGATCAGGATCGGCAGCCCCACCACGGAAGGCCGCCACAACGCTGGCTACGGCGGTCTCTTCTGGCGCGGCCCACGGTCTTTTACCGGCGGCGAATTCCGCAACCAGGAGGGCGCCGGTACCGACGAATTCATGGGCACCCGATCGCCGTGGATCGCCTTTACCGGCAAGCACGACGTCAGTTGCCGGTCCTCCACCGTTGCCTTCGTGGAAGACGGTTCGAACCCCGGCGCACCGAACCAGTGGTTCGCGCGGTCCTCCATGTTCGCCTGCCTGGGTTCAGCACCCTTCTTCAGCGCCGAGGTCCCGCTCCGGGCAGGTGAGCCGCTGACGTACCGGTATGCGGTGGTGATCGCCGACGGCGGCGTGGACCAGGGCCGTGCCGCGGCGCTGGCGGCGGCCGCGCAAACCGCCCTTGGCAATTGGGCCTGAGTATGGGCTCAACGTTCCCGGGTGCTACCGGCCTGTCCGAGATCAGCATTTACGACTGGCCGGGGGCGGATGGCGCCGCCGGCGGATCGCCGCACGTGCACACCGCCTCCACCGAGGCGTACGTGGTGCTGGCGGGAGCGGGCCGGCTGGAGACCCTTGATTCACGAGGGTTCACCACCACTGCGCTGGAGCCCGGCGTGGTTCTCTGGTTCACCCCCGGTACAGTCCACCGCGCCATCAACGATTCGGGGGACCTGAAGATCCTGGTGGTCATGCAAAACGCAGGGCTGCCCGAACACGGGGACGCCGTGATGACCTTCCCGCCGGAGCACCTCACCGACCCGGCAGCGTACCGCCGCGCCGCGGTCCTGGAGCAGACGGATGCCGACACGGGACTGGCCGCAGCCGAGGAAGCCGCGCGCCGTCGTCGTGACCTGGCGCTCGAAGGCTACCTGGCGCTCAAGGACGCTGTCCTCGAATCAGGGCCGGCGGCGTTGGCGGGATTCCACGCCGCGGCCGCCCGGCTGGCGTCCGCCAGGGCCGGAGCCTGGGCCGGGCTTCTGGCAGCCGGCGCAGCCCGGCAGGCCGAGGTCACCCGGCGGCAACTGGTTTCTCTGGACACGGCGGAAAGTATCTATCTCGCGAACGCGCGAACTACGATGGGAAAACGGGAAAACCGCAGGATTTACGGCATGTGCGGCCGGATTCAGGCGTGGGAACTTTCCGATAACTAGCCCCGGGTGCGTGACCCGGGTGAAAGGGTGGTTTCCGTGGTGAGCAAACAGGACACCGGGCGCGCGACAATCAGCGAGATTGCCCGCGAGGCCGGCGTATCCGTTCCCACCGTGTCCAAGGTGCTGAACGGGCATGCCCACGTCGCCGCGGAGACCCGGGCGCGGGTGGAGGAAATCATCGCGCGCCGCGATTACGCGCGCCGCCCGGCCAAGCGCCGGCAGAAGGCCGGCCTGGTGGACCTCGTGTTTCCCGGCCTGGGCTCGGAATGGGCCTTGGAGATCATCGAGGGCGTGGAGCGGGTGGCGCAGGACGCCGGATACGGAACCGTGGTGAGCAGCCTGAGCCTGGACGGGTCCCGAATCCGGCCCTGGCTGGCAAACCTCGCGGAGCGTAAATCCGACGGCCTGCTGATGGCCGTGTACCAGCTGGACGCCAAACAGATCCAGCGGGTGAAATCGCTGGGGATCCCGGTGGTCCTGATCGACCCCGTGGGCCAGCCCGGACCGGACCTGATGACGGTGGGCGCGGCCAACTGGGAGGGCGGCTACTCGGCCACGGAACACCTGCTCAAGCTGGGGCACAAACGGATCGCCATGATTGGCGGACGCGAGGACCTGCAATGCAGCAGCGCCCGCGAGGACGGCTACATCTCCGCGCTGCGCCGGGCCGGCATTGCGCTGGACCCGGCCCTGATGGTGCCGGGCAACTTTTCCATCGAGGCCGGCGAGGCGGCCACGCGCAAGCTCCTGGAACTGCCGGACAGGCCGACGGCGATCTTCACCGGCAACGACGACCAGGCACTGGGCGCCTACCGTGCGGCGCGCTCTGCCGGGCTGCGCATCCCGGAAGACCTGTCCATCATTGGATTCGACGACATCCCGGCCGCCGAATGGGTTGAGCCGGGCCTCACCACCATCCGGCAGCCGGTGGTGCAGATGGCGGAAACCGCCATGCGTGCCCTGCTCCGGCACCTGGACGGCGACGAGGAACTGCCGCAACGGATCGAGCTGGGCACCGAACTGGTGGTCCGCGGATCCACGGCGGCCCCGGCAACACATTAATCCGGTGCCGCCCTTATTAGGCTGGAGCGATGGATTATGTACTTCGACGGGCCAGCCCGGAGGATGCCGAGGCCATCGTCTTGATGCATACGGCCGCGCACGAAGAAAGCTACGGACACCTGCTTTCGCCCGGATTCTTTGCTGAGCGGCGGCGCTCAATCCCGGAACGCGTGGCCCGGCGTCGGCCGTATCTTGAGGCTCCCCACCCGCGGATCGTCGCCGAGGACGCCAACGGCGAGATTGTAGGCCTTGCCGACGCCGGACCGCCGCGCCAGGAAGACAGCCCGTTCGCGCTGGAGCTGTACTCGATTTTCGTACTGAAGCGCGCACAGGGGAGCGGGCTGGGGAAGGCCCTGCTGGAGGCCGCCCTGGGCGGTTCGCCCGCCTATTTGTGGGTTCTTGAGGAGAACGTCAAGGCGCAGTCCTTCTACCGCCGCCAAGGCTTTAGGTTCGACGGCGGCCGCGGCAACCTGCCGCCGGAGTGGGAAAGCGTGCCGGAACTGCGGATGGTCCGGGACCGGCCCGCGGGCTAGCCGGCTTTGTGGGCGTCGCGGACGGCGGGCGGGGTTTGTCCCTGCATGACCCAGCGGTTGCCGTCTGGGTCGCTGAAGTAGGCGAACAGGACGCCGCCCAGGTCCTGGATTTCGCTGATCTCGGCCCCGCGCTGCACTAGTTCATCGCGGACGGCCGGGAGGTCCGGAACCACCAGTTGAAGACCTTCCAGGCTGCCCGGAGCCATGGCGGTCATGCCGGTTCCGATCACTACCGAGGCGGCAGAACCTGGCGGCGTCAGCTGGACAACGCGCATGCCGGGGATGTGCTCCACGTCATGGTCCAGCACAAAGCCCAGCTGTTCGGTGTAAAAGGCTTTTGATTTCTCGACGTCGGAAACCGGGACCTGGACCACTTCGAGGCGCATCTGCATGCGGGCAACTCTACCTTTGCCCATGCCAGCGGGGAACGGTCGTCCGGCGCAGGTCCAGTCGCCTTCCTGCCGGCATTGTGACGCGTGGGAAGGCCGCTTCCTCAAGGTTCCCTCAAGACTGGCTGAATGTTGGCCGAGTATTCACGGCGGCGGCAAATCCGCACATCATGGGGCCGTAGGCTCAGCGGCATCGAGCTTTGCAGGGCTTAGCAGAAGGCCCGGCAGAAAAGGGGTGCCGACTTGCTCGGCGTCCTCATCATTGGGGAAGAATGTCCGACTACGAGACCCTCTTGGGGGCTGCTCAATCCGCGCCGACGCCGAAGCCGCCGCGGAATCCACGCACTTCGACGTTTGCCATCGGAGCAATTACCGCCATCTTCATGCTTTTGGGCGCACTCAGCGGCGGTGTTGGAGGCGCCCTGATTTTCCTCGGCATCTCCGGTGCGCTGACTGGTCTTTACGTCGTGATCACTGGAAGGCGCTCCTGGGCCCGGCTGCCGGCGAAACGCAAGGCCGGCGCCGTCGCCATAGCCGCGTCCTTCGCCCTTCTCATCGGTGGTGCCGTAGCGCTGCCCCGTGTCGCAGGCGCGGACCTTGAGGCCGCCTCCGCGGAAAGCAGGGCTACGGCGAGGGCAGCGACAGCGAGCGTCGCTGCGGCGGCCGTGGCTACGCCGTCGTCCATGCCCACTCCTACGCCCACGACTGGGGACACCGGCGAGCCGCTGGACCCGGACACCCCCAACGCCGTAGCGGCGGGCGTCTCCGCGGCAGCGCCCAACCCACAGCCCGCCTACGCCACCAAGGCGATCGACCTGCTTGCAACGCTTGCCATCAAGGGCCGCGCGCCGAAGACGGGCTATGACCGGGCGCAATTCGGGCAGGCATGGGCGGACGTGGACCGGAACGGTTGCGATACGCGCAATGACATCCTCCAGCGGGACCTCACCGGCATCACGTTCACGAACAATGTGCCCTGCAAGGTGCAGTCCGGCACCCTCGCCGATCCGTACACCGGCACCACAATCGGTTTCGTACGCGGATCCGCGACGAGCACCGCCGTGCAGATCGACCACGTGGTGGCGTTGAGCGACGCCTGGCAGAAGGGGGCCCAGCAGTTGACCGCCGGGCAGCGGACGGCATTCGCGAATGACCCGCTGAACCTGCAGGCGACTGACGGGCCTGCCAACCAGCAAAAGGGCGACGGTGACGCCGCCACCTGGCTGCCGCCCAACAAGGGGTACCGGTGCGAGTACGTTGCCCGGCAAATTTCCGTGAAGGCCACGTACGGGTTGTGGGTGACCCAGGCGGAGCACGACGCGATGGCACGAATCCTGGGCGACTGCACCGGGCAGCTGGCACCGACCAACCAGCAGGCGCTGCCGCCCGTCGCTGCCGAGCCGGCACCTTCCGCCGTTGCGCCTGCTCCTGCAGCTCCCGTGGCGGCTCCGGTTGCGCCGGCGCCGGCTGCGGCTGCTCCCGCGCCCGCTCCGGTTGCGCCCGCGCCTGCTGCGGCCGCCCCCGCGGCGGCTGTGTACTACGCCAACTGCACTGCGGCGAGGGCCGCAGGAGCGGCGCCGATCTACGCGGGCCAGGCCGGATACCGGCCGGCGCTGGACCGCGACTCCGACGGCGTCGCCTGCGAGTAGGGCTCTTGCCCGGGATTCGCCGGGCTCTCTTTCCACCATCACCATCACGCATTCCTAGGGGGAATCATGAAAGAAAACATCGGGCCTGCCGCCGGCAGGTTGAAGAAGACGCTGGCGTTGGCTGTGTTGACCGGACTTATGTTGACCGGCTGCGGCGGCGGCAAGCAGGCTGCGGTGGAGCCGGCCTCCGCGGCATCGGCGACTGCCACGGTGGAAGCCTCCGTCACGGTCCCGGGAGTTGTAGGGCTGACCCTGGACACGGCGACGGACCAACTGGAGAAGCTTGGCTTCAAGGTTGACGCGGTTGACTCTGTTGACGGCAAATCGATCATCGTGAAGAAGAACTGGCAGGTGCTGACCCAGGACCCTTCCAACGGAGCCCAGGCAGCAAAGGGCTCCACGGTGCACCTTGGCGTTAAGTCCCTGGAAAAGATCGCCACTGAAAAGGCTGCGGCCGAGAAGGCTGCAGCTGACAAGGCAGCTGCAGACGTGGCCGCGAAGGCCGCTGCCGACAAAGTCGCGGCGGACAAAGCGGCATCGGACAAGGCTGCGGCTGATCAAGCTGCTGCTGCCAAAGCGGCAGCAGACCAAGCTGCCGCCGCCGCGGCTCAGCAGGCGGCGCAGGCGCCTGCTCCCGCGGCCGTTCCTGCTGCGCCGGCGGCTCCCGCCGTCGGGGGCACCATTATCTGCAGGGACGGTTATGTCTGGCCCAGTGCCACTCGCCAGGGCGCCTGCAGCAGGCATGGCGGCATCGCAAATTAGCTAACGGAACCTTCATTCCCGGAAAGACGGTGCCCCGGGAAGCTGCAGGATATGTGGCGGGAACTCCTTGAACTGCGGCAGGCCACGGGGAATGATAGCGCGCATGGCTACCTTCACCGGATCCGATGACCTGCGCGGCGCTGAGTTTTTCGACGTCAGTCTTCGCGGGGCCCGGTTTATTCGCAGTAGCCTCGCCAGGGTGGTGATGCGCGGCGTCGAGATCGAAGACGCGAACATCGACTCGCCCTGGCTGCTGGAAGACGGCGGGTCCCTGCTTGTGAACGGGGTGGACGTGGCTCCGCTGGTCGATGCCGAGTTGAACCGGCGTTTCCCCGGCAGGCAGCTGCGGCATGCCGCAGGGCCAGACGGTTTGCGGGAGGCGTGGGCAGTCCTGCAGGAAACCTGGGACACCACGGGGCAGCGGCTCGCCGGGCTGCCGCCGGGCACCGAGGAGATATCGGTGGACGGTGAGTGGTCCTTCGCGCAGACAATGCGGCATTTGGTGATGGCCACGGACAAATGGCTGCGCGGCGCGGTCCTTGGCATCGAACCTCCCTACCACCCCATGGGGCTGCCGAACGCCGAATACGAGACTGATGGACTGGACATGTCCGTCTTCCAGGAAACTCACCCTTCCTACGATGAGGTGCTCAAGGTCCGCGCCGGGCGCGTCGCCATGGTCCGGGACTTCATCGCCGGAGCCACAGAGGAGGAACTGCAGAGGACACATCCGGCACCGGATGATTCACGCTTCACTGTCACCACGCTGGACTGCCTGCACGTCATCCTTCATGAAGAATGGGAACACCACCGGTTCGCGGTCAGGGATCTGGACGCCATCGAAGCGAAGGCGTCCAAGCTGCAGGACCGGGCACCAACCTCCGCCCCGGATTAGGACTCGTGCGCTGCCTTGGTGGCGGGCGGGCGCCGGGAAACGAGCACTGGACCCTTGGCATGGTGGAGGACGGCATGGGCCGTCGAACCGATGCTTCCCTTGATCAGTCCGTGGCCTTTCGTCCCGACGACGGTGAGGCGTGCGCCTTGGGCTGCGTGCAGGATGGCGCGGGGTACAGAGGTGTCGGTCAGGAGCTGCTGTTCGACCATAAGCCCGGGCGCCAACTCCTGCGCCTTGGCAACAGCCGAGTCCAGCAGAGCCTCGGCCGCGGCACCGGGGTCAACAGGGTCCCGGACAAGCCGGTAGCCGGCCGGAACCGTCCGGACGTGGATGATGACCAGCCGGGCTCCCGACGAGGCGGCCGCGGTGCAAGCATCCTCAAGTGCCGCGGAGGACTCCGGGTCCTCAACGGCGACCACCACGGGGCCGTCAGGGTCTTCGCCGGGCTTGATCACAGCCACGGGACACGATGCGGTGGCTGCCATCTCAAGGCTGACGGAGCCGATGAGCAGGCCCATGAATCCGCCGAGTCCGCGACTCCCGAGGACCAGCATGTCCTGGCCAGCGGAGAGCCTGGGCAGATTGACGTTGGGGCTCCCGGACAACAGACTGGTCCGGACTTCCACATCCGGGGCGGACTGGCGCGCGTGGGCGGCGCCCTCCTGCAGTGTTTTTTCCGCCGCGTGCTGGAGCCCGCTGTCCTTGATGCCGGGGACTGGCCCCAGGTTCTTCGTCAGCAGTGGCCACAAGGTGCAATGCACCAGATGGAGGGGAACCTTGCGCCGGGACGCCTCCCTCGCAGCCCACCGGACAGCCAGTGCAGCCGGCTCCGAACCGTCATAGCCCACGACAATGGTTTTGGATTCCACAATGCCCCATCCTCGGTCCCGGCAACCACGGCGTCGTGGAATGCCCGAGTCTATTTTCTATTGCCGAGCCTGTGGCGGGCCAGGGGCCAATGTCCCTCGACGGACAGCATTGTTTGCGCTGACAGCCCTGCACCCGACCCCCAACTGCCGGCGGCGAGGTGCGGGGAAAAGCTTTTGATGCGTACCGCCGGCGTACGTTAGAATTGACGAATCAAGGGGAGTACTCCCGTCTGTGGTTGGCCCGTCAATACGGATGCAGCGAAGCATCCCGGGCCGTCAGCTCCGAATCAGTCCGGGCGGAGGAGACCTTGGCGTAATAGTCAACGCCGAACCCTTGGAGTACCCAAATGCAGGTAACACCACTGATCTGGATCATCACCCTTGCTGTGACAGTCCTCTTCTTCGTTTACGAGTTTTTCGCGCACGTGCGCAAACCCCATGAGCCTTCCATCGGTGAATCAGCGCGTTGGTCGGCCTTCTACATTGGGCTGGCCCTCCTGTTCGGAGTTGGCATCGGCCTGGTGTCCGGCTGGTCCTACGGCGGCGAGTATTTCGCCGGGTACCTCACCGAGAAGGCACTCTCGATCGACAACTTGTTCGTCTTCCTGATCGTGATGAGCGGGTTCGCTGTCCCGAAGAAGTACCAGCAGAAAGTGCTGATGATCGGCATCGTCATCGCGCTGATTCTTCGGGGCGGTTTCATCGCCATCGGCGCCGGCCTGATCGAGAACTTCTCCTGGATCTTCTACATCTTCGGTGCGCTGCTGCTCTTCCTCGCCTACAAGCAGGCTTTCGGCAGCCACGATTCCAACCCTGCTGACGGCAAGTTCATGCAACTGGTGCGCCGCGTCCTGCCGATTGCCGACGAATACCACGGCGACAAGCTCACAGTGAAGCAAGGCGGCAAACGCTTCTATACCCCCATGATGCTGACCATCATTGCGATTGGCTTTGTGGACCTGATCTTTGCCGTTGACTCCATTCCGGCCATCTATGGGCTTACCAACGAGGCGTACATCGTTTTCACCGCCAACGCCTTCGCCCTCATGGGCCTGCGCCAGCTGTTCTTCCTGATCGGGGGACTGCTGGAACGCCTCGTCTACCTGGCCCAGGGCCTCGCCGTCATCCTCGCCTTCATCGGCGTGAAGCTTGTCTTCCACGCACTGCACGTGAACGAACTGGCCTTCATCAACGGCGGCCAGCCGCTCCTGTGGGTCCCAGAGATCCCCATCTGGTTCTCGCTGCTGTTCATCGCTGCCACCATCGCCGTTGCCACGGTGGCCAGCCTCCTGAAGACCCGTGGCGACAACGGCGGGAGCGGCCGCCATTCTGTGGACGGCGGACCGGCCGCGGCATCCGCGGATGACCGGGAGGCGGATGGGCAGCCCGACGAAGACCCACGCCACGCGGCTGGCGTACCCAAGTCATCACTGTGACTCAACGCATAAGACGGAGATCCGGCCGCTAAGACGGACCTCAACTGCCGGAAACCGCGGAAATTCGCGGTTTCCGGCAGTGTGCGGAGCCCCCTGTTCCTGGATTTGCGGTGGGGTTGGTGGGCGTGTATTGTTTTCTGAGTCGCCGCCGCTGATGCGGAAAGATAGCGGCGAAAATCCCCTTCTGAACGGCCTGGAAAATGGTTCGCTTTGTGGCGAGCCTGGTGGGTTGGGGTGGTCTTCTTCCTGGTGTGGGTCCTGAGTGATGGATTTGCGTTGGGGTGGGGGATCGGGTAAGTTTGGAAAGTTGCTCCGGAGCGATCTGCGACTGGTTTTTGGTTGTGGTGGTGCCGGGTGTGTCTGTTGTTTGAGAACTCAATAGTGTGCCAAGTTTGTTGATACCAATTGTTTTATGGATTGGTTGTTTTGGCTGGATCCGCCACCCCGTGG
>NZ_SOBI01000008.1:0-225631 GCF_004364695.1 Arthrobacter sp. AG258 | reverse complement strand
CCGGATGATCGTCCCGGACCGCCCCGGCCTCGGCATCACCCTCAGCGACCAAGCCCGCGCCTGGACAACCGAAAGCGTGGCCTTCGGCGCGTAACCTTGACCCATGAGCCGGAACCTCACCGCGGATCTCGCCGCTGACCTTCGCAACCGCATCGTCGACGGTGTCATCCAGCCGGGCGAGAAGCTGCCCAGCGAAAACACGCTCATCAATGATTTCGGCGTCAGCCGCACGGTGGTGCGTGCAGCCCTGACAAGGCTGCAGGCCGAGGGACTCGTTGAAACCGAACGCGGACGCGGCAGTTTCGCCCTCACGCCGCCCTCGGACGCACCGCCGGCCATGCCGGGTGGACGCCCAGTGACCAGCACAGAGGACAGGCTCCACCTGCTGGAATTCCGCATGGGCGTGGAGACGGAGGCCGCGGCACTGGCGGCCCGCAACCGCACGGACAGGCAGTTGCGGGCCGTCGGCACCGCACTGGAAGCCTTTACCGAAAGCTCGGGCCACCCCGCCCACGCCATGAAGTCGGACTTCGAATTCCACCGGGCCGTGGCTGCGGCCTCCGGCAACCCCTATTACTCCGACTGCCTGGCAGCCCTGGGGCAGACCATGATCGCGATGCCCCGCACCCGCCTGATGACCGGCGTCGAGCATTATGCCCGGGACCATTTCGACCAGGTGGTGCTGGAACACCGCTCCATCCTGGAGGCCATCGCCGATGGTGACGAGGCGGCCGCGGCAGCTGCCATGCGGAGCCACCTGGCCAATTCACGACGCCGGTTCAAGGCGTCCGCGCGCCCGGCCGCGCAGCAGGACGCTTCGCCGCCGCATTCCTAAGCGTGTTCGCACACCCGCTCTTTATAGGGACGGATCCGCGAACCAGCCCATGAGCGGCCAGGAACGCAAAAAAGCCCCGGTCCAAGACCGGGGCTTTTCCATATGCGTGCGCGAGGGGGGATTTGAACCCCCACGCCCTTTCGGACACTGGCACCTGAAGCCAGCGCGTCTGCCGTTCCGCCACTCGCGCGCAACTTCTTCCACTCAGCCGGCGCGGATTTCCGTACCTGCACCTCGTAAAAGCAGCGAGATCAAGCATAACGGACACATGCGGCAAATTACCAATTGGCCGCCAGGCCGCCGCCTTCGGCACCCCCGGACCCGGCTGTCGGCAGCGCAAAAACTGCACCGGAACGGGCCTTCGACGCTGCCGAACGCCGGGCCGGCGCGAGGGACGCCCGGATGTGAAGACGAACTTTTGCCGCCGCCCGGCCGTTGTGGATTAAGGTCATTCACGGGGCTGGCCAGTAGTATCGGATACAGGAGCGGCTGCCGTCGGCAGCCACCCCACAATGCGGCGCACTGCACTGCAGGTGCTGGTCAGGAACAACGGCTTCCCTGGAACCGGGGGGAAAGGAGAAGAACCATGGGTCTGCTGGACAGGGTCGAACGCGGCATTGAAAAGGCCGTCCGCGGTGTCTTCTCCACCGGTTCCAAGGCCCAGGTCGAGCCCGTGGAGATTGCCAGCAGGCTCCGCCGCGAAGTGGACCACAAGGCCCTTACCGTGGCCGCAGGCCGCACATTGGTGCCCAACGTTTTCGATGTCCAGCTCAGCGATGAGGACTTCCGGCGGGCACAGGAGTGGGGCACTCCCCTCGCCGAAGAACTCTGCGACGTCGTCATCAACCATGTCCGCGGCCAGGGCTACATCCTCCAGGGGCCGGTCAGGATATCCTTTCGCCGGGAGTCCGGGCTTCGGGCCGGTGACTTCGAGATCGCTTCCTCGACCGAGAAATCCCAAGGTGCCCCGGCTCCTGCACCCGCCCAGGCGCGGCCCAATGTTCCCGCGGCACCGAGCCGGCAGCCGGCGAGGCTCCAGCCTGTGCTCGATATTGACGGCCAGCGTTATTCGCTGAACGCCCAGTCCATCATCCTGGGCCGGTCCTCCGAGGCAGACATCCACATCGAGGACACCGGTGTCTCGCGCCGCCACCTCGAAATCCGCACGGCCGACGGCGTAACGAATGCGGTGGACCTTGGTTCCACCAACGGCAGCTACGTCAACGGGCAGAGGGTCTCCGGAAGCACCGAACTCACGGACGGCTCCACCATCACGATGGGACGGACAAAGATTATCTTCCGCCTGCTTCCTGCCAGCCCGGGTGGCCGCGCATGAGCGACCTCACCATCACCGCGCTGCGGTTCGGCTTCCTGCTGCTCCTCTGGGTGCTCATCTTCAGCATCGTCTCGGCCATGCGCCGCGACCTCATGGTGGGCCGCAAGGCAGCTGCCGGCGCACCCACGGCACGCCAGGTCCGCCGTAACCCGGAACTGGCCGAACCGCTGCAACAGCCTGTGAAGCAGCAGGCCCGGCAGCTGGTCGTGGTGGAAGGCCCACTCAAGGGCAAAACCCTTCCCCTGGCCGCCAGCCCCATCCTCCTGGGACGCGCCCAGGAAGCCACCCTGGTCCTGGAGGACGATTACGCCTCCGGCCGCCACGCCAGGCTGTTCCCGCAGGGAAGCCGGTGGTTCATCGAAGATCTCGGCTCCACCAATGGAACATACCTGGGAGACCAGCAACTGACCCGCGCCTTGCCGGTTGAGCCAGGGGTACCCGTGAGAATCGGCAAGACGGTCATCGAATTGAGGCCGTAGCCGTGGCCGTCACTGAAAAAACCGCACCCGGACCCGATCCGGCGGAGCGGCCCCTCATCATGCGTTACGCAGCGCGTTCGGACGTGGGCCGTATCCGCTCCAAGAATGACGACTCCGCCTACGTGGGCCGGCACCTCGCGGTGGTGGCCGATGGCATGGGCGGGCACGCAGGTGGTGACGTCGCTTCCGCCGCCACCGTCCTGGACATGATCCACCTGGACCGGCCCGACTACGGCGACGATGCCGGCACCATCCTGGCCGACGAAATACAGACCGCCAACTCCCTGCTCTCCGAACTGGTGCACATCAACCCCAAGCTCGCGGGGATGGGCACCACCGTGACCGCCCTGCTGCTGGCCGGGGGGAAGCTGCACTTCGCCCACATCGGCGATTCCCGCGCCTACCGGCTCCGCGACGGAGAATTCAAGCAAGTCAGCGTAGACCACACCTTTGTCCAGCGGCTGATCGATGAGGGCCGCCTCCGGCCCGAGGAAGCCGAAACGCACCCGCACAAGAACGTCCTGATGCGCGTCCTGGGTGATGTCGACGCCAGCCCCGAGCTGGACCTGGACACACTGGAAGCGCGGCAGGGCGACCGCTGGCTGCTCTGCTCGGACGGACTGAACTACGTTGCAGGGCATGCCGTGGAACGGACAATCCGGGAAACCAAGGACCTGCGCGAGTGCGCGGAAACCCTGGTTGACCTGACCCTTGAGGCCGGATCCCCGGACAACGTCACCGTGGTGGTGCTGGACATCGTCCCGGAAACGGCCGACGACGTCAGCACGGCCGCCGTCGAGATCATCATGCCGCCGTCTGGCAGCATGCCCGCTGCCGCGGCAGCTGCCGGAGGGGCCGCCAAGCCTGCAGCCCCCGCTTCGGATCAAGCCAGGCAGGCTCCCGCGCCGCCGGACACCGGCACCGGCGACGATGCAAAGGAACCTACATCCACCGCAGCCGGCGACGGCGACGCCACTGACCCGGACTCACGTTCCGCCGAGCCCGGCAGCACGGACCCGCACTTGGGCGAACACCTGTCCGCCGAGGTCCTCCGCGAGGAGCTTGCCTCCCGCCCGCATGAACTGGTGGGTGCGGCTGCTTCCGCCGCGGAATCCGGGTCCATCCCCACGGTTGCCGGGCGCACCGTGGCCAGGCGCGCAGCAACATTGCTCACCCACAAAGCGGAACCGGCCGGCGACACCGCGGACACCCTTGTTCCGCTTCGTCCCCGCCGCTGGATCGCGTGGTCCGTTGCAGCCGCCGTGGTGGTCGTGGTGGCCATTGGCCTCTGGCTGGGCTATGCCTGGACTCAAACCCGCTATTACGTGGGCGAGTTTGATTCCCGGGTGGCCATCTACAACGGGGTTTCCCAGCGGCTTGGCCCCATCCAGCTCTCATCCCTCGAAGCCGTGACTGATATCCGGATGGATTCCCTGCCGCCCTTCTCGCAGCAGCGCGTCCGCCAAACCGTGCCGGCGAACGACCTCTACGACGCCCAGCGGATCGTCAAGAACCTCGAGCTGACGGGCAGCACGTCACCGGAAGAGGAATGCCCCAAGCCGTCCGCGTCCGCGTCGCCACCCGCACCAACCGACAGTGCGGCTCCTCCGCCGGCATCAGGCGCCCCCGTACCGGCGCCCACCCCGACGGCACCGTCACCATCTCCCACACCCACCATCACCTGCCAGGGGGCCAAATGAGCCAGGTCAACACCGCCCCCAAGCCCCGCCGCAACGTTGAACTCCTCCTGCTGCTGCTTGCCCTGACGGTGGGCATCGGCGCGAACATGCTGGTGGGTGTGGACCAGCAGAAGGCCTTTGACTCCGATTTCTGGTTCCAGTCAAGCCTGTTGGCCGCAGCATCCCTGGCGTTCCACGGCGTCCTGCGCTTCCGCGCGAAATATGCTGATCCGGTAATACTTCCACTGGTAGTTGCCCTGAACGGCCTGGGCCTGGCGATGATCCACCGGCTGGACCCTCCCGGCGGTGATACCGGGAACAACCAGCTCCGCTGGACCCTGATCGCCATGGCCGTGGCCATTGCAGTCATCTGGTTCCTCAAAGACCACAGGGTGCTGCGCCGGTTCACGTTTATTTCACTGGCGGCCAGTGCAGTCCTGCTGGTGCTCCCCCTGATTCCAGGCATCAGCGCCGGTGAAATCCTCGGTGCCCGCGTGTGGATCCGGATAGGTCCCATGACCTTCCAGCCCGGTGAAATCGCAAAGATCACCCTGGCGATCTTCTTTGCCGGCTATCTCTCCTCCAACCGGGACCTCATCCTGCTCGCAGGCCGCAAGGTGGGGCCGCTGCAGTTCCCGCGTTTCAAGGACCTCGGCCCCATGATCGCCGCCTGGCTGGTGAGCATTGGCGTCCTGGTCTTCCAGAGCGACCTTGGCTCCTCCGTCCTGTTCTTCGGCCTGTTCATCGTCATGATCTATGTGGCCACCAGCCGCATCAGCTGGGTCGTCATTGGCATGGCGCTGTTCCTGGGTGGCGGCCTCATCGCCTCGCAGGTTTTCTCCCATGTGGGCCTGCGGATCGACGGCTGGCTGAACGCCTTCACCGATGAGGTCTACGGGCGGCAATACGGCGGCAGCTTCCAGATCGTCGAGGGCCTCTTCGGCATGGCCAACGGCGGCCTGGTGGGTACCGGCCTGGGGCAGGGGCGCCCCGACCTGGTTCCGTTCGCCAACAGCGACATGATCATTGCCTCCCTGGGCGAGGAGCTGGGCCTGATCGGACTTTTCGCGGTGGTCCTGATGTACCTGCTGCTGTTCACCCGCGGGTTCCGGGCCGCCCTGGGTACCCGGGACGCCTTTGGAAAGTTGCTGGCCTGCGGACTGTCCTTCGCGGTGGCGCTTCAGTGCTTTGTGGTGATCGGCGGCGTCACGCGGCTGATTCCGCTGACCGGCCTCACCACGCCCTTCCTGGCTGCGGGAGGCTCGTCCCTGCTGGCCAACTGGATCATCGTGGGGCTGCTGCTGATGATCTCGCACACGGCCCGTGGGCCGGTTGACACCACTCCGCTGCCGCCGTCGGCCGGGTCCGAATCAACAGGTATTGATACTCCAACCGAGGCGGTGAAGCACGCATGAACCAGGCAATACGGCACTCATGGGTCGCGGCCATCGCAATGTTCGCCCTGATCTTCGGGGCCATCAGCTACGTGCAGGTGGTGGGCGCCGATGAGCTCAAGGACAACCCGTGGAACAAGCGCGCCATCCTCCAGACCTACTGCAATGACCGGGGTTCGATCATTGTGGGCGGAACTCCGGTGGCGGAGTCGGTGGAGAGCAACTCGGAAACCTGCAAATTCCAGCGCACGTACACCCAGCCCGAGCTGTATGCGGGACTGACCGGGTATTTCTCCCAGAACTACGGCGCCACCGGGCTGGAGCAGTCCATGGGGGCCGAACTGGCAGGCAACTCGGACCAGCTCTTCCTGGACCGCGTAGGCCAGCTCTTCCTGGGCAACCAGCCCAAGGGCGCGTCGGTGGAACTGACCATCGATCCACAGATCCAGCAGTTGGCCTACAGCCTCATCCCGGATGGCCAGCGCGGCTCGATCGTCGTCACCAATCCCAAGACGGGCGCCATCCTTGCGATGGTGTCCAAGCCGTCCTACAACCCGAACCTGGTGGCCACGCAGGATCCCACTGCGGAGAGCACCAACATCAACGAACTGGTCAAGGTGCCCGGCATTAACCTGAACCAGAACGTCAGCGGCCCCACCGGCGCGCTGCTCGCCCCGGGATCCGTTTTCAAGCTCGTGGACACGGCGGCCGCGCTTGCCTCGGGGAAATACAACAAGGACAGCGCGCTGCCCAATCCCGCTGAGATGCCATTTGACGGCATCCAGTACAAGCTGCCCAACTACGCCGGCGGCAACTGCTACACCAGGGACACCGCCACGTTCGCGTTCGCACTCCAGCAGTCCTGCAACACACCGTTCGCGAGCATCGCATTGGACCTTGGCCGCAACGCCATCGCCGACCAGGCTAAGAAGTTTGGGATTGGCGAGGATGTCGGGGACCAGCTCAAGCTCGGCCATGCCCAAGGCAACGTGTTCCCCGACAACCTGGACAAGCCCGGACTGGCCCAGTCCGCCATCGGCCAGAAGGACGTCCGGGTCACGCCGCTGCAGGTCAACATGATGACGAACGCCATCGCTAACGGCGGCGTCCAGATGGCGCCAAGCCTGGTCAAGACCCTGCGGTCCCCGGATCTGCGCGTCATTGACGAGCCCCAGCCGGCACAGCTCAGGACGTCCACCACCCCGGAAATCGCCAAGCAAATCACCGACTGGATGACCAGCGTGGTGACCGACGGCATCGCCAAGGGCGCGGCCGTCCCCGGGGTACAGGTCGCTGGCAAGACCGGCACCGCTGAACTCGGAAACGGAACCAACAACTCGTGGTTCACCGGGTTCGCCCCCGCTGATAACCCGAAGGTCAGCGTCACGATTGTCATGGAAGGCGTAGACATCTACGCGGGAGCAAAGCTGACCAGTCCCAACGCGAAGAAGATTTTTGAGGCGGTGTTGAATAAGTGAGGCCTACAACCGGAATCACCCTCGGCGGCAGATTCCAGCTGACCACGCGGATCGCGATCGGCGGTATGGGCGAAGTCTGGAAAGCCAAAGACCTCGTCCTGGGCCGCATCGTCGCGATCAAGGTGCTGAAGGAGGAGTACACCGGCGACCCCGGCTTCCTGCAGCGTTTCCGCGCCGAGGCCCGCCACACGGCCCTGCTGAACCACGTGGGCATCGCCAACGTCTTCGACTACGGCGAAGAGGAGGGCTCCGCCTACCTGGTCATGGAACTGGTTCCGGGGCAGCCGCTGAGCAGCATCATCGAGCACGAGCAGGTGCTTTCGCCGGACCGTACGCTCTCGATGATCGCCCAGACTGCCCGGGCCTTGGCCGTCGCGCACGCGCAGGGCCTGGTCCACCGCGACGTCAAGCCGGGAAACCTGCTGATCACCCCCGACGGCCGGGTCAAGGTGACCGATTTCGGCATCGCCCGCCTCGCCGACCAGGTCCCCCTGACCCAGACGGGCCAGGTCATGGGAACAGCGCAGTACCTGGCGCCGGAACAGGCCACCGGGCAGACCGCCACCGGTTCATCGGACATCTATTCCTTGGGCGTCATCGGCTACGAGTGCCTCACCGGACACCGGCCTTTCTCCGGTGAATCGCAGATCGCCATTGCCTTGGCCCAGGTGAACGATGCACCGCCACCGCTCCCGGAGTCTCTCCCCACCCCGGTCCGTGCGCTCCTGATGTCCATGCTGGCCAAGGATCCGAAGAACCGCCCGGCCAACGCCATCAAACTGGCCGAGGCCGCGGAGGCCATCCGGAACGGCGACATCAACGCAGCTCGCGCCGCCGTGCCGGGCATGCTGCTGTTCGATGCCGAGACCGGACCCATCACCGCCCCGGTGGACACAGCCACTGCTCCCACCGGCGTGATCGGCGCGCAGCGTGATTCCGCTCCCACCGCAACGTCGGCATTGCCGGTCCTGGGCGCCGGTGCCGCCGGTGCCGCGGCCGGGGTTGCTGCAGGCGCAGCGGCCGCCGGCGCGGACGGCCCGCAGGGGCATCTTGCGCGCGCCAACGCCCTGGCGGCGGAACGGAACTGGGACCAGGAGGAGGAGAGGTACGACGACGGCCCCGCCGACGAGCCGCGGCGCAAGGGCCGCAGTCCCTGGACCTGGCCTTTGGTCGCCCTAATCCTGCTGCTCCTGTTTGCCCTGGTGGGTTTCCTGTTGAACCAGGTGGGCCTCTTCTCGCCGGCCGGCAACCCGACGTCCGGCACCAGCACCAGCACCAGCAGCACCCCTTCCCCGTCGGCCACCCCAACCCGCACCACAGCGTCGGCCACGCCTACGCAGACCCGCAGCACACCAACGCCCACGCCCACGCCCACCCAGGACACGGTCAACGTGATTCCGGCGGCCTACCTGGGCAAGGATTACCGGCAGGTCCAGGCTTCGCTGGCCGGCCTGGGGCTCCAGGTGACGGTCCTGCCGCAGGAGAGCACCGCGACCCCGGGAACTGTCCTGGAGCTGAACCCCACCGGAACAGTGCCCAAGGGTTCGCTGATTACGGTCATCTACGCGACGGCTCCGAAACCCGCCCCCACCACGGCGGCCCCGACGCCGGCGCCCACCACCTCACCCGTGGCGGGGCCGACGCCCATCTCACCGCTGCCAACCTGTGCGGCCGGCCAAACGCCCGGAACGCCCCCTACCTGCACTCCCTGACCGCCGGGACCACCAGTGAATGAGTCATCACGCACACCGCTGCACCGGGAGGACAACGTCCCGGTGGATAACCGGCGTGTCCTGAGCGGCCGGTACGAGCTCGGCAGCCTCATTGGCCGCGGTGGCATGGCTGATGTCTACCGGGGAACAGATACCCGCCTCGGCAGGACCGTGGCCATCAAACTGCTGCGCCCGGACATGGCCAGGGACCCCCAGTTCCAGGCACGGTTCAAGCGCGAGGCCCAGGCGGTGGCTGCCTTGAACCATCCCTCCATCGTGGCCATCTTCGATACCGGCGAGCACCTGGTCCACGATGGCTCCGCCGAGGATGTGCGGGTGCCCTACATCGTGATGGAATTCGTTGAGGGCAAGACGCTGCGCGACATGATCCGCGCCAAGGAAGTGACCATAGATCACGCCATCGATTACTGCCTTGGGGTGCTGGCGGCCCTGGAATACAGCCACAAGGCCGGGATCGTTCACCGGGACATCAAACCGGCCAACGTGATGTACTGCCCCGGAACCAATTCGGTGAAAGTGATGGACTTCGGCATCGCACGGGCCATCGCTGATTCCTCCGCCACCATGACCCAGACCCAGGCGGTGGTGGGCACGGCGCAGTACCTGTCTCCGGAGCAGGCCAGGGGCGAAACTGTCGACGCCCGCAGCGACCTCTACTCCGCAGCGTGCCTGCTCTACGAAATGCTGACCTCCCGGCCGCCGTTCGTTGGGGACAGTCCGGTATCCGTGGCGTACCAGCACGTTCGGGAAATCGCCGATCCACCCAGCAGCCTGAACCCCGACGTTTCTCCCGCCTTGGATACGGTCATCGCCAAGGCCCTGCAGAAGAACCGCGACGACAGGTTCCAGGATGCCGCAGCTTTCCGGCGTGCCCTGCGGGCTGCGAAGGCCGGCGTGGCCGTTCCGGCCGTGGCGGCGTCGGAGGCGCCCACGGATCCCAACGACCATGTACCGGATGCCCAGCCGCGCACTGAGGCTTTCGCGGCAACGGGCGCAAGCTTCCTTGATGATGCTCCCACCGGGCGGCTGGCTGCCGCCGGCCTGTACCACGACGACGACCCGGCCGGTCCGCTGGAAGTGGCGGACGCGCACACAACGGCTGAGCCGCTCCCGCTCGGCCTCCCTCCGGAACGCGAGCCCAGCAGGCCGCAGAAGTCCCGTCGTCGTGCGTGGATTGCCACGCTGGTGATCTTCACCCTGCTGGTCCTGGCAGGGGCCGGCCTCTGGCTTTACGAAACAGTCAACCGGCCGGCGCCCGTGGCCAAGGTTCAGATACCTTCGGTGGCGGCCATGACGGAGAGCGCCGCGCTGCAGACGCTCTACAATGCGAACCTGCGTCCCAAGATCACCAGGCTTCAGAACGATACCGTTGCCAAGGGAACGGCCATCGGTACCGACCCTTCGGCCGGGGCGTCGATGGATCCAGGTGCCGAAGTGGTCCTGAACGTCTCGGATGGGCCCAGCGCGGTGAAGATTCCTGACAGCCTTCCGGGCAAGACCGAGGCTGCCGCACGCGACATCCTTCGCCAGGTGGGCCTGGTGGGCGCTCCATCGACCACCACGGCCAACAGCGCCACAGTGCCGGCGGGAATCGTCATTACGTCGAACCCGGCTCCCGGGCAGAGCGTCGGCGTGGGCACCAGCGTCGAGCTGGTGGTGTCCACGGGCAAGGTGGTGGTTCCAGAACTGCGGGGCCTCTCACGCGAGGAAGCCGAGGCCGCGCTGAAGGGGATCGGTTTGGTCCCCCTGGTGGTGGAGGTGGAGAACTCCCAGGTGGAACCGGGCAAGGTGACGGATCAAAGCGACCCCGTCAACGCCGCCGTCGAACAAGGAAAGACCATCACGGTGGTGGTTGCCAAGGCCCCCGCCCCGGCGCCGTCCCCGACGCCGACCCCCACCGACACGCCCACGCCCACGCCGAAGCCCACCAAGAAGGGCTGAAGCGCCGTCCGGCGGTCCGGTTAGTGCTGGATAAGTGGGCTTAGCTTGGCCGCACGCGCCGCGGCGCCCTTCATGCCCAGGGACTCAAGCCAGTTGCCAAGCATCTGGTATCCGCCCTCGGTGAGGACCGATTCCGGATGGAACTGGACGCCGCAAAGCGGTGCGGTCTTGTGCTGCAGTCCCATCACCACCCCGGACGCGGTTTGTGCCGTGACCTCCAGGACGTCGGGAATGGATTCCCGGACCGCCGCCAGCGAGTGGTAGCGGGTGGCCGTGATGGGGGAGGGGAGGCCGGCGAACACGCTGGTGCCGCTGTGCTCCACCTGCGAGGTCTTGCCATGCATCAACTCCGGGGCATGGGTGACCGTGCCTCCGAACGCCTCCGCCAGTGCCTGGTGGCCCAGGCACACACCGAACATCGGCACGCCGTGTTCACCGCACCACTTGATCAGCTCGATGCAGACGCCTGCCTCGGCGGGGTTGCCGGGGCCGGGTGAAATCAAAACGCCGTCCCGGGCCCCGGCGAGTTCGATCGCCTCGGCCAGGGTGACGTCGTCGTTGCGGACCACCGTGGTTTCGGCGCCGAGCTCCTGGAGGTAACCCACCAGGGTGTAGACAAAGCTGTCGTAGTTATCCACTACGAGGATCTTGGTTGTGGTCATGGCTGGTCTGCTGAACCAATCGTCGAGTCGGTGAATTGGGTGAAGTGGGACATCCAGGGGAACAGGAACTGGACCATCAATACCAGGGCAAGGGCGACCAGTACCAATGAGAAAACAATCCTCAGCCAGAGCGGACCAGGGAGGTGGCGGAATATCCAGGCGTACATGCTCAGCCTTTCCCTGTGGCGGCTGCAACCTGTGCCGCGATCTCGGCCGGCGGGCCGGCGGACGCCGGACGCCAGCTGTCCAGCAGGGCATAGGCAATGATGCGTTCTTCGGCGCCGAAGCGGGGGTTGCAGCTGGTCATGGTGAGGTAACTTTCCGTGGGTGCCACACCGGGTTGGGTGGGTACCGGTTCCAGGACGTCGGTGCGCGACGGCAGCACGATCTGGTTGTTGCGAAAAACGTAGACATAGAAGCCGTCCCTGGTCTGGACGTAGATCTTGTCCCCCGGCACCAGGGTATGGATGTTGTCCAGCACCGCGCCGTGCGTCTGGCGGTGGCCGGCGACCGCGAAGTTGCCCACCGCACCGGGCATGGCCGTGTTGCTGTAGTGTCCCAGCCCCAAGGTGTCCAGCACATCCTGGCTGGTCCCCTGGACAATCGGACGGGTGTAGGTGGCTCCGAACCGGGGGATGTACATGATGCCGATCGTGCCGGCGTGGCCCGGGGCGGTACCCACTACTGGCGTGCCGAAATCCTGCCCGCCTGCCGGTGGCGCGGCGGGTGCCGTTGCTGCCGGGGACGGCGCAGCGGTGCTGAGGTCCTGGGCAAATTCCTTGATGACCTGGCTCTGCTTGGCGTCTGATTCAACGTTGGTCCACCACAGCTGCCACGCCACGAAGAGCAGGAGGATGATGCCGGCGGTGATCAACAGTTCACCGATGACCTGGATGGTTCCACGTAGCAGGGAGCCACGGCGGGCGGGCGGGGCCACGGGCCCGGCCTTCTCCTGCAATACCACGCGTTCTCCTCCGGGCGTCCACCCAGGGCACCGGGTGCCCATCAACTGCGGCTAGAATTGGCTGCTAGTAAGAATCCAGATTTGACCAAGATCGCGCAGACCGCTGGCAATTTCCTTCTTGCAGGATATCAAGCCCGGGCCGCCGAGCTTGCCCAGCCTGCCAAGGAGAGCCAGTGCCCGAGTCGAAACCTCGCAAGAAGACTGCCAGCACCGCCCAGCCGGCTTCCACCGATTCATACAAGCCCAACCCCGTCTGGTTCAAGCCGGTGATGTTCGGCCTGATGATCATCGGACTCTTCTGGATCATCACGTTCTACATCAGTGAGGGACGTTTTCCGGTCCAGGCGTGGCAGTCGTGGAACATCGTGGCAGGCTTCGGCATTGCCATCGTGGGGTTCCTGATGACCACCCGCTGGCGTTCCTGACGCGTTCGCAACGCTACTTTCGAGGAGGATCCCCCTGTCTCCCGATTCCGCCGGCGTGATCATTGGCGACGACGGCCTGGCCCGGCCCGCGTGGGCATCCACGGATCCGTTGATGCGCGCGTACTACGACCAGGAGTGGGGGCTGCCCGTCACTGACGAGCAGGGCCTCTACGAACGTATCTGCCTGGAGGGATTCCAGGCCGGGCTCTCGTGGGCCACCATCCTGCGCAAGCGTCCCGGCTTCCGTGCCGCCTTTGCCGGTTTCGATCCCGACGCCGTGGCCTTGTTCGGCGATGCGGACGTGGAACGGCTGATGCGGGACCCGGGCATCGTCAGGAACCGCCTGAAGATCCACGCCGCGGTCAAGAACGCCCGGGCCACCGTGGAGCTTCGAAACGACGGCGGGCTGGTGGACTTTGTCTGGAGTTTCCGCCCGGCGAGCACCCCGCGTCCCCGAGTAGCGTCGGACATTCCCACCCAATCGGCGGAGTCGGTCGCATTGTCCAAGGCGTTACGGAAACGGGGCTTCTCGTTCGTTGGCCCCACCACCATGTTCGCCCTGATGGAAGCCGTGGGAATAGTGGACACGCACCTCCTGGCGAGCCACCGTCGCGGTTCCTCCGGGATCTGGGCCGAGTAGCGCCGCGCCGCGTCGGCTGTCCGCAGCTGTTGGCAAGGTTATCCACAGTGTGGATAACCTTTGTGGCATCGTGCCTCCGAGGTCTCCTGTGGCGCGTTGCTGCCCGACCGGCCGAAATTTGCCCGCAAGATGTGGTTATTAACAGTGTGGAATACCTGTGGATAACCAGCGTTGCGGCCGGACCCGTCATTACGGACGGCTGCGCCTGACGGGGTGGTGGCTGGTGATGGAAACCCGATTGAAGGCATTCATGGTGACAGCCACCCAGCTCACCGCGGAGAATTCCTCCGCCGTGAGGCACTGCCTTGCATAGGCTTCTTCACTCTCGCGCGATTCCTGGTCGGGGAGTTCCGTAATGCTTTCCACCAATGCCAGCGCAGCCCTTTCCTTGTCCGTGAACAGGGCCGTTTCCCGCCATGCCGGCAGCACCGCGAGCCGCTGTGGACTTTCACCTGCCTCAGCGGCCTTCCGCACGTGCAGGTCCAGGCAGTAGGCGCAGCCGTTGATCTGCGAGATCCGTACATTGAGGAGCTCCCGCAGGCCAGCGCCCAAGCCGGCGGCTTCCGCTGCTTCCTGCACCTTCAGTCCGAGGCCGCTGATCGCCCTCCACAGAGCCGGGTGCTGCTTGTCGAGGTACAGGTGCTCGGTGGCGCTCACGGGAGTCCTTCAAGGTAGTACGGCTGGGCAAGGCACCATCATAGGCAGAGGCGCCTGAGGGGCCGACGACGCGGTTATGCACTTAACAACATCCCGATACCCACAAGTTATCCACAACTGTGGGTAACCCCGTGGAAATCACAGGCGGTTGGGCGGTCTGGCCTACTCGCACCACGGATCCAGCGCGGGAAACTACAGGGTTGTTACTTATTAACAGTGTGCATAACGCTGTCGATAAGTCCGGGTATTGCCTTCTATTGGCGCGCTCGGGGGGTGCTTTGCGGGCAGTTGTCCACATGTTGGTCCTGGATCGTCCGCTTATCCACTTACGCACACCCCTATCCCCACAGGTTATCCACAGGTGTGGAGAAATCGCGGATATCCGGGGCCGAGAAGTAAATCGCTAGCCACTGTCCGGGAAACGGCGCCTGAACTACACCCCTGTAAGTTACCAACACTGTGGATAAGGCCTGTGGAAAAGACGAATGCCCGGCACCTGTGGTGCCGGGCATTCAGGGGTGCTTCTGGACCGCGGGGAGTTACAGGGAGACCCGCAACCATGTCAGGGCAACAAGCAGGGCCACCACCGCGGCGAGCCCTGCGGCCTGGATGAGGCCCTGCCGGCGTCCCCGCGGGGTATAGGCGAGGACGGCTGCACAAAGCCCGCCGGTGACCAGTCCGCCCAAGTGGGCCTGCCAGGCGATTTGGGGGACCAGGAAGCCGATGACACCGTTGATGGCAATCAGGACCCACAGCTGGCGGGTATCGCCTCCGCGCTGGCGCTGGACCAGCAGCATGGCGCCGAAGAGGCCGAAGATCGCTCCGGACGCCCCAACCACCCCGAAGAGTTGCTGGCCGGGAACATAAAGCGGTGTCAGCAGCAGGTACCCCACGGAACCGCCCAAGGCCGAAATAACGAACAGCGCAAGGAACCGCAGGCGGCCCAGGATTGGTTCCAGGGCCTGGCCGAAGATCCACAGCGTGTACATGTTAAGCAGAATGTGGAGGAGGTTGTCCGGCGAGTGCAGGAATGCCGAAGTGAGCATCCGCCATGGTTCGAACTCGTTGTACTTCGGTTCTGCGTAGATGTTGGCAAAGGCCAAGGCCCGGTAGACGCCTTCATTGGGAATGACGAACTGCAGGACCTGGAGAAGCGCGCAGACCGCAATGATGGCAAACGTCACCATCGGCCTGCCGGTGGCCACGGCCCCGCCGTAGACCGTCCGGACTTCGGGCGTCGTCCGCCGGGTTTCGTTGACGCAGTCAACGCACTGGAATCCGACGGCGGCCGCCCGCTGGCAGTCCGGGCACGCCGGGCGTCCGCAACGCTGGCAGCGCACATAGGAGGGCCGGTCCGGATGCCGGGGGCAGACCGGAACCTGCGCGGACGGCTCAGCCGACGGAATTCCGTAACTCATGCTGTGGTGTTAAAGCTGTTCGATGTCGATGCTGTTGATGGTGACGTCCTCCACGGGGCGGTCACCCATGCCGGTGCGGACACCCTCGATAGCGTCGACGACCTTCTTGGACTCCTCGTCCGCCACCTCACCGAAGATGGTGTGCTTGCCCTGCAGCCAGTCCGTGGGAATGGTGGTGATGAAGAACTGTGAACCGTTGGTGCCTTTGCCCATCTGGATGCCGGCGTTGGCCATGGCGAGCTTGTAGGGCTGGTTGAAGCTCAGTTCCGGGTGGATTTCGTCATCGAAGCGGTAGCCGGGGCCACCGGTTCCGCGGCCCAGGGGATCGCCGGCCTGAACCATGAAGTCCTTGATGATGCGGTGGAAGATGGTTCCGTTGTACAGCGGAGTGCCGGTCTTGTCCTCACCGGTTTCCGGGTGGGTCCAGGCCTGCTCGCCGGTGGCAAGGCCAACGAAGTTCTTGACCGTCTTGGGCGCGTGGTTCCCGAAGAGGTTAACCACGATGTCGCCGAGGCTGGTGTGGATGGTTGCTTTTGCAGTTGCGATGGCAGTCATAAGCCTCATTCTTCCATGTCCCCTATGGGCGGCAACGGCTGCGGCAGCAGTTCCGCGCTGGGTGAAATCGGCCTAAAATCCGCAGAGTGAATAGCCCGGGGTGGTCCGGGCACGTAGGCTAGCGACAGAACCGTCACATTAATCGGGAGGTAGTTGTGAAGAAATCGGATCGTATTGCCCGTGACCTTGAGCAGTCGGTCACCAGTGCGGTGGAAAATGCCAAGGACTGGGCGGCCCCCCGGGTGGAAGCAGCGGTGGATTGGGCTGTCCCGCGGCTCCAGCACAGCCTGGATACCGCATCTCCCAAAATCCAGGAAGGCCTGAAGACCGCAGCTCACAACTTGGCTGACGGTGTTGCCACCGTGACGCCCAGGATCCAGGACGGACTGGCCCAGTTGGCGCCGAAGATCAACGACGTCGTGGAAAACGCATCACCCAAGCTTCACGACGCCCTGGACAAGGCAACGCCGGTGGTCTTGAACGCCCGTGACCGCGTGGTGGTGGACTACCTGCCCAAGCTCTCCGACCAGATCGGCGTGGCCTCGGAGGCCGTTCACCGCACCCTTGAAGGCGCACCTGCCCGCGTCGACGCCGTCGCCCAGAAGCTTGGCGACGCGGGAATTGTGCACGCCATCCAGGAACAGGCACAGGCCACCGGTACGCAGCTCAAGGCCGCCGCAACCGAGGCTGGCCGCAGCGTCGGTATCCAGCTGTCCCAGCCCGAGCCCAAGAAGAAGCGCGGCTGGCTGGTCTTTGGCGTGATTGCCGCCGCAGTGGCCGCGGGCGTTGCCGCGTGGAAGGCTTCCAAGCCCGTGGAGGACCCCTGGAAGACTCCGTCGCCGGTTACCCCCACGCCTGCCCCGGTGCCGGCCACCACCGTCAGCGAGGTCAAGGAACACGTGGCTGACGCCGCAGGTAAGGCTGCAGACGCCGCAGGTTCCGCAGCCTCCGCCGTCGCGGACAAGGCAGCGGACGCCGCCGAAGCGGTCAAGGACAAGGCTGCAGACGCCGCTGACAAGGCCAAGCACGTGGCCGACGACGCGGCCGACAAAGCACCCACCGCCGCAACTGACGCCAAGACGGCTACCAAGAACATCGCGTCGAACATCGGCAACGACGTCAAGGGCACCACCGAGGCCTAGTCCTTCGCCGCGCACAAGGGGTTCCGTTTTGAACGGGGCCCCTTTTGTGTGCCCGCGGAAGCTCATGGGCCACGCCGCGGCAGGACACGGCCCGGATGCTAGATTTGATCTGATGTCAGCCGATCGATCCTCTGGGGATGCCTTGAACGACGCAGCCGAACAGCTCCGCGTGTCCATCGTTATCCCGGCGTACAACGAGGAAAGCGTTATCAGGCAGTGCCTCATCGCTGCCATCTACCAGTCGGTTCCCGCCCACGAAATCATCGTGGTGGACAACCTCTCGAGCGACCGCACTGCCGCGATCGTCAGCCAGATGCAGCTCGAATACCCGGAAAGCCCCATTATCCTGCTCAGCCAGGACCTGGAGCAGGGCCTGATCCCCACCAGGAACTTCGGGCTCGACCACGCCACGGGGGATGTCCTCGGGCGGATCGACGCGGATTCCATCGTCGAACCCGACTGGGTGGAGCAGGTCCAGAAGGCCTTTGCAGATCCCGTCGTCCAGGCCGCAACGGGGCCGGTGGTGTATTACGACATGCCCATGCGCCGTTTTGGGCTCAAAGCGGACGACAAAATGCGCCAGCTCATGCTGAAGCTGGCCAAGCACCAGTACCACTTCCTGTTCGGCTCCAACATGGCCCTGCGTGCCAGTGCCTGGGAAACCATTCGGGCCGAGACCTGCCGGGACGAGAAAGACGAGATGCACGAGGACATCGATTTGTCCCTGCACCTTGCCGACCATGAACTGCCGGTCCGCTACTGGCCGCAGATGGTGTCTGGCATGTCCGCACGCCGGCTTGAGGACTCTCCGCGGGACTACCGCTACTACGTCACCCGCTTCGATCGGACCTACAAAGCCCACAACGTGCGCAAAATGGCATTGAAGGCCCCCATGGTGGTCTTCTTTTCGGTGTATTTCCCGGCAAAGCTCCTGCGGGCCATCCACACCGTCAACACCGCCCAGCCCGTCCGCCGCGGCGGACAGTAAGGCCCGGCGGCGGCAGGCTTCCTGTCAGTCCGTTCCCAGTTCCGCCAACGGACGGCCCGACGGCGGTTCCTCCCCGGGCGGCAGTGGCCGCTTCCCTGCCCTTCCGGACCGTTGCCCCAGGACGACGACGGCGAGTCCCGCCAGGATGAGGCCCAGCCCGGCATACGTGCCAGCCGGAAGGGTCTCGTGCAGGAAGACGGCGGCCAGCAGTGCGGCCCCGGGAATTTCCAGCAGGATGATCATGGAGACGATGAGGGGACTCATGGTGGCCAGCAGGTGGTTGAACGCCGTATGGCCCACCAACTGCGCGCAGACGGTGATGGCCGCGATGCCCAGCCACCCTGCCGGCTCGAACCCGGCCAGGGGCTGGCCGGCCGCCAGGGCCAGCACCGCCACGAGGACCGCGCACATCCCGTAGCAGAGTGTGGTGTACGTCCCCGTGGTCATGCTCTGCCGGGCCTTGCCGCCTGCCAGCGTGTAGAGCCCCGCCAGCGCGCCGCCGGCCATCGCCAGCAGGTCTCCGGTCAGTGCCTGCGAAGAGGTTCCCAGGTCGAAGCCGGTAATGGCGACAACACCGCCGAAGGCAATCCCCAGTCCAGCGAGGACCTGCCAGCGGTGTCGGGTTCCGCGGACGAGCTGGAAGACGGCAATCCAGCCGGACTGCAGGCACACCAGGGCTGTGGCGGCCGCAACGGAGGTCAGTTGCAGCGAAGTGATGAAGCAGGCGAAGTGCAGGGCGAGGGCGACGGCGGCCAGCAGGGACCAGCGGAACTCGCGGGCCGTGATGCTGCCGAACTTGCGGGGCTCCCGGATGAGCGTGGGGGCAGCCATGACCACGGAACCGATGGCGTTGCGCCAAAAGGCAATGGCGAGGGCGCTGACGCTCGTGGCGCCCAGGGTTGCGGCGATCAAGGGGCCTGACGAGGCGACGCCGAGGACACCCAGGGCCGCGAAGAAGAAGTTCAATGGATACCCCCTGGAGCCGTCCCCGGAGGGAAAGGAGAACAAAAAGTCCCGGCCGGCGTTTCCGCTGACCGGGACTTTCCTATGGTGGAGGCACGGGGACTCGAACCCCGAACCCCCTGCTTGCAAAGCAGGTGCGCTACCAATTGCGCCATGCCCCCATAAGAAGCAACCCGTCCATCATACCCCAGGAACCGCGAGGCCTTGACGGCTTCCGTACCTGGCGCCCAAGCTAGTCAACCGTATCGGTTGACTTGCTCCAGACTGTTTTCCGGGCTTCGGATTCCTGTGCTTTACGGAAGACCAGAAAGCCTGCGATTGCCGCTGCGAGTACCAGCAACTTCTTCACATGCTCCCCGTTCCGGCCGGGTACCGGATGCATCCGGACCAAACCTCCGTTTGAAACCTGCACAGGTTCCGTGGGCGTACCAGGACTTGAACCTGGGACCTCTTCGTTATCAGCGAAGCGCTCTAACCGCCTGAGCTATACGCCCCGATGCCTCATCGGGCCGAGATATGACTTTACAGCACATCCCGGCCCGATCTCAAATCGGGCATTTCCACCGGATTACCCCCGGTGAAACCGGGTTCTTAATCGTCCGTCAAGGTGACGCCGATTCCACCCACCAGCGTGGCGGAAATGTTGTAGAGGACGGCGGAGAGCATGGACAGCGCCGTCAGCAGGACAACGTTGACCACAGCGATGATGGTGGCGAATGAGGCCACCTGCCCCAGCGATGCCACCTTCTTCAGTTCGAAGCCGCCGCTTTCGGAGCCGGCGAGCGTTCCCAGCAGGCTGTCCACCTGGTCGAAGATTCCGGTCAGGTCCAGCACCGTCCACAAGACGATTGCTGCCACCACGGTGACGATGCCAAGTGCCACCGAGAGCAGGAATGCCATCTTCAGTACGGACCAGGGGTCCACCTTGCTGATCAGCAGCCGGGCCCGCCGTACCTTTGCCTTCGGCGCGGGCTTCACCAGGCCGGGATTACCCTGTCCCTGGGCCGGCCGCTGGCCGGAGGCTGCAGGGCGCTGGCCCGGCTGACCCTGGAAGGGCCGCTGGCCGGGCTGCGCGGGGCGGTCGCCCTGCTGCGGGCGCTGGCCCGGAACCGCGGGACGCTGGCCCGGGGCACCTGCGGCCGCTGCCGGTCGCTGCTGCGGACGGACGGGGGCGTTCACGCGGGGCGCCGCTGAAGGCCGGTTCCCGTCAGGAACAGTGCTGTTCGGCTTGGGAAATGAGTCGGAATTACTCACTCGTTACCTCCGTGTTGTCTTCGTTCGGCTCAGCGTCGCCCGAGGCGTCCTCTGACTCAACGGCCGGTGATTCTTCTGCCATTGCTGGCTCGGCGGAATCCCCAGCGGGACCGCCATCTTCAGCCAACGTTACGTCATCCTCAGCGGATTCATCGTCCTCGAGGCCCCGTTCGCTGTTACGCGCCACCTCGATAATCCGGTCATTCTTGTCCGGCTTGGCGAAGATGACGCCCATCGTGTCACGACCCTTGGCCGGAACACCGGCCACGGAGGACCGGACCACCTTGCCGCCCTCCATGACCACCAGGACTTCATCCTCTTCCTGGACGATGAGGGCTCCCACGAGGTGGCCGCGTTCTTCCTGGTATTTGCCTACCTTGATGCCGAGACCGCCACGGCCCTGGAGGCGGTATTCCTCCACCGCCGTGCGCTTGGCGTACCCGCCTTCCGTCACGATGAAGACGAACGAGCCGTCAGTCACCACGTCGGCGGCCAGCAGTTCGTCGTCCTCGCGGAACTTCATCCCGGTAACGCCGGAGGTTGCCCGGCCCATGGGTCGCAGGGCGTCGTCCGTAGCGGTGAAGCGGATGGACTGGCCCATGCGGGAGACCAGGAAGAGGTCGTCTGTTTCCGAGACGAGCTGCGCCGACACCAGTTCGTCGCCGTCGCGCAGGTTGATCGCAATGACGCCGGCGGAACGGTTGGTGTCGTAGTCCTCGAGCCTGGTCTTCTTCACCAGGCCCCGCTTGGTGGCGAGCACCAGGTACGGCGCCTGCTGGTAGTCCTTCAGGTCCAGCACCTGGGCAATGTGTTCGTCAGGCTGGAATGCGAGCAGGTTGGCAACGTGCTGGCCCTTGGCGTCCCGGCCCGCTTCCATGAGCTCGTACGCCTTGGCACGGTATACACGGCCGAGGTTGGTGAAGAAGAGCAGCCAGTGGTGCGTTGTGGTGACGAAGAAGTGTTCCACGACGTCGTCGCCGCGAAGCTGGGCACCCTTGATGCCTTTGCCGCCGCGCTGTTGTGAGCGGTAGTTGTCACTGCGCGTGCGCTTGACGTAGCCGCCGCGGGTAATGGTGACCACCATCTCCTCTTCGGGGATCAGGTCTTCCATGGACATATCGCCATCGAAGCCCATGAGGATCTTGGTGCGGCGGTCGTCGCCGTGCTTGTCCACGATTTCGGCCAGCTCGACGCTGATGATCTCGCGCTGGCGCTGTTCGGAGGCCAGGATCGCGTTGTATTCGGCGATCAGGGCCTCGAGCTCGGTGTGCCGGTCCTGGATCTTTTGGCGTTCCAGGGCGGCGAGGCGGCGCAGCTGCATGTCCAGGATGGCGCGGGCCTGCAGCTCGTCGATATCAAGCAGTTCCATCAACCCGTCGCGTGCGGCTTCGGTGGTGTTCGAGGCACGAATCAGGGCGATGACTTCGTCGAGCATATCCAGTGCCTTCAGCAGGGCACGGAGGATATGGGCTTCCTCCTCGGCCTTGCGCAGGCGGTACCGGGTTCGGCGTGCAATGACGTCCATTTGGTGCGTCACCCAGTGCCGGATGAAGGCATCCAGGCTGAGTGTCCGGGGCACGCCGTCAACGATGGCCAGCATGTTGGCGGAGAAGTTGCTCTGCAGCTCGGTGTGCTTGTAGAGGTTGTTCAGCACCACCTTGGGTACGGCGTCGCGCTTCAACACGATCACCAGGCGCTGGCCGGTGCGGCCGGAGGTTTCATCGCGGAGGTCCGCGATGCCGGAGATTTTGCCGTCCTTGACCAATTCGGCGATCTTGATGGCCAGGTTGTCAGGGTTGGCCTGGTAGGGCAGTTCCGTGACCACCAGGCAGGTGCGTCCCTGGAGTTCCTCCACCGCAACCACTGCACGCATGGTGACGGAACCGCGGCCGGTCCGGTAGGCGTCTTCGATGCCCTTGTGTCCCAGGATGGTGGCACCCGTGGGGAAATCCGGGCCCTTGACCCGCAGCAGCAGTTCTTCGAGGAGTTCCTCGCGGGTTGCGCCGGGGTTGGCCAGGTACCACTGGACCCCATCCGCCACTTCCCGCAGGTTGTGCGGCGGGATGTTGGTGGCCATGCCGACCGCAATGCCGGAGGATCCGTTCACCAGCAGGTTGGGGAACCTGGCGGGCAGGATGGTGGGTTCCTGGTTCTTGCCGTCGTAGTTGTCCTGGAAATCGACGGTTTCCTCGTCGATGTCGCGGACCATTTCCATGGCCAGGGGCGCCATCTTGGTCTCGGTGTACCGGGGTGCGGCGGCACCGTCGTTGCCTGGTGAACCGAAGTTCCCCTGCCCGAGCGCCAGCGGATAGCGCATGGTCCAGTCCTGGATCAACCGGACCAGGGCATCGTAGATGGCAGTGTCGCCATGCGGGTGGTACTGGCCCATGACTTCGCCCACCACGCGGGCGCACTTGTTGAAGGAACGGTCGGGGCGGTATCCGCCGTCGAACATCGCGTAGAGCACGCGGCGGTGGACGGGCTTGAGGCCGTCGCGGACGTCCGGGAGGGCGCGCCCTACGATGACGGCCATGGCGTAGTCCAGGTAGGAACGCTGCATTTCCGTCTGCAGGTCCACCTGTTCAACGCGGTCGATCAGCACGTCGCCTTCAAGAACGGTGTCCGGTTCTCCGGCCTCGGGGGCGGGAATCTCGGGGGTTTCGTCGCTCATTCTTTATTTTCCGTTTCAGGTATATGTCTGGTTCCGAATACTTTGGAGCGGGTCCTTAGATGTCCAGGAACCTGACGTCCTTGGCGTTCTGCTGAATGAAGTTGCGCCGTGACTCCACGTCTTCGCCCATGAGGACGGAGAAGATCTGGTCGGCGGCGAGGGCGTCATCCATGGTCACCTGCAGCAGGGTGCGGTGGTCAGGGTCCATGGTGGTATCCCAGAGTTCGGTGTAGTCCATCTCGCCCAGGCCCTTGTAGCGCTGGATGCCGTTGTCCTTCGGGATGCGGCGTCCAGCCGCTTGGCCAGCCACCAGTTTGGCGTCGCGTTCGCGGTCGCTGTACACGTAGTCGTGCGGCGCGTTGGACCATTTGATCCGGTACAGCGGCGGTTGCGCCAGGTAGACGTAGCCGTTCTCGATCAGGGGACGCATGTAGCGGAACAGCAAGGTCATCAGCAAGGTGGTGATGTGCTGGCCGTCCACATCGGCATCGGCCATGAGGACGATTTTGTGGTACCGAAGTTTGGCGAGGTCGAAGTCCTCGCCAATCCCGGTGCCGAACGCGGTGATCATGGACTGGACCTCCGCGTTGCCCAGAGCCTTGTCCAGGCGGGCACGTTCCACGTTCAGGATCTTGCCGCGCAGGGGCAGGATGGCCTGTGTTTCGGGGTTGCGGCCGCGCTTGGCGGAACCGCCGGCGGAGTCGCCCTCCACGATGTAGACCTCGCACTTTTCCGGGTCCTTGGAGGAGCAGTCGGAAAGCTTGCCCGGCATGCCGAACGATTCCAGCGGGCTCTTGCGCCGGGCGTTGTCGCGGGCCTTCCGCGCGGCCATGCGTGCCTGGGCCGCCGAAATGGCCTTGCGGATGACGTCACGGGCGGGGCCGGGGTTGCGCTCCAGCCAGTCACCCAGGCCGTCGGTGACCACGCGCTGGACGAATCCCTTGACCTCGGAGTTGCCCAGCTTCGTCTTGGTCTGGCCTTCGAACTGCGGCTCCGCCAGCTTGACGGAAATGACGGCCGTGAGGCCCTCGCGGATGTCGTCGCCCGTGAGGTTGTCGTCCTTTTCCTTGATGATGCCCTTTTCCCGGGCATACCGGTTTATCAGGGACGTCAGTGCGGCACGGAAGCCTTCTTCGTGGGTGCCGCCCTCGTGGGTGTTGATGGTGTTGGCGTAGGTGTGCACGCTCTCGGAGTAGGCACTGGTCCACTGCATCGCCATTTCCAGGGCAATCCGGCGTTCGGTGTCCTCGGTTTCGAAGGCGATGACGTCCTCGTGGACCACCTCCACCTTCTTGCCCGAGTTCAGGTGCTTGACGTAATCCAGCAGGCCTTCGTCGTACTGGTACACCACGGTTCGGTGTTCGGCGCTGATCTCACCGTCGGTGCTGAGGTCGTCAAGGTCGAGGTCGCCGTCGGCTTCATCACCTTCGGCGGCACGCTCATCCGTCAACGTTATGCGCAGGCCCTTGTTGAGGAAGGCCATCTGCTGGAAACGGGCGCGGAGGGTCTCGAAGTCGAACTCGGTGGTTTCAAAGATCGCCGGGTCCGGATAGAAGGTCTGGGTGGTGCCGGTGGCATCGGTCTCTTCACCTTGGACCAGGCTGCCCTGCGGCTTGCCTCCGTCGGCGAAGGACATCCGCCAGACGTGGCCCTGGCGCCGTACCTCGGTGTCCACCCTGCTGGAGAGGGCGTTGACCACGGAAATGCCCACACCGTGCAGGCCGCCGGAGACCGCGTAGCCGCCGCCACCGAACTTGCCGCCGGCGTGCAGGATGGTCATGACCACCTCGACGGTGGGCTTGTGCTCGGTGGGGTGCATGTCCACCGGGATTCCGCGGCCGTCGTCGACAACTTTGACGCCGCCGTCGGCCTGCAGGACCACTTCGATATGGCTGCAGTAACCGGCGAGTGCCTCATCCACGGAGTTGTCCACCACCTCATAGACCAGGTGGTGGAGTCCTCGGGGACCCGTGGAACCGATATACATGCCCGGGCGCTTGCGGACAGCTTCGAGGCCTTCAAGGACAGTGATGTCGCTGGCACCGTACTCCCTTGGGCTGGCAGACGCAGCCGGGGTGTCAGGGGTACGGCCATCCTCGACCGCTGTATCTGCTGCCAGAATATCTGTATTGTCGTTAGCCACAGGCGCTGCGACTCCTCTGTTCTCGATGATGGCCGGCTGATTTCTTTTCGCAGGGAAAAGTGACCCGCCAACAGGCACAAACTTATGGCGCCGGTGACTCGATGACGGTCGGTGATCCGCGCTCTGCGTGCGGGACGCGCGCGGAGAACGGACTGAAGTCAACGTTTCATCCGCGCCCAGTTATCTCGGTCAATTCTACCGCGAACACGCCCAGATCCTCGCATTCCAAGGCCGTGGGCGGATGGTGAATGTGCCTGTGCGAGGCTCTTGACCCCGCCTAGGACGGCCCGGTGTTATGCCCTCCGGGTGCCCATACACGCCGCGGCCCTTCCTGGCCTCTATACGCCTTTGGGCGAAGTTTCAAGAGCTGCGGCCCGGCTATCCGTAGGTGTCCCGCGGACCACGCCCGTTGACACTGCGTCCACCCTTGCGCCAGCTGGGCGCTGTGGGGCCGAGGACCTGGATCCTGGTGACCACGCCGTCGCCCAGTTCCCGGCGGAATTTCTCCAGCAAGCTGGTGCTCAGCAGCCTGAGCTGGGTGGCCCAGGCCGTGGAGTCACACCGAACGTGCAGGGTGGTGTCGGTGAAGCTTTCGGGTGTGCAGTGGGCTGAAATCTCCGGGCCCACCAAGGTGGCCCACTCCGCCATGACGGAACCCACCGCTACCGGGGAGGTCCAGCCGCGTTCTGCAACCAGCCGCCCAACCACTTTGCCCAGGCCGAGCGGGTCCCGGCCGGTGGCATGAAACTGGCTGAAGCCCCGGGTGTCACGGATACTGCCCTTGGCTTTTTGCGAACCGGGCCGGGGCGCCTTCCTGCGGACTTCGCCGCGGGCGGCAGCCGCCTCCCGCATCCGGTTCAGCGCTGCTTGCGGGGCATCGATGTGGTCAGGTTCGCGGCCGGGCTGCAGCCCGGCATCCTCGTCACTGCTCATCGATTCCTCCCGGGATGACCTTCACCCGCCGTCCGGACAGCTCTTCCGGAATATCGGCGTCGACGGCGGCGGTCACCAGGACCTGTTCCGCGCCGGAGACTATAGCCGCCAGTTTACGCCGCCGCTGGACATCGAGTTCGGCAAAGACGTCGTCCAGGATGAGGATGGGGGCGGACCCGCCGGTGCGGGCGTCATCGAGCATGACGTAGTACGACGCCAACCGCAGGGAGAGGCACATGGACCAGGTCTCCCCGTGCGAGGCATATCCCTTCGCGGGTGCCTGTCCAAGGATGAGCTCCAGCTCGTCGCGGTGCGGGCCGACGAGCGAGATGCCACGTTCCAGTTCTTTCTTCCGTGATTCCGCGAAAGCCTGGATGTAGCGCTCCGTCAGCTGTTCGACACTGAGCAAGCGCAGGTCCTCCTGCGCGGCGGACGAAGCCCCGGCCGTGGTGCGCTGGGCATGTGCGGCCGGGACACCGTCGTCGTCCATCTGGTTCTGGAGGGTCGAACGGTACAGGGCATCGGCGGGCTTGGAAGCATCCGTCAGCTCGGCGTAAGCGCGGGCGAGGTGCGGGCGGAGCCGTTCCACCAGTTCCAGCCGTGCGTGCAGCAGCTGTGCTCCGGCACGGGCCATGTGCTGGTCCCAAACATCCAGGGTGGCTTCATGGGCAGTCGTGAACCGTCCGGCCCGCGCTGATTTCAGCAGGGCGTTGCGTTGCTTCAGGACGCGGTCGTAATCGCTGCGGGTGGCTGCATGATGCGGAATGAGGCTGGCGAGCAGTTCGTCCAGGAAGCGCCGGCGGTTGGCGGGATCCCCCTTGACCAATGCCAGGTCCTCGGGAGCAAACAGGACGGTCTGGCAGATGCCCAGCAGGTCGCGGGCGCGGACCGGGTTGCTGCGATTGATCCGGCCGCGGTTGGCCCGGCCGGCATTGATTTCCAGCTCCAGCACCGTGGTCTGCTCTCCGCGGACCAAACGGGCCCGGACCAAGGCGCGCTCCGTGCCGAACCGGAGCAAGGGGCCATCGGAACTGACCCGGTGGGAGCTGAGCGTGGCCAGGTAGCCGATGGCCTCCATCAGATTGGTTTTGCCGATGCCGTTGTATCCCACCAGGACGGTAACGCCCGGGCCGAGGCTGAGGTCAACCTGGGCGTAGCTGCGGAAGTCCGTCAGGGAAAGATGTTCAAGATACACGCGGTGGTCGGCAATTCTGGAACCGGTGGCGGCTCCTGGTGGATGCTACTTGGCGGGACGGGTTGCATGGCCACCGAACTGGTGGCGCAGCGCAGAAACCATCTTCATCGCGGGGGACGTGTCCTCCCGGGAAGCAAAACGGGCAAACAGGGCGGCCGTGATGGCCGGGGCCGGAACCGCATTGGCGATGGCCTCTTCAACTGTCCAGCGGCCCTCACCCGAATCCTCCACGTAGTCGTCGATGGACTCCAGGCCTGGATCTTCATCCAAGGCTTTGACCATGAGGTCCAGCAGCCAGGAACGGACCACGGTTCCCTTTTGCCAAGCGCGGAACGTGCCCGGCAGGTCCGTGACGATGTCCTTGGCGGCAAGCAGTTCGTACCCTTCGGCGTACGCCTGCATCAGGCCGTATTCGATCCCGTTGTGGACCATCTTGGCGTAGTGGCCGGCGCCGATTCCGCCAACGTGGACAAAGCTGTCAGCCCTGTCGCCCTCAGGCCGCAGGGCATCAAAAACCGGCATGGCGCGTTCAATGTCACCGGCGTCACCGCCTGCCATCAGGCCGTAGCCGTTCTGCAGGCCCCAAACCCCGCCGGACACCCCGCAGTCGGCGAACCGGATGCCCTTGGCGGCAAGCACCTCACCATGTTTCTGGTCTTCCGTGAACCGCGAGTTTCCACCGTCGATCACAAGGTCGCCGGGCTCGAGTTTGCCGGCCAATTCGGTGATGACGGCGTCTGTCACGGGGCCGGCCGGGACCATGACCCAGATGACCCTCGGCGCCGGGACGGCGGCGATCAGGTCATCGACGCTTGCGGCATCCGTGACATCGGGATTCCGGTCATAGCCGGTGACCTCCACGCCGCCCTTGCGCAGGCGTTCACGCATGTTGAAACCCATTTTGCCGAGGCCAATCAGTCCAATGTGCACGGTAAGACTCTTTTCTGCGCTGGTGTGTGAAGGCTGGGAGCCGATGGGTGGACCCACGCCGCCCGGGTTCCCTGGCCGAGCTTGCGAGGCAAGGCGGCGGTGGGGACTAGTTGGGCAGGCGGACAGGCATCACCAGGTAGCGGTAATCATCCTGGTCTTCGCCGTCGGCATCTGCCTGCGCCGTGATCATGGCGGGCTTGGGTGCCGTGGTGAACGAGAACCGGACGAATTTCGTCTCGATGACACTGAGGCCCTCAATCAGGTAGTGCGGGTTGAAGGCCACGGTGATGTCCTCGCCGGACAGTTGCGCTTCAAGCTCCTCCGACGCCTGGGCGTCCTCGCCGGTCCCGGCATCAAGGTTGAGCAGTCCGCTGCTGAATGCCAGGCGGACCGGAGTGTTGCGTTCGGCGACAAGTGAGACGCGGCGGACGGCTTCCACCAGCTCTTGGGTTTGCACCGTGGCATGGATCGGTGTGGATTCCGGGAACAGGGACCGGATCTTCGGGTAATCGCCATCCACCAGCAGGGACGTGGTGGTGCGGCCGCCGCTTTCGAATCCGATCAGCCGGCTGTCATCGTCGGAGAGGGCAAGGTTGATGTCGCCGCTGTTGCCGAGGGTTTTGGCCACTTCGTTGAGGGTTTTGGCCTTCACCAGCGCGCTCGTGGAGATTCCCGGAGTCACAGGCTTCCACGGCACTTCGCGCATGGCCAGCCTGTACCGGTCGGTGGCAAGGAGGGTGATCAGGTCATCCTCGATTTCCATCCGCACGCCCGTGAGGATGGGCAAGGTGTCGTCCTTGCTGGCGGCGATGATCACCTGGGAAACAGCCTGCGCGAAAGCGTCCCCGGGAACGGTGCCGCTGATGGCGGGAACGGCAGGCAGCGGCGGGTACTCGGCTTCCGGCATAGTGGCCAGGTGGAAGCTGCTTCGACGGCAGGTGAGTGTGACTTTGTTGCCGTCGGTTTCAACGTCCACCGGGGCCGAGGGGAGGCTGCGGCAGATGTCCGCAAGCAGCCGGCCGGAAACCAGGATGGTTCCTTCGTCCCTGATATCGGCGGCGATTTCCAGCCGTGCGGATGTTTCGTAGTCAAAGCTCGAGAGGCTGACCGTTCCCGCTTCGGCCTTCAGGAGCAGGCCGGAAAGGACGGGAACCGGCGGCCGCGGAGACAACGAGCGGGCTGTCCAGGTGACGGCTTCGGCCAGGACGTCCCGATCGACTCTGAACTTCACGGAAGGGTGCCGCCTTTCATTGCTGCTGCCATGTAAACCCGGGAACTTCGCAGTGAAACTCCGGAAGATGTTGTGCGCGCCGCGGCCGGTGCATGGTCCGTGCAGACGGAAACCACACAAAACCCAGGGATGGGAGCGCTGCTGACAGCTTAGCCGGAAGATCCGCGATTAACCCATCCCCAAGCACCCGGCCCGGCCCTTCCAGGGGCCGGAGGGCCCGCCAGGTGGAGGTGCCGATGGATCTTGTTGTTTGAGGGAATTCAATTTTTTGGGATTCGTAGTGTTAATAACTGCTGTGGAAACTGTGGATAACCCGATCTTGGCCCACGTTTCCGGGGTTAAGCCCTGTTCACGGACTGTGCGTTACCTGGGTTTTAAACAGGGTGTGGATGGGGACAACCCAAAGAGGCATTTTTGATGATCCACAGACGGCTTAAGGGTTTTAAGCCCATTAAGCGCGCTTGTCCCCTTAAGTATCCACAGGCTTATCCACATGCCCCTGTTAATAAGGTATAGAGTGCGTGGCCCGGTGTGGATTCAGGAGTCGCGCTGCTGCTGCTTGATCCGGTTGGTCAGTTCCGTCACCTGGTTGTAAATCACACGGCGTTCGGCCATCAGCTCACGGATCTTGCGGTCGGCATGGATCACTGTGGTGTGGTCGCGGCCGCCGAGTTCCTGGCCGATCTTGGGGAGCGACATGTCCGTCAGTTCCCGGCAGAGGTACATGGCGATCTGGCGGGCGGTGACAAGGGTCCGGGTGCGGGACTTGCTGCAGAGCTCTTCCATGCTGAGCTTGAAGTAGTCAGCGGTCTGCTGGAGGATCTGCGCTGACGTGATTTCCTGTGCACCGTCGTCAGTGATCAGGTCCTTGAGGACCATTTCCGCAAGCGCAACATCCACCGGCTGCCGGTTGAGGCTGGCGAAGGCGGTGACGCGGATCAGGGCGCCCTCAAGTTCGCGGATGTTGCTGGAAATCTTCGACGCGATGTACTCCAGGGCGTCATCAGGTGCCGACAGTCCCTCGCTGAGCGCCTTTTTCCGCAAAATTGCGATGCGCGTTTCGAGTTCCGGCGGCTGGATGTCTGTCAGCAGTCCCCATTCGAACCGCGACTTCATCCGGTCTTCGAACCCGGCGAGCAGCTTGGGCGGCTGGTCCGAGGTGATGACCACCTGTTTGTTGTTGTTGTGCAGCGAATTGAACGTGTGGAAGAACTCCTCCAGCGTGCGGTCCTTGCCGGCCAGGAACTGGATGTCATCGATCAGCAGGACGTCCACGTTGCGGTACGTGGTTTTGAAGCTGGCGCCTTCGTCGTCCCGGATGGAGTTGATGAAGTCGTTGGTGAATTCTTCGGAGTTGACGTACCGGACCCGGATCCCGCTGTAGAGCCGGCGGGCGTAGTGCCCGATGGCGTGCAGGAGGTGCGTTTTGCCGAGGCCGGAGTCGCCGTAGATGAACAGCGGGTTGTAGGCCTTGGCGGGTGCCTCGGCAACGGCGACGGCGGCTGCGTGGGCAAATCGGTTGGAGGAACCAATGACGAACGTGTCGAAGACGTACTTGGGGTTCAGCCGGCCGAATTCATGCGACGTGCTGGGCAGCATGGGCTGCGGCTTTTGTTCGATCAGCTGGTCCGGCGCGAACGCAGGCTCGACGACGGGTTCGGGCTCTTCGTGGATGGGCACCAGATCGGTGTCGACGTCGATGGCGCAGCGGATGTCCTCGGAGAAGACATTGTGCAGAGCATCGTCCAGGGCGTCCTTGACCTGGGTCTGGAGCACTTCGCGGGTGAGCTCGTTGGGGACGGCCACCAGGAGGGTGGAGCCGATCAGGCCTTGGGCCTGGGCGAGGATGACGAAACCCCGCTGGCGCGGTGAAACACGGTGGTCCTGTTCCAGCAGGCTGACAACCCGGCGCCAGGAACTTCCGACAGTATTGGCGTGGTTGGCTTCGTCTACTGTCATCAATCGGTTCCCTCAAAACTTGCTATGCCTGCATTGCCTGCAGCCCAAGTCCGGAACCAGGCTGCTGGCCCAACTTAATCCACAGGGTTATGCACAGTCCGTGGATAATCGGCTACTGGGACACTCTAGGGGATCAAAAGCCTAGAAGATAGCTGGCTATCCGGCTGTGGATAATTACACGGTTGTGGTTCCTTGGAGGCCCCTGTGAGCCACTTCATCCACAGCCTGTTGGGATACTTAGGCACAGCTGGGGATAGCACCGCAGGGCCCTCCCGGTTTGACTCGGGGCCTCGAATTGCCCTAACGTTGTGAAGTCCTTTGTGTCCGCTTTTTGGCCCCATCTGAACTTCCAGGCGCAGTGCGCTTGGACAGCCGGGGGAAGCGTGCATATACAAAACTTAGCGTCGGCCAGTTCTTCCCCATATTGATCGGGTGGGCGCACCTTTGATCCACTGGAGTAACTAACGTGAGCAAGCGGACTTTTCAGCCGAATAACCGCCGTCGAGCCAAGAAGCACGGCTTCCGCCTTCGTATGCGTACCCGTGCCGGCCGCGCCATCCTGGCAGCCCGTCGTGGCAAGGGCCGCACCGAGCTTTCGGCCTAAATAACTGACTTGTCGGTAGACATCCCTTTGCGAGTTTAAGGTGCTGGCCGCCCGCAACCGCCTGAGGACTGCAACCGATTTTTCAATAACCGTACGTTCCGGTGTCCGCAATGGACGCCGGAACGTAGTGTTATATGCGGCAGCCATCGCTGCCGACGAACCCAGCCGGATCGGGTTCATTGTTTCCAAGAGTGTAGGGAACGCCGTGGTCAGGAACCTCGTTAAGAGGAGACTGAGGGAAGCGGCTGCCGCCTCACTGAGTGAACACGCAACTGGACTCGCCATCGTGGTGCGGGCACTGCCCGCCTCCGCGTCTGCCAGTTGGGATCAACTGCTGGCGGATTACAACGCAGCACTGGAAACAACGCAGAACCGGCTGGCCGGACGGCCACCACGGCCTGCCGCCAAAGGTTCGGCCGGTACAACACGGGAGGGGACAACGCGTGCCTAGCACCACTGCCGCCGTCGCCCGCATCCGGAACGTGACCGCCGCCGTCGCAAAGTTCCTCTGGAACCTGCCCCGGAACATCCTCATTCTCTTGCTGATGGCCTACCGCAAGGTGGTTTCTCCCTTGTACGGCCCCGTCTGCCGATTCTTCCCTTCATGCTCGGCCTATGCCCTTGAAGCGGTCACCGTACACGGCGCTGTGAAGGGAAGCTGGCTCGCAGTCAGGCGCCTTGGCCACTGCCACCCATGGAATGCCGGCGGAGTGGACCACGTCCCCGCCGGCGGCCGGGAATGGCCTGCGGGCCGAACCCCCACAATTGTTGTGCTGAACAATCCGGACCGGTACCTGGTTGCTCGGACTGATGAAGAAGGCCGCAGTGCGGCCTGACGAATAGGGATAAGTATGGACTTCTTTGGAACAATCATGGCCCCGTTCAAGTGGCTGGTTTCCATTATCATGATTGGATTCCACGATGGCTTGAGCGCCATCGGCATGCCCGCCGCAAACGGCTGGACCTGGACTCTGTCCATCATCGGACTGGTGCTGGTGATCCGTGCCGCCCTGATCCCCGTATTCGTCAAGCAGATCAAGGCGCAGCGCGGCATGCAGCTGCTGCAGCCCGACCTGAAGAAGCTGCAAGACAAGTACAAGGGCAAGACGGACCAGCTGTCCCGCCAGGCCATGGCCCAGGAACAGATGGCCATGTACAAGAAGCACGGCACCAACCCGTTCTCCGCCTGCCTTCCCATGCTGATCCAGATGCCCTTCTTCTTCGCACTGTTCCAGGTGCTTTCGGGCATTTCCCAGGCGAAAGACCAGGGAGCCGGCATTGGTGCGATGAGCCACGAACAGGTAGTGGAGTTCGATGCCTCCAGCATCTTCGGTGCGCCGCTGTCCGCCGCCCTGCTGCACGGCGGTGCCGGGAACACAGCCGTGGTGGTGCTCTCGATCGTGATGATCCTGGCCATGACGGCGTCCCAGTTCATCACCCAGAAGCAGATCATGGCCAAGAACATGTCTGAAGAAGCCATGGCCAGCCCATTCATGCGGCAGCAGAAGATGATGCTTTACATCCTGCCGGTAGTCTTCGGCGTGGGTGGCATCAACTTCCCCATCGGCGTTCTGATCTACTGGACCACCACCAACCTCTGGACCATGGGACAGCAGTTCTTCGTGATCCGCCGCATGCCGACGCCGGGATCCCCCGCTGCCAAGGCCCTCGCCGAACGCCGCGCAGCCAAGGGCCTGCCGGCCCTTTCCGTCCTCACCGGCAAGCGGGATGAAGCAGCCGACGCCGCCGCGGCTGCCGCCGTGGAAGCCAAGGGACAGCGCGTCCAGCCCCAGCGTAAGAACAGGAAGAAGAAGTAATGTCAGCCGAGAGCACCGAACACGTCCTTTCCGAAGAGATTGCAGACCAGGACGAGTCCCCCGCTAAGGCCTCTGCGGCCAGCCGCCTCGAGGAAGAGGGCGACGTCGCCGCAGACTACCTGGAGGAACTGCTGGACATCGCCGACATCGACGGCGATATCGACATCGAGGTCCGCAACGGCCGCACCTACATCTCCATCGTCGCGGAGGAAGAAACCGAGGGCCTCGAAGGCCTGGTAGGAGAAGACGGCGAGGTGCTTGAGGCTCTCCAGGAGCTCACCCGGCTGGCCGTACTCTCCGCTACGGAGAACCGTTCACGGCTTGTGCTGGACATCAATGGCTACCGCCAGGAACGTACCGGCCACCTGCAGAAGATCGCCGAAGATGCCGCAGCATCCGTCAAGGAGACCGGTAAGCCGGTTGCCCTTGAGCCGATGAGTGCCTACGAGCGCAAGATCGTGCACGACGCCGTGGCTGACCTCGGATTGGTCAGTGAGTCCGAGGGTGAAGGCTCCGGACGCCACATTGTTGTTTCCGCAGACTAGAGAGTGCCAGCACGATAACCATGGTTGATATCACGGCAGCAGAGCTTCGGGCTGCTGAGAAGATTTTCGGCGACCGCCTCGACCTGGCCAAACGCTATGTTGAGCACCTGGCCACCTCCGGGACCGAACGCGGGCTGATTGGGCCCCGCGAGGTTCCCCGGTTGTGGAGCCGCCACGTGCTCAATTGCGCGGTCATCGAAAGTGAGATCCCCCAGGGAAGCCACGTTGCCGACGTCGGAAGCGGCGCAGGCCTGCCTGGCCTTTGCCTCGCCATTGCCCGCCCAGACCTCGAATTGACGCTCATCGAACCCCTCGAACGAAGGGTTATTTGGCTCCAGGAAGTGGTGGACGACCTCGGCCTGGACAACGTCACCGTCATGCGTACCAGGGCCGAACTGGCCGTGGGGCAGGTGGACGCCGACGTGGTCACGGCCCGTGCCGTGTCAGCCCTGACGAACCTCGCAGGCCTGACCATCCCGCTCCTCGCCGGACACGGTGAGGTGGTGGCCATCAAGGGCCGCAGTGCCGGGGAAGAGATCGAAAAGGCCGCGAAGGTCATCCGCAAACTTGGCGGTGTGCAGACATCGGTGGTCACCGTCGGTGACAACATCCTTGAAGAGCCCACCACCGTGGTGCGCATCGTAGTGAACAAGTCCCAAAAGAAGTCCTAAAGTGGGCCCACTGACGGTGGTCAGACGGGTGGAGCAGTTAGGCTAGACAACGGCAGCAAAATTGGCTGAACGAGAGTGAGTGTGCCCCAGTGACGAGTAGTGAAGCCTCCGCACAACGGATCCCGCCGTTTGTGTCTCTGGGGTCGGCACGTTCCGTCGCTGGGTCCGGGTTGGCCGGTTTGGGAATGGCCCCGGCCCGGGGCGGGAACCATCCACGGCCGGCCACCGGTGCCGTTGGAAGCGGAGTTTCACGTGAAACAACCTCTTCCGGTAGGTCGAACGTCATCGATGCCATTGACGATTCGAGTCCTATCGCCCGTGAGCTCGCACACGAGACCAAACGCCGGGAACGCCTGATGGGTCGCCAGCTCCCGCGTCCGGAGCAGACCCGGATCTTCACCGTCTCCAACCAGAAGGGCGGCGTGGGCAAGACCACGACGACGGTAAACATTGCCGCAGCCCTTGCGGCCGCCGGACTCAACGTCCTGGTCATCGATATCGACCCCCAGGGAAACGCCTCCACCGCCCTCGGCATTGAACACCACGCCGATGTGGACAGCATCTACGACGTCCTGATCAACGACATCCCGCTGGCGGATGTTGTGGCTCCGTGCCCGGACATCGGGAAGCTGATCTGCGCCCCGGCCACCATCCATCTGGCCGGTGCCGAGATCGAGCTCGTCTCCCTGGTCGCCCGGGAACAACGGCTGCGGCGCGCTATCGACGTGTACGCCAAAACCCGCGAAAAGAACGGCGAAGAGCGCCTCGACTACGTCTTTATCGATTGCCCGCCCAGCCTCGGCCTCCTGACAGTCAACGCCTTCTGCGCCGCCAGCGAAGTGCTGATTCCTATCCAATGCGAGTACTACGCCCTGGAAGGCCTCAGCCAGCTCCTCAAGAACATCGAGATGATCCAGAAGCATCTCAACGCGGACCTCGTTGTTTCAACGATCCTGCTCACCATGTACGACGGCCGGACCAACCTCGCTGCCCAGGTTGCTGCTGAAGTGCGCCAGCACTTCCCTGAACAGGTGCTCTCCGCCGTCGTTCCCCGCTCGGTGCGGATCTCTGAAGCGCCCAGCTACCAGCAGACGGTCATGACCTACGACCCGTCCTCGAGTGGTGCCCTGTCCTATCTGGAAGCCGCCGCTGAAATAGCGGAACGCTAGAATCTTCAATACCGCAACGCATGGAGGCCCGGGTCATCCTGGCTTCACCACTGGAGGGATTTACCCATGAGCGAGAAGCGACGGGGCTTAGGCCGCGGTCTTGGCGCGCTGATTCCAAGTTCCGCCGCAGCCAATGGTTCTGCCAACGGTGCAGCGCAATCGCGGCCAGTGGACTTGTTCTTTCCGGAAGGCCGGAAGAAGACCGAACCCGTAGAGCAGCCTGCACCGCCGGCTGCAGCCAAGGCACAGGAAAAAGAAGGCCAGGCTCCCTCGGCCCGGATTTCCGCAGCGAAGACTACCCCCGCAAAATCGACGGCCACCGACAAGCCCTCCAAAACGGCCGCGGCCGCCAACGCGGCAGCCGACACGAAGGCCCCTGCCAAGAAGGCGCCGGGCCTGCGCTCCAAGGCTGCGGATGGGCCCGCCGCCTCAACGCCACCGGCGAAGGCACCCCAACCGGCTGAAGCCGGCGCAGCGGATAAGGTGGAGGCATCAGCGGCCCCGGAATCCGGCGTTGAGTTGGTTGAGGTACCAGGGGCACGGTTCGCGGAATTGCCGGTAGGCGACATCCACCCCAACCGTAAGCAGCCCCGAAATGTCTTTGATGAAGACGACATGGCCGAGCTGGTGCACTCCGTTCGTGAAATCGGAGTCCTGCAGCCAATTGTCGTTCGTACATCAACTGAATCTGGTAGTGAACCCTATGAACTGGTGATGGGTGAGCGCCGTTGGCGGGCGGTCCAGGCGGCAGGGCTGGAGACCATTCCTGCCATCATCCGTGACACCACCGATGACGACCTGCTGCGCGATGCCCTCTTGGAGAACCTGCACCGCAGCCAGCTGAATCCCCTGGAAGAGGCGGCGGCGTACCAGCAGCTTCTCGAGGACTTCGGTACCACCCACGAGCAGCTCGCTGACCGGATCGGCCGCTCGCGTCCCCAGGTGTCGAACACGCTTCGCCTGCTGAAGTTGCCGCCGCTCGTGCAGCGCCGCGTAGCCGCGGGCGTCCTGTCGGCCGGCCACGCCCGTGCTCTTCTCTCGCTGCCGGATGCAGCGGCCATGGAACGGCTCGCCCAGAAGATCGTGGCCGAGGGCATGTCCGTGCGCGCCACTGAAGAAGCAGTCACGCTCTACCAGGACCCGGCTAAACCGGCCAAAAACAACATTCCCCGCCCCGGGGCGCGGCATGAACGGCTCGACTACTTGGCGTCATCGCTTTCGGACCGGCTGGACACCAATGTGAAGATTTCCCTTGGCGTCCGAAAAGGTAAAGTCAGCATCGAGTTCGCCAGCGTAGAGGACCTCAACCGAATCATGGATGTGCTGGCGCCGGGAGCGACCAACTAGCGCTCACCGTTACTGGAGCCTAGGGAGGCCCGATTCACTGCGAATCGGGCCTCTTTGCGTTCCTGGGACGGTCGGCAAGACGGCCCCCGGATGCGAGGTCTCCGGGGCTGGCGAGAACTGACTCGGTTTAGGACCCGTCATGGCCCGAATTCGTCTGCCTGCTTACTGGGTCCCCGCTATGGAGCATTGCCGCATCCGACCGTCGGATGTGGCGGCAAGGATGTACTTTGCCTGCTTCGCGGGCATATTAGTCTGGGTTTGCCCACGTTCCGCTGGGCGTAGGACGTACAGCCGGCGTTCTCTGGGCTGGTCGGGGGTGGTGCGGGTAGTTTGTGGCAAACCGTCGGATCGGGGCTTTGCGGTCCCCGTGAGGGCCCATAGGGCGAATACCAGGCCCAGGATCAGGGCTATTGGAAGGCACTCGGCTCTTCAGCGGCTCTCCTGGTGCAGCTGAACCGCTGCTTCCGGATGTTCGGTCGAGACCCTACTGACGTCGGCGCACAGAGATGTGTGGATGGAAGACGATTTTTAGAGGTGTCGGAGCCGCACTACCAGTGCACTTCCGTCCGTTGTTTCACGTGAAACGCGAGCAATGTGCTGCGCTCCTTGATGTGCCGGCCAATTGCATCTACCTTGTGGTTATATCCGCGGCCGGTTTACTCTTCTCAAGGGTGTGCGGACATGGGCCTGAGTGCCATAGTTCGCGGGCGAATGTGCTTCTGTCATCGGCAGGCCTAAATGCCATGGTCCTGCCGCAGAATGTCATCATGTTTTACTGAGACTATTCGATTGGGCTACCTGGTGATGGATTCCCGTCAATCGAAACACGGTTGTGTCCGCAAAGACGTTTGTGTCCTTAGGCGGGTGAAATGCCAGCTCTGCGGTTCTTGCGCGCGTTGTAGGGCCACCGACTTCGCCGAAGCCGCATCGCGCTGTTAACGGACTGCTGTGAACCGGGCATCACTAACACTGATCATTCGCGGGTCCTTGTGGCACGAAGCCAAGGACCCACCTGAAAAGAAATCACCAGGCTGGTGTCGCCGATCATCTCGTGACACAGGTGTCGTATCTCACCAGGCAAGTGGTGCATAATCAAAATGCGGCTGTGCGATTTGGTCGAGTGCCCCGATACGGGAGAGTTCGGCTGATGTATGCAGTAGTACTGCTCCTTCTCAGCTGCTTTGTTTGGCGTTGGATTATTGGGATGTGCTTGTCGAAAGTAGCCATCCGTGTGGTTCCGTGTGTGCGGAGACCGTAGCTGTCCGCCTTGCACTGCCCGTCAATGTTTCACGTGAAACGGCGCAACTCCGGGTGGTGGCCGGCGCAGTCTAGATATGTTTCACGTGAAACACACCTAGTCGATACTGTCTTTCGCATGGGGAGTCGGAAATCCCGTGAGAGAGCCGGCGGAGCATGCGCATCCAGCTTCACGCGCTGCACTGCGGATGGACCCGAGAGCGGGGCGGACCTCGTGGCCGGCAAGGAAGGATGTTTCCGATCCACCACCCCTGAAATCACTGTGTGGCGTGGATGTCCCACAGCGTCCCGTGCTTCTTAGCGGGGCACATGGGAAGTGCATCGAGTGCAGCGTTCGACCATGGGTTCCACGGTCTTCGTTGGTGATCAGTAGTTCCTGAGGAGTCCTGCATTGGGCACTCGCTCAGTGAGTTGGAGTGCAGAAGCAGAGCTGCGAGGGCGCGTTGGCCCCGCAATGATCAGGAGTATGACCTAAGCCGTCTTGCTGTTGTTGAGTGCGCTCAATACGCAATATGGGAACAGACATACGGTGTTTGCTTAGGTCGTGGAAGAGTCTCGTGGAAGGCGGATCAATATCGCCACGACGCTGCCCTGGGGCGTGTGCCACCACGGAACGAGTTGGCGCGGTTACTTGCACGGAATCCTTGCGATGAGCATGGGCACCGTGAGTCCCTAGCCTTCGATACCTGCTCCCCGATGACCCTGTCCCCCGGCCTTCGGCGTCGTCCTGGATAACCCATTCTGGGTTTGGCACAGAGGCAAGGCGTGTGGCAATGCACTACCTCCTAGCGGCGCTGCCGACTACAGAGCTGCCGATGGCTATTGTTCGGCGGTGTTGAAACTACGCTCCGGGACGGAGGTTCGAGGCTTCACGGAGGTGTAGTTCCTTCGTTACGGCGCCCAACCGACACTTTGCCGGGCGGAGGTCTTCCACGTCGGATTGGCGTCGCGGGAGGCTGCTGTCCTTAAGAATCTCAAGAATCGCCTGTACGCCGTGCGTCGACGTTGGGCAGCGTTGTTTGAAGCAATGGTGTTGCACCGAGAAGGCCGCCTAGCTCGGCGCGAATGTATCGGCACCGGTGAACCCTGGAAATACCCGGAGCGCAACGGGCGATCCCCCGGAGCGTTTCATCTGCTTCGTTCGGCGGCAGAGTAAAGGTGGATATCCCTGTGGATAACTTTGTGAATAAGTTCTGTCCCTTATCCAGAGCTTCGCAGCGCCTTGTGCGTCGCGACTTGCTGCGGGAAGGCTACAAACCTTGCGGCAACGTAACCCCTAAGCGTGACCGCGGCGACGGCGTTTCACGTGAAACATCGTGTGGCATTGCACGGCAGCGATAAGCGCACATTTTGAGTGGAAAATGACGACATTTCCGGCGTGTATGAGCTAGATCAGCTCGTACCCTCGCGCGGTCGTTCCCGCGAATAGGCGGACATGGTGTCTAGACGAACACCTTGGGATTCGAATAGGCCGTTGAGGATCTGAGAATCCCTGGAATCGATGATCAGGCCGCCTGTGGATATCGCTGTGAATAACTCGACAGAGGTCCTGTGGATAACGCGTGCATAACTCAAGGCGGGATTGCCAAAGAGCGGATCGGTTGCCAGCTCAAGGCCCTCGGTGATGTCGCTGCAAATTGACCAAGAGGGGAACTTGGATCCGGGGTGGATTCGAGATCCAAGGTATCTTCGAAGTTGAACTGCCCCAGCCGGAGCCCATGGGGGCGAACACTGTTCCGCGTGAGGAGCCTCAGGAATGCCGCCCGTGTAAGAGGCGGAGTCTTCATGTCGCACCGCTCACGGCCAATCCAGCGGTGCCCCGCAGGTAGATCTTGGACGAGCCAACTCCCAATACCAGTCGGATGCAGGCAGCGGCATGCTCCCACCCCACCCATAAGATCAAAAGGGATATCGGAGCGCGCCTTCGTTTCACGTGAAACATCGACCCTCTCCCAGACCAAGTCGACCTCAGCGGCCGTACGCGAGCAATGTGAAGTCACCAATGAATAGCCGCGTCGGGATGACTGCCGTGTAAGGGCGTGTGCGCTGAACTGCGAGCCAACGACGACGAACCAAAGAGCTCTCAGGCTCGGCATCGATCCGATGCGTTGGAGGGCCGTTCGATCATTGACGCGGTGTACCGGTGACAGCGCTGCACGCCCCCTGGGCGAGCTCACGACCCGACGAGGATCTGGCTCATGCGTCCGTGTCACCGGGTGGGGCCCGCTGGTCCGGGTCAGGAAAGCGTAAAGAGGGGGCGCGGCTCCGCCTGGTCTCCCCCCAAGCCCTAGGCAAGCGACCTTGAAGGTCCGAGGGCGGTCTGTCTGAGAACCCCGTCCCCGCATGGACCGCATTCTTGCCGGCTGAAGCGTGTATGCCTGGGTCCGGAGCAGGATTCGAAGCGTCAAGTTGTGAAGGAGCTAGGCAGGAAAGCAATCTCCCCGGGCCATGGATGGAGGCGCTGTACATTTGTGTTTTTCGTCTGGGCCTAAGCAATTTTCAGCTCACCGGTTCGCGCGGTCGCCGATGCCAGTTGCGATTTCAGCTTGATCTTGGACTTCGTAGGACGATGGGAATGAGACCAGAAGTATCAATCGTCCGTTCTCGATGTGTGCACTTGATGATTGGCTTCTCACAGGAAGCACAAGCAATCTCCAGCTTTGCGCAGAAATATATGCCAAATGACTCGATTCGCACTATCCAAGCCGAGACTCCCCTCCGCTGTGTCCCGTAGACGGCACGCGATCCTATGACCGCATCGGCGCTTGCCATTGGGGTGACAGCGTCTACGATGTTTCACGTGAAACCGCGGGCGCCTCACACACCTCCGGCTCACATCTTGCGCACCCTCGTACGCTACCGTGCCAGTGTCCCGCGATGTAGAGATGGCGGCCTCCGACAGCTTGGTGAGACGCGATGCCTATTCGGCACCGCACCGGCGTGGCGTAGCAGGCAGCCAGAGACTCCCCTTGGGAGGTAAAGTTCCCCCGCATCTATGCCCCACGTCTTACATAGGTCAGAACCATCGACAAGGGGCCACGTCCAATGGGGTCAGTTAGACGGGACCGGGCGCGAAGGTGTTTCACGTGAAACGAACCTGTCAAGAACGATCTACGGTCACCCAAGCAGTGCCGAATTCAGGGTTGGATAGAAGTAGGCGCTCAAGCACGGCAGGCACTGGACAAAAAAGTGGCCCCCGCCAGGCGACGGGAGCCACTCTTTGACCTACTTCAGGTCAAGCCATATAGGCTGCAGTTCAGGAGAGGACGTCAGAGAATTCCTTCTCAAAGAACTGCTTCGGCTTTGCGCCGATAACAGTGCTCTTCACTTCGCCGCCCTGGAACAGGTAGACGGCCGGGATCGAGGTGATGCCGTATTCGGCAGCGATTGCCGGGTTGTCATCCACGTTGACTTTGACGACGTCGACTTTCTCGCTGTACTCGACCGAGATCTCGTCAAGGATCGGGCCAAGCTTACGGCAGGGGCCGCACCACTCAGCCCAGAAGTCGACGATGACAGGCTTTTCGGAGGACAGGACGTCAGTGCCGAAACTTGCGTCAGTTACATCTTTTGCGTTGCTCATAACCTTGTCTTTCTCTTCGGATAACAGTGTCGCGGATTATGCGGGCAGATCGGCCAGGTAGTGTTCGACGTCAATAGCCGCAACACATCCTGAACCGGAAGCGGTGATTGCCTGGCGGTACGTCGGGTCAACAACGTCGCCGGCAGCGAACACACCCGGGAGGCTTGTCCGGGAACTCCGGCCCTCCACGGCGATGGTGCCCTCGGGTGTCAATTCCAGGACGTCCTTGACCAAATCGGTCCGGGGATCGTTGCCGATGGCGACAAAGACACCCGTAACGGCAAGCTCAGACACTGACCCGTCCACCAGGTTCTTCAACCGCAGTCCGGTGACTTTGTCCTCGCCGAGAACGTCCTCTACCGTGCTGTTCCACGCAAAAGTGATCTTCTCGTGTGCGAGTGCACGGTCCGCCATGATTTTGGAAGCCTTGAGCGAATCACGGCGGTGTACAACCGTTACGGATTTCGCAAACTTTGTGAGGAAGAGGGCCTCCTCCATTGCTGAGTCGCCGCCGCCAATGACGGCAATGTCCTGGTCCTTGAAAAAGAAACCATCGCAGGTTGCGCACCAGCTGACACCATGTCCGGACAGGCGCTTTTCGTTGGGAAGCCCCAGTTCCCTGTAGGCCGACCCGGTGGAAAGGATGACGGCCTTTGCGCTGAAGGTCTCCCCCGTGCCGATGGTGACTTTCTTCACCGGTCCTTGGAGGTCGAGCCCGGTGACATCCTCAAACTGGATTTCAGTTCCAAACCTGGCGGCCTGCTTCTCAAAGTTCTCCATCAGGTCCGGCCCCATGATTCCTTCAGGGAAACCGGGGTAGTTTTCCACGTCCGTGGTGTTCATCAGCTCGCCGCCTGCAGTCACTGAACCTGCGAGCAACAGAGGCTTGAGGTTTGCCCGTGCGGTGTACACGGCCGCCGTGTACCCTGCCGGTCCCGAGCCTACGATGATGACATCACGTACGTCGGACGCCGTGTTTTCTGCGATGGTCACTGGAACGTGAACCTCTTCCTTGTTCGACTCGCCTCCCTTTGGAGGCCGGCCACATGGCACAACCGTGCCCGCGTGCTGAATATTCCAGCGCCCGGACAAGGTGAACCACCGCAAAAGGTACAGGACTATCCTTCGCAGGGCGCTCTTTCCAGATTACATTCCCCGCGCGCGGCGCCTGTCGCGGCTGTAACAACCGCGGCGTCGGGGCTTACTGGACCTTGATTTCTGCCAGGCGGAGACCGTAACCGTAACGGGTCTTTGGAGCCGCCAGCTTGGGAAGCGAATTGATGGAAACAAGCACGTACTGCGCCTGGACCGGCTCGGGAAGGGGCATGTTCAGGTCCGTGGAGGTGAAACTGCTGGTGCCAATGGACTTGGCTCCATCCAGGGATGGCTGGTCGTTGGTGTACACGGTGATGTTGCCGCCGGATCCCCCGAGCTGGGAGAGCGTAATGGAAGAAACCGTTGCCTTGCTCTTCAGCTTTACCACCAGCGGAACTCCCTGCGGGGCCAGGCCACCCCAGTTCTCCGTGGCGAACTCCATGTCGGACCAGTAGCTGGCGTTGTTGCCGTCGTAAGCCTTGACCAGGTCGCCATCGAATGTGGCAGCAAAGTCGAAGTTCCCCTGCCGGGTCACACTTTCAATAGCGGGCGGTACCGCGGGCGGAGCTGACGGGGCCGCCTGGGTGGCCGATGCAGACGCCTGCGGTGCGCTGGTGCTGGCGGGCGGAGTGGACTTGGCCTGGGGCTGCCCTGGGGTGAAGAGGCTGCCAAGGTTGGTGACGGCGAAGATCAGGCCTGCAATCAGCACAACGGCAAGGAGGCCGCCAACCAGCCAGCGCATGGAACGGGGCTGGTCGTCGGACTCATCATGGTCGTTGTCGTCGTCGCGATCGGCAAATGCGGTGCCTGCAGCGGCCGGGGCCGCCGCACGGGCAAACAGGGCTGACCTGCCGTTGCCGCTGCGGGGCTCTTGCGGGGCGTCGCCGTCCTGGTGATCGTCGTCGTCGCCCGATTGGGCGTAGTCGTCGTCAGACCACAAGGAAACCTTCGGCTTGCCGTCCGAAACGGACTGCTGTGGATGTGCCTGGGTGGTGTCGGTTGGACCGGTGTCCGTATCCGCAGTGTTTGCCGGCTCGAAGCCGGCGTGCTCGGCTGCAGGCTGTACGGGCTGGGCGGCAGTGGCATCGGGATCCACGTCGGCCGGTCGTCGTCCCGCCGAGGCTGCTGCTGCACCTGCACCTGCACCTGCGGCGCCAGCGGCACCGGTGCGGCCTGAACCCGGGGGAACAGCGGGAGCCTGGCTTGCGGGCCGGACCGTGGGCCTTGGCGGCGCGGCCGGCGCCGAAGGATAAGGATCAACCTGGCTCGGGTGCGAGTCGGCGTAGTTGATGTACCCGGCGTCGACGTTGTCTTCCTCGTCGTAGGGCTCGGGTTCGTGGGAGCGGGCCTGGCCGAAGATCTCACTGCCCAGCGTGTCCGTGAAGAACGGTTCGACGTAGGGCGGGTTGGATGCCACCACAAGATCCAGTAGGTCTGCGGCGGAGGTGTGGTTGGTGATGAGGTAGGTGGTGTCTTCGGTGACGCCGAGGTCCAATACCTGTACCGTGCCGGGGCGTTCGCCGGTGGCCACTTCGCGGGCGCTCTGGGCAACCTGCTCGGTGTTTTCCGGGCCCGCCACCAGGATGCTGACCGGCCGGTTAAGGACCTGGTCCACGCCGTCCAGCACCAGATCGTGGTCGTGGGAGGCCAATACCGTGGCTGTGACCTTGTAACGGCCACCCAGTACTGATCCGACATCGATCGGGTTGGACACGTGTTCCTCCTAGACTGTCCGGGATTGCCGGCCTCAATGACGCAACCGCCAATCAGGCGCCGCGCACGGCCGAACCCTGACTGCAACTACCCCTGTACCTGTTCGATCCTAGCCGATCAGCCCCGGACGGCCGTGGAGAAGACCGGCGCCAGAGCGCAACGGCATCACTTTTTCCGTGGGCGGCGTTTCTTGAAGTACGGGTTCTCGCCGGCCTTGCCCTGGTACGTCCGGCGGCCCGGAAGGGGAATCTGTTCGCTGAGCAGGCCCCCACGCGCCGTGGCGGGCTGCTCCTCACCAGGCAGGTACTCGGCCACCGGCACCTGCTGGCGGCCGTCGTCGTGCAGGTCCTGGCGGCGCACGCCGCGCTCCGGATCCGGACCCGCACGGAACGAGACGGCATCGAACTCGCCGGAAATCCGTGGAATGAGGCCGGTGTCCACGGAGGTGGTGGCCCGTTCAGGACGGTGCCCGGAGGAACCTGGGGCAGGAGCGGACGACGGCGCGTCCCCGGCTTCAGCAGCGGGGGCTTGGCCCCCGCGGCCCAGCCGGCCCAGCAGCGGCCGGAGCATGTCGCCCAGTTCGGTGACCCGGAACAGCCGAAGGAGCACGAAGTAGACGCCGAGCATGACAGGCCCTGCCACCGCGACCGTAAGCAGGGCCTGGAGGCGGCCGCTCCAAGCGAAACCATCAGGGTTGTAGCTGCCCAGCAGCCAGAGGGCGGCCGAACCGGCGACGGCGGAGCCAAGGGCCGCATAGCCCATGCGGATGTACGAATTGGCGATCCGCGGACCGTCCAGGCTGCCCAGCATGCGCCGCAGGAAGACCGCGCTGATGACCACCGAGAGGATGTTGCCCACCATATACAAAACGGCGATGGCGTAGATGATCTGGCCCACCGGCAGGAATTGGATGGCGAACGCACCGGCTACATAGACCACAGCCAGCAGCAGCTGCACGTAGAACGGCGTGCGGGCGTCCTCGTTGGCATAGAACACCCGGGACATCATGAAGTTGGCACTCATGAAGGGGGTGCTGAGGGCAAGGATGGTGAGCGTCTGGGCCAGCATGACGCCGTCCTGGCGCGAGCCGCCGGAGAAGAACATGCCCAGTGGACCCGCCAGGGCAAACAGCGCCAAGGCGCCGAACACCGTGGCGACGGCCATGGTGCGCAGCCCGTGCGAGAGTGCGTCACGAAGCTCCGCCCGGTTGCCGTCCTGCGAAGCCCGGGTCATCCGGTTGAACAGGACGGTGGCCAGGGACAGGGCAATAATCGAGTGCGGCAGCAGGTACAGCTGGCTGGCCACCTCCAGGACCGCGTTGCCGGGGAGGGTGGAGGCGGACGGGTCCCCCGCCTCCTGCAAGCGGATGCGTTCAGCGCCGGGAATGGTGGCGATGCGCATGACATAAAGGAAGGCCAGCTGCCCGACGGCGGCCGTCAGGAGGGTCCATACGCTCAGCCGCGCAGCGTGCCCCAGCCCCACGCCCCGCCAGCCGAACCGGGGCCGGAGCCCGAGCTTCAGACGGAAGACCGGCACCAGCAGGATGGCGGTTTGGGACAGTACGCCGATGGTGGAGAACCCGGCCACCAGGAGAGTCTGCGCAGAGCCCCAGTTATCGATGGTGTGGGCGCTGAACTCGTTGGTCCCGAAGATCCAGATGAACATGCCCAGGCCGGCGATGGCCACCAGGTTGTTCAGGATGGGTGCCCACATAGCCGGACCAAACGCGCCGTTGGCGTTCAGGACCTGGGTAAGCAGGGCGTAAAGGCCGTAGAAGAAGATCTGCGGCAGGCACCAGAACGCGAACGTTACCGCGAGGGCCTTCTGCTGCGGCGAATATCCCTGGGTGGTCAGCTCGATGACCCCCGGCGCGGCCAGCGTCACCAGCGCCGTCAGTCCGAACAGGAGCAGGACAGCGAGCGTCAGCAGCCGGCTGATGTAGTCCGCTCCCCTGTCCGGGGCCTTGCTTGCCTTGATGATCTGCGGGACCAGCACGGCATTGAAGACACCGCCGGCAACCAAAAGGAAGATCAGGTTGGGCAGGTTGTTGGCGTTGATGAACGTGTCGTTGACCGTCGAGCCCAGGCCCAGCGCGGTGCCCAGCATCCAGGTCTTACCGAAGCCCAGGAAACGCGAAACGAGCGTCCCTGCGGCCATGATGGCGCTGGAACGGGACTCGCTGGGACCCGCGGCCGCGGGCTGCGCGGTCTCCGGTGCGGCCGCCCCGGCGGTGGCGTCGCCGGGTGCGGCGTCATCGGGCCGGCCGGACCGGTCGGAAGGAAAGTTGGTAGCTGACATCGAGTTCATCGTCTCACCCACCGGCCCGTAACACCGCAATGACGACGGCGGCGTCCGGGCTTAGAGGTGTCCGGGCAGGACCTCGCGGGCAAGGTCCGCGATGCGGCGTTCGTTGGGGAAGGACAGCTTCCGGGCCAGTTCCTGGATGGGCACCCAGGCCACATCCACGGCTTCCTGGTCGGGATCGTTCTCGATGGTGAGCTCGCCTCCCGTGGCGCGCAGGAGGTAGTGGTGCACGGTCTTGTGGACCCGGTGGCCGCTGACCGTGAACCAGTAGTCGATGCTGCCCAAGGGCGCCAGGATGTCTCCCTCGATGCCGGTTTCTTCGGCAATTTCGCGGACGGCAGCCTGCTCGTTGTTTTCCTTGCCCTCCGGATGCCCCTTGGGGAGGCACCATTCCAACCGTCCGCCGCGATTAAGGCGGGCGATGATCGCAACCCTCAATTCGGCGTCGGACGTGTCCACCACAACGCCGCCGGCCGAGACTTCCTCAACCGTTGGCAGCGAGGCCGGTGCCGATTGCTGGGCAGGGGCAACGTGCGCCCCGATTGCCGATGGCAATGGTGCGTTCGTCCTCCTGCCGGGAGCGCTCGGTACTGGATGGGCCATGGAGTCCACTCTAACGACTGTTGCCCGTTCGTGATGACCGGAACATGACACCAACATGGACGGGATGTGACGCATTTTGGGGCCGGGAACGTCAATCAGCGCTGATCTTGACGCTTTTTTGGACTGCCGCGCCGCTCGTTTCTGCCAAGCTTAAGGAACTATGTCGCACGCACATCACAAGATTGATTCCCACACCGTTGACTTCAAGGTGGACCCGGTGGTCCTGGAGCTCGGTCAGCGGTTCGTGGATGCCGGCCACGAGCTGTCCCTCGTGGGCGGGCCGGTGCGCGACCTTTTCCTTGGCCGGGTTTCCCCCGACCTCGACTTCACCACGGATGCCACGCCGGACCAGACGGTGGCACTGATCAAGAAGTGGGCGGATAACTTCTGGGAGATCGGGCGCGCGTTTGGCACGATCGGCATGCGCAAGGGCGGCTTCCAGATCGAGATCACCACCTACCGGGCGGAGGCCTACGATCCCGACTCCCGCAAGCCCGTGGTGGCGTTCGGTTCCTCCCTCACCGACGATCTGCTGCGGCGCGACTTCACGATCAACGCCATGGCACTGAAACTGCCTTCCCTGGAACTGGTCGATCCGTTCGGCGGGGTGCGGGACCTGCATGCTTCCCTGCTGGCCACTCCCGGGGCGCCGGAGGCCTCCTTCTCAGATGACCCCTTGCGGATGATGCGGGCGGCCCGCTTCGCCGCGCAATTGGGCGTCTCGGTCCGCGACGACGTCCGCGAAGCCATGACCCACATGGCTGACCGGATCAAGATCATTTCCGCGGAGCGGGTGCGGGATGAACTGGTCAAACTGATCTGCGGTGCCCGGCCTCGCGTGGGCGTGGACCTCCTGGTGGACACGGGGCTGGCCGAGTATGTGCTGCCCGAGGTCTCCGCCCTCCGGCTCGAAGCCGATGAGCACCACCGGCACAAGGATGTCTACCAGCACTCCCTCCAGGTGTTGGAGCAGGCAGCGGAGCTTGAAACGGACGCCGAAGGCCCTGTGCCGGGCCCGGACTTCGTGCTGCGCTTCGCGGCGTTGATGCACGACGTCGGCAAGCCGGCGACGCGCCGGTTCGAACCGGGCGGGGCGGTGAGCTTCCGCCACCACGACATGGTGGGTGCCAAGCTCACCTCCAAACGGATGAAGGCGCTGCGCTTCGACAATGACACCACCAAGGCCGTTGCACGGCTGGTGGAACTCCACATGCGCTTCTATGGCTACGGCGATGCCGGCTGGAGCGACTCGGCTGTCCGGCGGTACGTCACCGACGCAGGCCCGCTGCTGGAACGGCTGCACCGGCTTACCCGGTCCGACGTCACCACCAGAAACCAGCGCAAGGCCGACCGGCTGTCCTTCGCTTACGACGACCTTGAGTCCCGCATTGCGGCGCTCCGGGAACAGGAATCCCTGGACGCAGTACGCCCGGACCTGGACGGAGCCCGGATCATGGAGCTGCTGGGCCTCAAACCGGGCCCCGTGGTGGGCCGCGCCTACAAGTTCCTCCTTAATGAGCGGATGGAACACGGACCGTTGCCCGCGGACGAGGCCGAGGCGCGCCTGCTCCGCTGGTGGGCCGAACAGCCTGAATCAGCACCTGCCGGGACCGAGCCCGGAACCCCTCCCGCCGACGTCGAACCTTCACCCGCTGAGGAGTCCAAATGACCAATCCCGCCTTCGCTCCGCGCCCCCAGCTGTGGATCCTCCGCCATGGTGAAACCGAATGGTCCAAGAGCGGGCAGTACACGGGCCTCACAGACCTCCCCCTGACAGTGGAAGGCGAACAGCAGGCCGTGGAGGCACGCAAGGTCCTGGACGGCGTCGACTTCGACCTGGTGCTCACCTCGCCGCTACGGCGTGCACGGCGCACTGCCGAGCTCGCCGGTTTCCCGGATGCCCGGCACGAACCGCTCGCGGTGGAGTGGAACTACGGGGACTACGAAGGCATCAGCTCGGACCTGATCCGCAAGGACAATCCCGACTACCTGATCTGGACCCACGGCGTTCCCAACGGTGAAAGCCTTGATGAGGTGGCCGCGAGGGCGGACAAGATCATCGGCCGGATCCTGGAATCCGGGATGGACAATGTGCTGATCGTGGCGCACGGTCATTTCTCCCGGATCCTTACCGCGCGCTGGCTGGAATTGCCGCCCACGGAAGGCCGCCACTTTATCCTCGGTACCGCCAAAGTATGCACCCTGGGCTGGGATAAGAAGACGCCCGCTATTGTGCGCTGGGGTCTCTGAATCGCCTTTAGTAAAAAACTTTTCCGCATTTCCCGGGAATTGCTGGCCTTTCGCGGATTCCTGGGGTACCTTTATTCCTGACCCCGCGGCAATCTGCCCGGGTCCAAGACCGCATTGCACACCACGCAGCGGACAGCAGAAAAGGAGGTTGGGAAAATGATGACTTTGACTGGCGAATGGAACACCCCCATCAATGCATTCCCGGCCTTTGCTGGTGCTGCGCGCGTTGCTCCGGTCGGCACCGGGTGGCGGTCCGCCGCCTTCCCCGGTTCTCCACGGCGCCGCTAACCGGAACCACGTTCCCCGAGACTTCGCCCTGCCTGGACCAGTCCCCGGGATAACGGCCGGTACGCCGCCGCACCTCCTGCGCTGACTCCCCGGAACAGCACCTGCCTGAGCCCACGCTTCGCTGACGCCTGAAACCGCGTCCGCGCACTTGAGCGTTCCTGCTCTGCGCCAGGTGCTTGCTTTCCGGCATTGCCGGCGTCCCCCGGAATTTGTGTTCTTTCCTGCAATTTCCGCCTATTCCCGCCATGGAATTCACGCGCCTTCTTTTCGGGCTTTTTCGCGCCGAAAAGTAGCGCTAATTCGTCATGCACTTTTGTGCCCCATTAAAACGAAAGGAGGTGCCTTCCTTGATGCGAAAGATCCTGGGATTCCTGTCCCGCCCCCTGCAGCGACGCAGTTCGTTCAACAGTGGCCTGTTGGAGCAGCATCGAAACGAAGTCTTCGTGCTCATGCACCAGCAGCTCGGCGGCTTGCGCTGACTGCCGGCCCCCGCGCTTTGCGCAGGGGCCGGCTGTAAGCTCGACTCCATGCACGAGACCCAGCCGCCGGAGGGTGGACGACGGCCCCGTATCGTGGTGCCGAGCCGCAGCGATGCGCTGCTCCGTAATTTCACGGAGGTGATCGGCGGGCCACTCGGGGCCAAGGCGGATCCCGGCGTTGCCTCCCCCGGGATCTTCACCGTGGAACGTGTGCTGGTGGTCCTGGCAGCACTGGCCGCCTTGGTGGGCATCCTGCTTAAGGGCTACTGCCGGGTCAACGGCTGGGAGACCCCAACCCAGTTCTACGCCACGTGCTACTCGGACTTCCCGGAGCTGTTCCGGAACCGCGGCCTGGCACAAGGGGTCTTCCCCATCCTCGGCAGCGGCAGCCAGTTTGAATACCCGGTGCTCATCGGGTTGATTGCGGGGCTGACGGCATGGCTGGTTCCCGGAGGAGACGCCAACGCCAGGGCTGTGGCCTACTTCGACATCAATGCCGTGCTGCTGGCGGCCGTGGCCATGGTCACTGTCCTGGCAGTTGCCCGCATGCCCGGCCGCCGTCCCTGGGATGCCGCCATGGTGGCGGTCGCCCCGGGGATTATCCTCGCCGGAACCATCAACTGGGATCTCTGGGCAGCCTGCCTGCTGGCTGTGGGCATGTACTTTTTCGCCAAGAACCGCCCGGTGCCGGCCGGCATCCTGATCGGGCTGGCCACGGCAACCAAGCTCTACCCGCTGCTGGTCCTCGGGGCCATCCTGCTGCTTGCCGCGCGGACCGGCCGGTGGCGGCCGCTGCTGGTGACCGCCGGCAGCGCCGCCGCCACCTGGCTGGTGGTCAACCTGCCGTTCGCGGCGGCCAACCCGTCCGGCTGGGCCTATTTTTTCCAGTACAGCGCGGAGCGGGGCGCCGGGTACAGTTCCCCGTGGTTCGCCTACAACCTGGTGGCCGGCAGGCTGGGCTGGTCCGGGCTGGCACCGGACGGAGTCAGCGCACTGTCAGCCGGACTGTTCGTCCTGTTGTGCGCCGCCATAGCAGCCGTTGCACTGACCGCTCCCCGCCGCCCCCGCCTGGCGCAGCTTGCTTTCCTGATCGTCGCGGCCTTCATCCTCACCAGCAAGGTCTACTCGCCCCAGTACGTCGTGTGGCTGATCCCGCTGCTAGCCCTCGCCAGGCCACGGTGGCGCGACTTCCTGGTCTGGCAGGGGATCGAAGCCCTGCACTGGGCCGCAATCTGGATGTACCTTGGACAGGTGACCAGCGCCGGTTCGTCCCAACACAACCTGGACATGCCGTACTACGTCCTCGCCGTCGCCGCTCACATGGCCGCCGTGGCGTACCTCATGGCGCGCATCGTGTGGGACATCTACGACCCCGCCTTTGACCCCATCCGCCGCCACCATGTTGATGATCCGCACGGCGGGCCGTTCGCGAACGCGCCCGACTGGTTCCGGCTGGATCCCGCCCGGCCCTCGGAATCGGTTACCCCCTGGAAAGCAGGGTTCCGTGCCTGATGTCGCGGTAGTAGGCTCCGGTCCCAACGGACTCTCTGCAGCGGCCGTCATGGCAAGGGCAGGGCTGTCGGTGGAAGTCTTCGAGGCAGCCCAGACCATCGGCGGTGGCACGCGCACCACCGAACTCATGCAGCCCGGACACTTCCACGACGTCTGCTCCGCGGTGCATCCCATGGCGCTGGCATCCCCGTTTTTCCGTGCCTTCGAACTGCCCCGGAGGGTGGACCTGATCACCCCTGAAGTGTCATTCGGGTCCCCGCTGGATGGCGGCCGGGCGGCTTTGGCGTATACCTCGCTGGACCGGACTGCGACGGAGCTGGGCCGGGACGGCGCTGCCTACCGCAGGCTCATGGAACCGCTGGTCCGGCATATTGGCGACATCATGGATTTCACCCAAAACCAGCTGCTGCGGATCCCCCGCAACCCGGTGATGGCGGGCGTTTACGGATTGCGGACGCTGGAGCAGGGAACCGGATTATGGAACGCACGGTTCCGGGAGGATCTTGCACCCGCCCTCCTGAGCGGGGTTGCCGCCCACGCCATCTCGCATTTACCGTCCCTGGCGGCGTCCGGGGCCGGCCTCATGCTCGGTGCCCTGGGACATGCGGACGGATGGCCCATCCCCCGCGGCGGTTCCGCCTCCATCGCGGCAGCCCTCGCTGAAGACATCCGCGCCCACGGTGGCGTCATCCACACCGGCACCCCCATCGACCGGCTGGAACAACTGCCGGCCACCCGGGCCACCCTGCTGGATGTGGCGCCCCGCGGCCTGCTGGACATGGCAGGCGATGCGCTGCCTGGCCGCTATCGAAAAGCCCTCGAGGCGTTCCGGTACGGAAACGGCTCCTGCAAGGTGGACTTCATCCTGTCCGGTCCGGTGCCGTGGCAAGCCAGCGGGCTTGCCGACGCCGGCACGGTCCACGTGGGCGGGACCCGGACCGAACTGGCGGCTTCGGAGAACGAGGTCAGCGCCGGCCGGCATCCCGAGCGGCCGTATGTCCTGGTGGCCCAGCCCTCCCGGTTTGATCCGGGACGGGCCCCGGACGGGCGGCACACACTGTGGACGTATTGCCACGTCCCCGCAGGCTCCACGCGGGACATGACCGGCGAGGTGATGGCGCAGCTGGAACGGTTTGCCCCGGGATTCCGGGACCTCGTGGTGGAATCGCACGCCATTACGGCGGCGCAGCTGGCGCAGTACAACCGCAACTACGTTGGCGGCGACTTCAGCGCCGGAGTCATGGACGTGCGCGGCCTGGTCCAAAGGCCCGTGGCGTCCCCCGTCCCGTGGCGGACACCTCTGCTGGGCGTCTACCTCTGCTCATCCTCAACGCCACCGGGCCCGGGTGTCACGGGGATGCCCGGGATGCACGCGGCTACGTACGCCCTGAAGGACATTTTCCGGCTGCCTGTTCCGGACCTTTCCCTCGGCTAGGTCCTGCCGGCCGGCAGGACCCGCCACAACCTCCTGGCCCGCGACGGCACGGCACAGCACGGTGCCGGGGCGGGGGATAATGGCCGCATGGGGAAATCAACAAAACTTTCGCTTGCCGTAGCTGCGCTCGTCCTGGGTACCTCCCTGGTGGCCTGCGACGACGGTAAGAGCGGGGCCGAAGCCGCGGCCCAGCAGTTGGCCGGCGCGGTCTCATCGCTTGACGTTGGCTCGGTGGCCTTTGACGGCAAGGACGCCGCCGCGGCCAACGACCAGCTGCACCAGGTCTTCGCTGCCCTGGATCCGCAGAAGCCCGAGGTCCAGGCAGGCGGACTCACCCTCGACGGCGATAAAGCGTCCGCGCCGCTGAGCTATACCTGGAAGTTCGGCGACGCCGAATGGAAGTACACCAGCTCGGCGAACTTCAAGAAGTCAGGGGACAAGTGGCTGACGGTGTGGGACCCGGCCCTCCTGGCACCCGGCCTGACGGACAGTGAAATTGTCACCAAGGGCTCCCAGTCCCCCCAGCGTGCCGACATCCTTGGTGCCGGCGACGTACCCTTGGTCACCTACCGTCCCGTGGTGAATGTCGGTATCGACAAGCCGCAACTGGGCGCCGCAGACCCCTCCGATTCCGCCGGCAAGCTGGCCGCGCTGGTGGGAGTGGACCCGGCGGCGTATGCGCAACAGGTCAAGGCTGCCGGTGCACAGGCTTTTGTCCCTGCCATCACGCTGCGTGAAGAAGGCAGGACCATCTCGGATCAACAGATCCAGGCGATCCCCGGAGCGCGCGGCATCCCCGCGTCCATGCCGCTGGCTCCCAGCAGGACGTTTGCCCGCGCCGTGCTCGGTTCGGTCGGCGAAGCCACCGCGGAACAGATCGATGCATCCGAAGGCGCCCTGGACGCAGGGGATGTCACGGGCATCGGCGGGCTCCAGCAGCAGTACGACGCACAGCTCCGAGGATCAGATGCCGTGGTCATCCGGGCGCAGCGGGCCGACCTGACGCGCGAACAGATCCAGTCCGCCGGCACCGACCCCAGGCGCGTCCTTTTCGAGGTGGCACCCAAGCCCGGTACGCCGTTGAAGACCACCCTCGATCCGCGCCTCCAGACCCTGGCTGAGTCCACCCTGGAGGGTGTGGGCCCGGCGTCGGCCATCGTGGCGCTCCGGCCCTCCACCGGCGCCGTACTCGCCGCCGCCTCCGGCCCGGGCAGCAACGGCTACAACACGGCCATGCTGGGCCAGTACGCCCCGGGCTCGATCTTCAAGATGGTGGATTCCCTGGCCATGTTCCGCAACGGCATGAATCCCGATTCCACCGTCCAGTGCACCCCCACCCTCACAGTAGACGGGCGCACCTTCAAGAACTCCGAGGGCTACCCCGCGACCTCCCTTGGCGCGGTGACCCTCCGGGACGCCTTTGCGCACTCCTGCAATACCGCCTTCATTTCCCAGCGCGACTCGGTATCGCAGAGCCAGCTCGAAGCCGCGGCCACCTCCATGGGCGTCGCGGTGGAAGCGCCGAAACTCGGGGCGGAAGCGTTCTTGGGTTCCGTGCCGGGGCAGGCCCAGGGCACCGAACACGCGGCCTCCATGATTGGCCAGGGCAAGGTTTTGCTCTCCCCCCTGGCTGCTGCGATCATGGCCGGCTCTGTTGCCAAGGGCGCCCCCGTTTCGGCGCAGCTTGTCCTCAACCCCGATGCCGCTGCCCCCGCTGCGGGAACCACCGCGGGGTCCACTGCCCCGGCCGCCGCACCGACTGCCACGGCGACGGCCGAGGCGCCGTCCACGGCGTCGGACAAACCGATCACGGCAGCGGAGGCGGCATCGCTGGCTGACATGATGCGCGCCGTGGTTACTTCCGGGCATGCAGGCTTCCTGTCCAGCGTCCCCGGGGCACCGGTAGGGGCGAAGACCGGAACCGCCGAGTTCGGCACCGAGAACCCGCCCAAGACGCACGCGTGGATCGTGGCCGTCCACGGGGACCTGGCGGTGGCCGTCTTCGTGGAAGACGGCGGCCTGGGCGCCACCACCTCGGGTCCGCTGCTGAAGCAGTTCCTCACCGCCGCCGGCTAGGCTCCGCCGTGGGAGGATTGACGGCGTGGCCCATATTGACGTTTCCGGCATCGACTACTTCCTCTCCGACGGCACCCAGCTCCTGAACGGAGTCACCTTCAAGGTCCCGGACGGTACCAAGACCGCCTTGATCGGGCCCAACGGCACAGGAAAGACCACGCTTTTCCGGATCATCGCCGGAGACCTGGTCCCGGATGAGGGCGTCATCGGGCGGTCCGGGAACATGGGCATCATGCGCCAGTTCGTGGGGCAGGTCCGTGACGGTTCAACAGTCCGGGACCTCCTGGTGTCCGCTGCTCCCCCGGCTTTGGCGGCCGCTGCGCGCGAGGTGGATGATGCCGAGCTGGCCATGATGGAGCACGACGACGAGCCCACCCAGATGCGGTACGCACAGGCCATCGTGGACTGGGGGGACGCCGGAGGCTACGACGTCGAGACCGTCTGGGACGAGGTCTGCATGGCCGCCCTGGGACTGCCGTTTGACCGCGCACAGCACCGCCCGGCGTCGACCCTTTCCGGCGGCGAGCAAAAGCGCCTGGTGCTGGAAGCACTGTTCGCAGGCCCGGACGAGCTCCTCCTCTTGGACGAGCCGGACAACTACCTTGACGTGCCGGGCAAACGCTGGCTCGAGGAGAAGCTGAACGAGTCAAGGAAGACCGTCTTCTTCATCAGCCACGACCGCGAGCTGCTGAACAACGCCGCCGGGCGCATTGTCACCCTGGAGCCGGGGATCAACGGAGCCGCCGCATGGATCCACGGCGGTGGATTCGAATCGTACGTGGAGGCCCGCGCGGACCGGAACGCCCGGTTCGAGGAATTGCGGAAGCGCTGGGACGAGGAGCACATCAAGCTCAAGGAACTCGTCAACATGTACAAGAACAAGGCCGCGTTCCGCTCTGACATGGCCAACCGCTACCACGCCGCCCAGACCCGGCTGGCAAAGTTCCTCGAAGTGGGTCCGCCGGAGGCACTGCCGATCGAGCAGAACGTCCAGATGCGGCTCAAAGGCGGACGAACCGCCAAGCGCGCCATCGTTGCCGAACGGCTGGAACTGACCGGCCTGATGAAGCCCTTCTCCACCGAGGTCTGGTTCGGCGACCGGGTCGGCGTGCTCGGCTCCAACGGCTCCGGCAAGAGCCACTTCCTGCGGCTGCTCGCCACCGGCGGCACCGACCCCGAGCGGGAACACCTGCCGGTCTCCGATGTGGAAATCGCCGAGGTCCCGCACGAAGGGACCGTCAAGCTCGGTGCGCGGATCCGGCCCGGGTTCTTTGCCCAAACCCATGTCCGGCCGGATCTCCTGGGCAAGACGCTCCTGGAAATCCTGCACCGCGGTGACGAACACCGTTCGGGGCTGGGGCGGGAGGCGGCCGCCGGCGCCCTGGACGGCTATGGCCTGGCGGGACAGTCCGAGCAAAAGTACGAGTCGCTGTCCGGCGGCCAGCAGGCGCGTTTCCAGATCCTGCTCCTGCAGCTGAGCGGAGCCACCCTGCTGCTGTTGGACGAGCCAACGGACAACCTGGACCTGCACTCCGCCGAGGCGCTGGAGCGCGCCATTGACCACTTTGAGGGCACGGTCCTTGCCGTCACCCATGACCGCTGGTTCGCTCGGACGTTCGACCGGTTCCTGGTGTTCGGATCGGACGGGAAGGTGTACGAATCAGCGGAACCGGTCTGGGACGAACAGCGGGTGGAACGCGCCCGCTGAGAATTCGGTGAGCAGTCTGATGAGCAAATGATCATCAATTGATAGCATTTGATCATGAAGACGGATGAGCGGCACAGGACTATTGCCGAAATCCTCCGGCGGCAGGCCGAGGTGAGCGTCGAAGAACTGATGCTGGCCTGCGATGCTTCCGGGGCCACGATCCGTCGCGACCTTGAAGCACTGGCAGGCAACGGCGTCCTCCGTCGGATCCACGGCGGAGCCAGGAGCCTGATCGGGCAAGGGCAGCACCCCGGCTACGGGCTCCGGGAGCTGGAGGACCGGGACGCCAAGAGGCGCATCGCCGCCGCCGTCGCCGGGCTGCTGCTGGAACGCGAACACGTGTGGCTGGACAGCGGGAGCACGGCAACCGAGGTGGCCCGTGCCGTGACCGGCCGGGAACTGACCTTGATGCCGATGTCCCTGCCCGGACTCAATGCGGCCGCCGGCGGGGACACTGCCGCAGGCTCCAGGCCTGCACTGTTGCTGCCAGGAGGGAGCCTGGTGCCCGGTGAGCTCTGTTTCCGCGGACCCCTGGCGGAGTCCAACATCAGGTCGTTGCGTTTTGATACCGCCGTGCTCACCCCCTGTGCCGTTGACTTTACTGACGGCCTCCTGGCCCACGACCTGGACGATGCCGCGGTCAAGAGGGCCGGCCTGGACGCGTCGGCGCGGGTGGTGGTTGCCGCATCGGCGGCTAAATGGCAGGCGCACGCGAGGGTCCTTATCGGCGGCCTGGACCGGGTTGACGTGATTGTCACCGACCGGAAATTCAGTGGCCGGGAACAAGCCCAACTCGACCAATACTCTGTGGAAGTAGTGAACGTATGAGCACCAACGCCGGCACCGAACAGCACGTTGGACTGAAAGCGGCGGCCGCGGCCACGTTCGTGGTCTTTGGCATTAATGGACTGGTGTTCGCCAGCTGGGCTGCACGGATCCCGGCCGTCACGCAGACGCTGCACATCACCTCCGGCCAGATGGGCACGCTGCTGCTCTGCACGGCCGTCGGGTCGCTTTTGGCGCTCCCCACAGCGGGCATGGTGGTAGGCCGGATCGGAACGGCGAACACGGTCCGCTTCGCCGGCCTGCTGGCGGCCGCCGCGGGCATCGGCATCGCCCTGGCGCTCTCGGCCACCTCCATACCCGGAACCGCGGTCTCGCTGTTCTTCTTCGGAATCGGCATCGGCCTGTGGGATGTTGCGCAAAACATCGAAGGCGCGGACGTAGAACACAAACTCCGCCGGACTGTCATGCCGCAATTCCACGCTGCCTTCAGCGGTGGTGCGTTCGTAGGCGCACTGGTTGGCGCCGGCCTGTCCAGCCTGGGCGTGGACCTTCCCCTGCACCTGATGGTCATTGCCGGTGTGGTGGTGCTGGTGGCCCTGACCGCGCCGCGCTTCTTCCTCCCCCACATTTCCACGGCAGCCACGCCCGGGGAACCCGAACCTGCCAAGGGCCCCTCGGCATGGCGAGACAGCAGGACGTTGCTGATCGGCGTCGTGGTCCTGGGAGCCACCCTCACCGAGGGGGCCGGCAACGATTGGATCGCCAAAGCCTCCGTGGACGGCCTGGCCACCTCGGAGTCCACGGGCGCACTCATGTTTGCCCTCTTTGTCCTTGCCATGACAGCAATGCGCTTCCTCGGCGGCCGGGTGATCGACAAGTACGGCCGGGTGGCCGTGCTGCGGGCCAGCATGGCGGCCGCAGCAGCCGGGCTGGGCCTTTTCGTCCTGGCGCCGAACATCTGGCTGGCCGGTATCGGTGCGGCACTGTGGGGCGTCGGCGCAGCGCTGGCTTTCCCGATGGGGATGTCAGCAGCCTCCGACGACCCCAGGCATTCGGCAGCACGCGTATCCGTTGTATCCACTTTGGGTTATATATCGTTCCTGGCCGGCCCACCGCTGCTCGGGTACCTCGGCGACCTCACCGGCATCCACACCGCGCTGCTGGCGATCATGGCACCGATCCTCGTGGCACTGCTGCTGGCCGGTGCCGCCAGGCCCCTGCGGCTGGAGGACACCAAGGAGCCCTGACAGGATCCGGGCCGCCGCGCAGGCAAGGGCGTGGAACCGAATGCTAAAGCGGCAGGGGTTTAGGGTGATCACATGCAAAGCACCAGGCACCGCCGGCGGAGTTGGCCCAGCCGCGTCGACAGATTCCTTCTCCAGCATGTTTCTAACCTTCCCGGCGGCAGCCACGACGTGTTCTTCCGACGGCTCTCGGCCTCAGCGAACCAGGGAAAGCTCTGGATCGGTATCGCAGCCGTCCTGGCGCTGTTCCCCGGCAAATCCCGGCGCGCTGCCGTCCACGGGCTGATCGCCCAGGGCGTCGCCTCGGCCGTTACGAACATGGTGTTCAAGACCCTGCTCCCCCGGACCCGGCCGAAGCCGGAAAATCTCCCGGTGTTCCGCTTCGTCCACCCCCAGCCCCAGAGTTCCTCCATGCCTTCGGGGCATTCAGCGTCCGCCGTCGCCTTCGCGGTGGGCGCCGGCCTGGTCCAGCCCGCCCTTGGCGCTGCCTTGGCGCCCGCGGCCCTTGGTGTGGCCTACTCGAGGGTCCACACCGGTGCGCACTGGCCTTCGGACGTCATCTTCGGTTCGGCCCTCGGTGCGGGCGCCGCCCTGGTGACCCGGCACTGGTGGCCGGTCCGGCCGCCCATTCCGCAGACGGCCCGGACGTGGACCGAGGCTCCAGGGCTGCCCGGTGGGGAAGGCCTCAGCATCGTGGTCAACACCCTGGGTGGATCCTTCAAGGTGGAAACGGCCGCCGCCCTCAAAGATGTATTCCCTAAGGCACATATAAACGTCGTGCAGCCGGACGATGACCTCGTGCAGCAGATCAACGCGACCGCGGACGTCCCCGGGACCCTTGCCCTGGGTGTGTGGGGCGGCGACGGAACCGTCGGCGCCGCGGCTGCTGCCGCCGTCGACCGTTCCCTGCCCCTGCTGGTTCTGCCCGGGGGAACCCTCAACCACTTTGCGCGGGACGCGGGGATCGGAAACCTCAAGGACGCCGTGAAAGCGGCGACCAAGGGTGAGGCCGCACTTGCGGACATCGGCCTGGTGACCGCGGAGCGTGGCCTCGCGGGCCATCCCGAAGTGTCCGAGCTGGTCATGCTCAACACGTCCAGTGTGGGCCTCTATCCCAATCTCGTACGTCGCCGGGAGCACCTGCAACCCGCGCTTGGAAAGCCGCTGGCCGGCGTCGTGGCCATGTTCCGCACGTTCGCCGCGGGAACCCCCATCACTCTTTCCGTCGACGGTGTCCGGCACAAGGTGTGGATCGCCTACCTTGGACGGGGCCGCTACTACCCCCGGGACCACGCGCCGCTCATCCGGCCCGTCATGGACGACGGCGTACTAGACGTCAGGCTGATCACCGCCGACGAGTCGTTCGCCCGCGTGCGGCTGCTCTGGGCCGTCCTGACCGGAACGGTGGCAAGTTCCAGGATCACGCACCTGCGCGAGGCCTCCACGGTCACCATTGATGCCGACGGCGCACCCATGGCCCTTGCCGTGGACGGTGAGGCACTGGCCGGAGTGCGCCGGGTCGCTTATTCAGTGCGGCGCAACGCGCTGACGTACTACTCCCCACGCCCCTGAGCAGGGAAGGCTTTGGTCCGGAGCAACCCTGATTCTCCCCTGAATCATCCCTGAGTAGGGCGAATTGCGGCGGTGGCCCCGTTAGCGTAGGGAGTGAACTCCCACAGAACGCCATCTGCAGCCACGCGCTGCCGTCAAAAGGAAAATTCATGATCGAGGCAAACGGGCTGACAAAGGCGTACGGGGCGAAGACCGCCGTGGCCGGTGTCAGCTTCACCGTCAGGGCAGGGCAAGTCACAGGATTCCTGGGCCCGAACGGGGCAGGAAAGTCCACCACGATGCGCATGATCATGGGACTGGACCGGCCGACATCGGGATCGGTCACAGTGAACGGCCTCCCCTACGTCAAGCACACGGCTCCGCTGCGGCAGGTGGGCGCCCTGCTGGATGCGAAAGCGGTCCATACCAGCCGCAGTGCGTACAACCACCTGCTGGCCATGGCCGCCACACACGGTATTCCCAAATCCCGGGTGCACGAAGTGATCGAGATGACCGGCCTCGACGCGGTGGCGCGAAAGAAAGCCGGCGGCTTCTCACTGGGCATGGGCCAGCGGCTGGGCATCGCTGCGGCGTTGCTCGGCGACCCGCAGACCTTGATCCTGGACGAACCCGTCAACGGGCTGGACCCGGAAGGCGTGGTCTGGGTGCGGAACCTGGTCCGTTACCTCGCCGGGCAGGGACGCACCGTGTTCCTCTCCAGCCACCTCATGAGCGAGATGGCCCAGACCGCCGACCACCTCATCGTCATCGGCCGCGGCCGGGTGATCGCCGATGCGCCCATCCGCGACATCATTACCGGCAAGGGCCAGGCCCGCGTCCGCGTCCGCACGGACCAGCCGGACCGGCTGCGGCAGCTGCTGGCCGGCCGCGGCGCCTCGATCGAGGTCCCAGAACGGGAAATGCTGGAAGTGACCGGCCTCGAACCGAAGGCAATCGCCGCGGCAGCCCTGGAAAACCAGGTCATGGTCTATGAACTCACCCCCCTGACGGCCAGCCTCGAGGAAGCGTACATGGAACTGACCAAGGACGACGTCGAATACCACTCCCTGCCCGCCGCGGAGGTAAGCAAATAATGAGCGCCATGACCACAGAATCCACGGCTTCGCCCGAACCGGCATCATCGTCCGCAGGCCACAGCCACGGCCACGGAGGGTCCCTGCCGGGCCCCACGTTCTTTCGGGTGCTCAACTCGGAACTCATCAAGTTCCGGAGCCTGCTCTCAACGCTGATCCTGCTCGCCGCCACGGCGGTTGTGATGGTGGGCTTTGGTGCGCTGTCCGCATGGGGCACCGGCCAGTTCGCCAACGCGGCATCGCGGGATCCGCAGGCGGCCGTGCGGGCGGCCTCCCAAGGCGGGGACCTCGCGATCAGCGTGCCCACCTCGGGGATCGCCTTCGCCCAGCTGATCCTTGGGTCCCTGGGCGTGCTCTTGATGAGCTCGGAATTCACCACCGGCATGGCGCGGTCCACGTTCGCGGCGGTGCCCAAGAGGCTGCCTGCGTTCACTGCCAAACTGGTGGTGGTCATGGTGGTCTCCTTCGCGGTCACGGCCCTCTCCACCTGGGTGGCCGGACTGGTGGCGGTTCCCATCCTGGACAACTACGGACTGAAGCTGGACCTGGCAAGTTCCGAATCCGTGAAACTGCTCCTGGTCAACAGCATCTACGTTGCAGCCGTGGCCGCGATCGGCATGGCCCTGGGCACGCTGCTTCGGAACTCGGCCGGCGGCATCATGAGCCTGGTGGGCATCTTCTTCGTGGCACCCATCGCTTTCCAGCTCATTCCCGGCGACTTCTTCAAGGAGGCCCGGAAATACCTGCCCGGCAACACGGTTGAGCCGCTGACCGCCGCCCAGCACGTGCCGGACACCCTCGAAACATGGCAGGCGGCCTTGGTCCTGGGCGCCTGGGTGGTGATCCCCGTGCTGATCGCCGCCGTCCTGCTGAAGCGCCGGGACGTGTAGGAGGGATATCCTGCGCCGGCCACCCGGACGTGGCCGGCGCGTGGTTTCCGGCACATTACAAAAGTGCCTGGTGGGAAACATTATTTGCCCATCATGGCTCCTGCTTGGAGTGGCGTCCTGTTAGGCGCAACCAGATCTGTTGGAGTGCACAAAGCAAGGCGCATAATGGCGGACCTAGGGTGAAACGACGATGTGGTGCACCACACGGTCCGCCGCGGTGCACCAACGAACGTCGCACAACCTCTGCAATTTCCCAACAGGACGGCACTTCCATGCATGCTGACCAGCAACTCTCAAAGTCCCTGAAACCCAGGCACCTGTCCATGATCGCCATAGCCGGCGTGATCGGTGCAGGGCTCTTCGTCGGCTCGGGGGCCGCGATCCAGCAGGCCGGCCCGGGCATCCTTGTCGCGTACGCAGCCGCCGGCCTCGTGGTCATCCTGGTGATGCGCATGCTGGGTGAAATGGCCGCAGCCAACCCGGAAACGGGCTCTTTCTCGACCTATGCGGACAAGGCCCTGGGCCGCTGGGCAGGGTTCAGCATCGGCTGGCTCTATGCCTGGTTCTGGATTATCGTCCTGGGCATCGAGGCCACCGCCGGTGCGGCCATCATGCACCGGTGGGTGCCGGGCATCGACCAGTGGGTCTGGGCCCTGGTCCTCATGGTGCTGCTGACCTTGACCAACCTCGGCTCGGTGAAGTCCTACGGCGAGTTCGAGTTCTGGTTCGCCTCCATCAAGGTGGCCGCGATCGTCCTCTTCCTGGTCTTCGGCGCCGCCGCCATCCTGGGCCTGGTCCCCGGCGTCCCGGCCCCCGGCCTGAGCAACCTGCTCAACAACGGCGGATTCATGCCCAACGGTCCGGGCGCCGTCCTGGCCGGCATCCTGGTGGTCGTCTTCTCCTTCTTCGGCGCCGAGATCGCCACGATCGCCGCCGGCGAATCCGAAAACCCCGTGGACGCCGTCAAGAAGGCCGTGAAGTCAACCGTCTGGCGCATCCTGGTGTTCTACATCGGTTCCATCGCCGTGGTGGTCACCCTGCTCCCCTGGAACTCTGCGTCCGTCGCCAAGAGCCCCTACGTTGCGGTCATCGAACTGTTCGGCATCCCCGGTGCCGGCACCATCATGGACGTCGTGGTCTTGACCTCCGTCCTGTCCTGCCTCAACTCAGGGCTGTACACCGCAAGCCGCATGCTGTTCTCGCTCTCCACCCGCGGTGACGCCCCGCGCTCCTGGACGAGGATCTCCCGGCGCGGAGTTCCCGCCGCCGCTGTGCTCGCTTCCACGGTGGTCGGCTTCATCACGGTGGGCCTGAACTACATCGCACCGGACACGGTGTTCCTGTTCCTGGTCAACACCTCCGGTGCCATCGCCCTCTTCGTCTGGCTGGTCATCTCCGTGTCGCAGCTGATCCTCCGCCGCCGGATGGGTGCCGCCGCACAGGACCTCCAGCTGAAGATGTGGCTGTTCCCCTACCTCACCTGGGCAGCAATCATCAGCATCGTGGCCCTGCTTATCGGCATGGTGATCGTGGAATCGACCCGCGAATCACTGTTGCTCTCCATCGCGTTGGCGGTGGTGGTGGTTGCTGTGGGCGTGCTGCGCTACCGGCGCAAGGACGCGGCCATGGCAGCGGAACCGGCAAGGGCATCCGAGGCCGCCGCGCCGGTGGAGTAGGCCGCATTAGACTCGGGACCATGCCTTTGACTTCCTCTGCCGCAGACCACATCCAGGACCTTGGCGCCTTTGTCAGCGCATCGCCGTCGAGCTTCCATGCTGCCCACGAGGGCGGCCGGAGGCTGGAGGAAGCCGGCTTCCTCCGCCTGGACGAGCTGCAGCCGTGGGAGGGCGGGCCCGGCTCCTTCTTCATGATCCGCGACGGCGCCCTGATCGCCTGGGTGGTTCCCGAAGGAGCCGGACCCGCCACCGGCTTCAATATCCTTGGCGCCCACACCGACTCGCCGTCCTTCAAGCTCAAGCCGAAGCCCACCACCGGCGCCCACGGCTGGCTCCAGGCCGGGGTGGAAATCTACGGCGGGCCCCTGCTCAACTCCTGGCTGGACCGGGAGCTCCGGCTCGCCGGCCGGCTGGTGATGCTCGATGGCACGCAACACCTGGCCGCCACCGGGCCGCTGCTCCGCTTCCCGCAGCTGGCTATCCACCTGGACCGGGCAGTGAATGACGGGCTTACCCTGGACAAGCAGCGCCATATGAACCCGGTGTGGGGGCTGGGAAACCCCACCGATGCGGACCTGTTGAGCGTCCTGGCCGCGTCCGTTGACGGCGCCTCCGTTGATCCTGCCGGCATTGGCGGGTACGACGTCGTCATTGCGGACACGCAGGCGCCTGCGGTTTTTGGGGGCAAGGGGGAGTTCTTCGCATCCGGGCGGCTGGACAACCTGTCGGCCACGCACGCCGGGCTTGCGGCCCTGGCCGCGCATGCTGCGTCCGGCACGGCCGGGGGACCCATTGCCGTGCTCGCAGCGTTCGACCACGAGGAAATCGGCTCCAACTCCCGCTCCGGTGCCTGCGGACCCATCCTTGAAGACGTGCTGGTGCGCATCTCCGACGGCCTGGGTGCGACGGTGAGCGAACGGCGGCAGGCCCTCGCGGCGTCGTTCTGCCTGTCGGCCGACGCCGGGCACGCGGTCCACCCCAACTACGCCGAGCGGCACGACCCCGCCAACCACCCCGTGCTCAACGGTGGACCGCTCCTGAAGATCAACGCCAACCAGCGCTACGCCACTGATGCGTTCGGCGCGGCCTTTTGGGCCAGGCTTTGCGGCGAAGCGGGCGTGCCATACCAGGAATTCGTCTCCAACAATGTGGTGCCCTGCGGTTCCACCATCGGACCCCTCACCGCCACAAGGCTGGGCATCAGGACCGTGGACGTGGGCGTGCCGCTGCTGTCCATGCATTCCGCGCGGGAACTGTGCGGAGTGGAGGATCCCCTCCGCCTCGCCGCCGTCTCGGAGCTGTTCTTCCGCACCCCGGCCTAGCCAGGCAGTTTGTGGCACCACAAAGGTTCGTGCGGGTACCCACATAGGTAGCCTGCCGGACTCCGGCTAGGGGGTTTCCCCGGCCTACGGTGGGGACACACGGATGCCGTTGGGTGTCCGGCCCACGGTTCCGGGCCGGACACCAGGTCCTCGCAGTCCTGCCAACGATGGCATCCGTCGACCACTGACAGATGCGACAGGTGCCGTGCCGGGTGACCGGCGCGAGGCTGAAACGGGGAGTGCAGACCCCTTTTCCAGCCGACGTGCTCCTGCGCTGTGACCATGGAGCCGGAATGACATCTGCACTTGGGCGCCTGCCCCGCCGCATCCACAAACTGGGGATGGCCGGGTTGGTGACACCGCGGGGAACAACGGCCCTCGAGGGCCCGCTGCAGCGGGCCCTCACGCTGGGTGGCGTCAGGGTCGACCTGATGAGCCGTGAGGACGCCCTGGCAGCCATCATGGAACGAGCCGCGGGTGCCCCCGAGACCCCCCTGGGTGTGCTCTCCGCGAACCTGGACCACGTCAACCACTTCGGGACCGGCGGCCGCTGGGAAGGAACGCTGGAGATCCCGCAGTTGGAGTGGCTGACGTTGCTGGACGGCGCCCCCTTGGTGGCCAAGGCGGCGGAACTCACCGGCCAACGGTGGCCCCGCCTCGCAGGAAGTGACCTGATCGGCCACATCCTCGATGACGCCGCTGCACAAGGACGGACCGTCGGTTTCCTGGGTGGGAGCCCGGAAGCCCAGGAATTGGTTGCCACGCGGATCGAAGCGGAGCGCCCCACCCTGCGCGTGGCCGGCTGGTGGGCGCCGTCCCGCCAAATGCTGGGTGATGCCACCGCCGTCACGGAACTGTGTGCAGACATCCGGGCCGCCGGAGTGGACATCCTGGTGGTCTGTTTGGGCAAACCACGGCAGGAACTCTGGATCGGGGAGTACGGGCCGCAGACCGGGGCGAAGGTCCTGCTGGCGTTCGGGGCGGTCGTCGATTTCCTCGCCGGCCACATACGCCGTGCGCCCCGGCAGGTGAGCACCATGGGCCTTGAATGGGCGTGGCGGCTGGCCATGGAGCCACGACGGCTCGCCAAACGGTACGTCGTGGAGGGGCCCGAAGCCTACCTGAAGCTCCGCCGGCACAGTGCCAACGTCGCGCCCGGGCCAAGCACAGGCCCCGCCCCTCGACCCGCTTCCGGTCCCACCCGGCGGGCCGGCACCACGGCAGGGGACTTCACCCCGACCGACCAGCACGCCGATGTTGCCGCTCTGGTGGTGACCTACAACAACGGCGCGGACGTCTGCGGGCTGCTGGAGAGCCTCCGGCTGCAGACCCGGGAACAGTCCATCAAGGTAGTGGTTGCGGACAACTCGCCGAACCCGGAGACCCTTTCCTGCCTGCAGGAGTTTCCAGGCGTGGCCGCCTTCCCCACCGGCGGGAACCTCGGGTACGCGGGCGGCATCAATGCGGCCTGCGCGAAGGCGGGAAGTGCGGATTCGTACCTGGTCCTCAACCCGGACCTCAGGCTCTGCCCCGGCGCGGTGATGGCCCTGCGGAAATCCATGGAGGGCACCGGCGCGGGAGTGGTGGTCCCCTTGTTGCGAGACGACGACGGAAGCGTCTACCCCTCGCTGCGCAGGGAACCGAGCATCTCGCGCGCGCTGGGCGACGCCCTCCTCGGAAGCAGGTTCCAAGGACGCCCCGGATGGCTGACCGAAATGGACTTCGACGCCGAAAGCTACGCCCACCCGCACAAGGTGGATTGGGCCACCGGCGCCGCGCTGCTGATCCGCTCCGACATCGCGAAACAGGTCGGCGGCTGGGACGAGTCCTACTTCCTGTACTCGGAGGAGACGGACTACCTGCACCGTGTCCGCGAGCTCAAGGCCGACGTCTGGTTCGAGCCCCTTGCAGCCATGGTTCATTCCCGCGGCGGGTCCGGGAGCTCACCGTCCCTGGATGCCCTCATGGGGGCGAACAGGATCCGCTATGTCCGAAAATTCCATCACGGAAGCTACGCACGAATCTTCCGTGCCGCCGTCGTACTTTCTGCCCTGCTGCGGGCACCGCTGCCCGCCCACCGGGGAATCCTGGGACTGATCGCCAGGGAGTCACGATGGGCCGACCTGCCGCACGCCGTCGCCTACCCGGGTGGCCCCGGCCAGGAAGGGGATTTCCCCTCCGGGACGGTCATCATTCCAGCACACAACGAGGCCCCGGTCCTCGGGCGGACGCTGGCAGCACTCACCGCACCCATCGCGAGCGGGAAGGTGGACGTGGTGGTTGCCTGCAACGGTTGCACCGACGGAACTGAAGCCGTGGCCGGTTCCGTGCCGGGCGTCCGGGTTGTCTCCGTGGAGGCCGCGTCCAAGACCGCTGCCCTCAACGCCGGCGACCAAGCTGCCTGCGGGTGGCCGCGGCTGTACGTTGACGCCGATATCGAGGTGCCGCCGGCCGCCCTGCGTGCCACCTTGGAGGCATTGGCCGACGACGGCGGGCCCCTTTGCGCCCGCCCCGCCTTCACCTATGACACAGCGGGCGCCTCCTGGCCGGTCCGCGCCTACTACCGGGCACGCAACCGGCTGCCCCAGGCATCGGCATCGATGTGGGGTGCCGGCGTTTACGGCCTGAGCCGCAAGGGGCATGAACGGTTTGGTGAATTTCCGCCCGTCACGGCCGACGACTGTTACATCGACCGATTGTTCGACGCATCCGAAAAAGAAGTCATCGCCTGCCCGCCGGTGACAGTCCGCACGCCACGGACCGGAAAGGCCCTGCTCGCCACCCTGAGGCGCGTATATCGCGGGAACAACGAACTCCGCGATGTTCCGGGCACGCAGTCGGGACGCACGGCCAGGCAACTGGCGCATTCAATCAAGGGTCCCGGCTCCGCGGTGGATGCCGCCGTCTATGCCGCCTTCGCGCTTGCGGGCCGTGCGGCCCGGCGCCGAAAAAACACCGCCTGGGAGCGGGATGACAGCAGCCGCAATTATGAATTGCATTCCTGGGGAGTGGGTTGGGGATAAATTCCCTGAATTAAGGACCGAATTTAATCCCCGCATTCCTCGATAGCCGCCTATTCCTTGATCCGGGTAGTGCAGGCACCTGGCGCTATTCACGTCTCGAAATGGAGTTAAAGTGTTTGCAAAATCAAAGCCCGTCGAAAGCAGGCTGCGTGCGGCAGCAAGTTTTTCCGTATTGTTCCTTATCGCCGCGATGCTGTCTTTCAGTTCCACTCTTTACCAGGCTCCGGCGGCCCACGCCGATGCCTGCACGCCCCCCGTTGCCAGCGCCGTCGCCTGTGAAAACTCACTGCCCGGCACCCCGTCCTCGGACTGGGAGGTTTCCGGATCCGGCGACTCGTCCATCCAGGGCTTCGGAACGGCGATGAGCGTCAACCAGGGTGAATCCATCAGCTTCAAGATCAAGACCACCGCCAGCGCCTACCACATCGACATTCTTCGGTTCGGCTACTACCAGGGGAACGGGGCCCGCAAGATCGCCGCCAGCATCCCACTAACGGCCAAACTGCCGCAATCCCAGCCCGCCTGCCTGACCCAGTCCGGGACGGGCCTCGTCGACTGCGGAAACTGGGGGGTTTCCGCGTCGTGGACCGTCCCGGCATCCGCAGTCTCGGGCGTGTACTTCGCCCATCTGGTCCGCAACGATACCGGCGGGGACAGCATGATTCCGTTCGTAGTCCGCAACGATGCGGGAAAGAGCGGCATCGTGGTGCAGACGTCCGACACAACGTGGCAGGCCTACAACACTTACGGCGGCAACAGCCTCTACCAATGCACGGTGGCATGCCCCACCGGCAATCCACAGGCCTACAAGTCAGCATTCAAGGTGTCCTACAACAGGCCGTTCCTTTCCACGGGCGACCAAGGCCACAGCTGGCTCATGGACACCGAATACCCGATGATCCGCTTCCTTGAGGCGAACGGCTACGACGTCAGCTACATCAGCGGCTTGGACACGGCGACGCGAGGCCCGCTGCTGCTCAACCACAAAATGTTCATGTCCTCCGGACACGATGAGTACTGGAGCGGAACACAGCGCAGCAACGTGGAAGCCGCCCGGAACGCAGGCGTCAACCTGGCCTTCTTCAGCGGCAACGAGGCATTCTGGCGCACCCGCTGGGAGGCCTCGATCGATGGCAGCCAGACCTCCGGGCGCACACTGGTCTCATACAAGGACACCCACTACAACACGCCCGTAGACCCGGTGGAATGGACCGGGACCTGGCGCGACCCGCGCTTCGGCACGTCCACCGGTGGCGGAAACCCCGAGAACTCGCTGACCGGACAGTTCTTCCTGGTCAATTCCGGCTCCGCGGACATCAAGGTCCCCGCGCAATACGCGGGCATGCGGCTGTGGCGCAACACTGCGGCCGCCAAACTGACGGGAACCCAATCACTCACGCTCGGAAGCGGCCTGGACACGCTCGGTTACGAGTGGGACATCGACGCCGACAACGGATTCCGTCCTGCCGGCGCATTCAAATTGTCCTCAACCACTGTTTCGGTGCCTGAGGCATTCACTGACTACGGCAGCACCACTGCTGCTTCCAGCCAAACACACAACCTGATCATGTACCGCGCCCCCAGCGGCGCACTTGTCTTCGGTGCCGGCACGGTCCAATGGGCCTACGGCCTGGACAACTTCACCATTCCCACAAGTACCCCCGACAAAAACATGCAGCAGGCCACCGTCAACCTGTTCGCCGACATGGGTGTCCAGCCGGTTACCCTGATGACGGGGCTGGTAGCGGCGGCAAAGTCCACCGACACCAGCGCCCCTGTTTCGACCATCACATCGGGGCTAAACGGCCAGACCCTTGCCGACGGCTCCAGCGTCACCATCTCGGGAACGGCCTCCGACGCCGGCGGGGTAGTGGCCGGCATCGAAGTATCCACCGACGGTGGAACCACGTGGCGCCCGGCCACCGGGACCACCAGCTGGTCCTACACCTGGACGGTGCACGGCAGCCCGGCAGTGACCGTGAAGACCCGAGCCACTGACGACTCGGGGAACACCGAGGTGCCAGGATCCGGGGCTGCGGTCAACGTTTCCTGCCCGTGTTCCATCTTCGGGTCCAGCATGATCCCCAACACGCCCGATTCCGGCGACGGCGGAAGCGTGGAAGTCGGGATGAAGTTCACCGCCCAGGCGGCAGGAACCGTCACCGGCGTCTCCTTCTACAAGTCAAGCCTGAACAAGGGAACGCACGTCGGCAGCTTGTGGACATCGGGCGGAGCCCGGCTGGCCACGGCAACCTTCACCAACGAGACGGCAACCGGCTGGCAAACGGTCAACTTCGCCACACCAGTGGCCATCACCGCAAACACCACCTATGTGGTCTCCTACTTCGCTCCCCAAGGGCATTATGCGCAGGCCGCGGGCTTCATGTATCCCAACCCGTCGCCCATGCCGGCCGGACACTCGTCCCTTGACAGCGGCGTGCTGCATGGGCTGAGGAACACCCCCAGCTCTGGCAACGGCGTCTACACCTACGGGGCCAGCAGCGTCTTTCCCCAGTCCTCCTACAACGCCGAGAACTATTGGGTGGACGTCAAGTTCGTTCCGTCGGCATCCGTGCCGCCGGCAGTCTCTTCGACCGACCCGGCCAATGCAGCCACCAACGTCGCAATCACCAAGGCGCCGTCGGCTACCTTCAACCAGGCCGTAACAGCGGGCAGCATCACCTTCACGCTGAAGAAGCCTGACAACACGGCAGTGGCAGGCAACGCCGCCTACAGCTCGGGCACAGTCACCTTCACCCCTTCCGCCGCGCTGGCGTACAACACCACGTACACGGCGACCGTCAGCGGCGCCACCAATGCGGCCGGCCAAGCAATGGCGGGCCCCTACACCTGGACGTTCACAACCGGGGCACCACCTCCCGCTCCGGCGGTCAGCAGCACATCGCCGGCAAACCAGGCCACGGGCGTGCCCATCTCCGTGACCCCGTCAGCGACGTTCAACCAGGCAGTGGTGCCCACCTCGGTGGTCTTCAGCGTGCTGGATCCGTCCCTGAACTCAGTGCCCGGGACAACCAGCTACAGCTCCGCGACCAACACCTCCACCTTTGCGCCCGGCAGCCCGCTCGCGTACAACACCACCTACACGGCTACGGTCAGTGGTGCCACGAACAGTTCCGGCCAGGCGATGGCAAGCCCGTACTCGTGGACCTTTACCACCGCCACAGCACCTGTCCCGCCCGCAGTGACGTCAACGCTGCCGGCAGACAAGGCGACGGCGATTGGCGTCAATACGGCACCAAGCGCGACGTTCAACCAGGTGGTTACCGCCAACAGCATTACCTTCACCCTCCAGGCCGGAACCACCAGCGTGACGGGTACCAGCAGCTACTCGGGGACCACCGTGACGTTCACGCCGGGCTCAGCACTGGCCTACAACACCACCTACACGGCGACCGTCAGCGGGGCGACGAATGCGGCGGGACAGGTAATGACCGCGCCCTACAGTTGGACCTTCACTACGGTGGCCCAACCCACGGCCAATTGCCCCTGCAGCGTGTTTGCCGCGAACGCCCTGCCCGGGACCATTGACCAGCCGGACGGATCGTCGGTGGAACTTGGGATGAAATTCCGTTCGGATATTGCCGGGAACGTCACCGGCGTCCGCTTCTACAAGAGTTCCGCAAACACCGGCACGCACACCGGAAAGCTCTGGACCAGCGGAGGGCAGTTGCTGGCCAGCGTGACCTTTACCGGAGAGTCGGGGTCCGGTTGGCAGCAGGCAAACTTCTCCACACCCGTGGCCATCCAGGCGAACACGACGTACATCGTTTCGTACTACGCACCCAACGGGCACTATTCGGCGGACGGAGCTTTCTTCACCAAAGGCGTGGACAACTATCCGCTTCACGGCCTGGCCAGCGGGGTGGACGGACTCAACGGCGTGTACCGTTACGGCACCTCTGCGTTCCCCTCCAGCAGCTACAACAACGCCAACTACTGGGTGGATGTGGTGCTGAACGGGTCGGCGTCGGTCAGCGTGCCCACGGTGTCATCCACCTCACCGGCTGCCGGTGCCACCAACGTGGCCACCACCAGCACGGTGAAGGCGACCTACGACAGGGCCGTTGACCCCAGCACCGTGGTCTTCAACGTCAAGGATGCTGCAAACGCCAACGTACCCGGGACCCTCAGCTATGACACGCTGACCAACACCTCGGTGTTCACCCCCGCCACTGCGCTGGCCTACAGCACAACCTTCACGGCTACGGTTTCGGGTGCCAAGGGAAGCAACGGACAGGCCATGGCAGCGCCCTACACCTGGTCGTTCACCACGGCTCCGCAGCCAACGGCCGGCTGCCCGTGCAGCGTCTTCGCTCCCACCGCGGTTCCGTCCACGGTCACCGCCCAGGACAACTCATCGGTGGAACTGGGCATGAAGTTCACCTCGGACACCAACGCCACCGTCACGGCGGTCCGTTTCTATAAGGGACCGCAGAACACGGGTACGCACGTTGGCAAGCTCTGGACCTCAGGAGGCCAACTGCTGGGCTCGGTCACGTTCACCAATGAGGGCGCATCCGGATGGCAGCGGGCAACGTTCGCGACGCCGATTCCGATCAGCGCCAACACGGTCTACGTGGTCTCGTACCTGGCGCCCAACGGGTATTACTCGGCAGACGGCGCCTTCTTTGCCGGCAAGTCGGCGGACAGCGGCATCCTCCACGGTTTGGCTGACGGCACCAGCGGTCCCAACGGCGTCTATGCCTACGGCGCCGGAGGGTTCCCGAGCAACACCTGGAACGCCACCAACTACTGGGTGGATGTGGAAGTCACCACCCCCTAGCAGCCGGGGACAACCGGCGGGGCAGCCGCAGGGGCCCGCGACGCAATCCAGCGTCGCGGGCCCCACCCGTGCCAGGGGCGGGATGGGCGGGACATGATGCTTAGCCTGCGGAGTCGTCTTCCACGAGGTCGACCTTCACAAGGGCCGGGAAAGGGGGGGGCTCAGCCAAGGCCGCAGGTGTTGCCTCCGTTGAGGCGGTAGATGTGTACCGCATTGGCGTCGCTGAAGGAGTCCGTAAAGGCGTGGTTCGACACGGGCACCGAACGGTTTTCATCCAGCACTTCTGCCTGGTCCGGGCCGCCGCACCGAACAGAGAAGGTCACCGACTGGGGCCCGGGACGCGTGGCTGCCGCCAAAACATAGAAGTGGCCCGCATTGGCTTTCACGGCGAAATCAACGTCCTTGCTGTTTGCGGTCACGAGCCCCGTTACCGAACCCGTGTTCAGCGCCGGAGCGAGGGTGGTGATGAGCTTGTTCACGGCGGCCACCGTTGGACGGATCGCGGTGCCGCATTCATCCCGGAGCACATGCTGGGACTGGCACTGGCCGCCAAAATTGTGGTTGAAATAGACGATTCCCCGGGCGCCGTGGATGATGCTGCTCCATACGGCGGACCGAAGCTGGGCGGGACTGATGGTGAGTGAATCACTTTCGGAAAATGGGTGGCCCACCTCGACAAACGCCCAGACCGGTTTGGAGCCGGCGGGCTGGACCAGGGACCGTACCCGGTCAACCGTCCAGCCGTAGTGGGCCCCGGTGCGGCATTCCGCGTCAGTGAGATCCCGCCCATCCGCGAAAACTGCCCCGCCTTCGACATGGCTGCAGATATAGGGATCCGTAAACCAGTAGTTGTCCGCGGAGACGACGTCCTGGTAGCTGTTGACGAATTGCGCGGCCTGCGGATTCTTGAGTTGGAACGTTACGCCCTTGCCGTAATTGGAATAGAGCAACGCCCGGGGCGGGAAGAGTTTCACCAGCGCTTCCTGGACGGTGAAACCGCATTCGGAGGCCACAGGCTCGCAGATCACACCTTCACCTTGGGACTTGCCGGTCCACGAGGAGTTTCCCCCGCCTGCCCACATGTCCACTTCATCGGAGACGACGAACCCGGAAGCGCCGGGGACCACTGTGGAGGGGAGCGCATGAAGGCCGCTGCCCCGCACCAGCTCCACATTCGAGTCATCGGTGAGCTGCACGTAGGTGTTCAGGCCGGCACCGCGGTCCGCGGCGATATCCGCTTCCTGCAGGACGCTTTCAAACCACACGCCCAGGGGAAAGAAGTTTGGCTCGGCCGGCAGGGTCGGCGAGAACTTCCCGTAGAAGCCCGGGCCGCCGTCAATCCCCTGGACGCTGACTCCTTCAGGAAGCGGATCTTGAGCCGAACCTGAGGACGCGGAGAAGGCGCTTGACGACATGCATGACGTTCCTAGAAGGCAAGTCAATAGAATTGCGGTTTTCTTGATGAGTTTTGTGGAATTGCGCATGTCCCGGGCGGTTTTTCCAGGTGCTTCGAACAGGGTTTTCATGGCAATTCCTGTCGTAAAATCATGGGTCAAATGTCATACTGGATAAAAGGGAAATAAGCGGCGACAAGCAATGATTTTGGAGCTACGCTATCACCCTGAACATTGCGTGTATAAGGGTATTTCAACCCCGGCAGGAAGATTGGGGGGATGTGGGAAAGCATCTGCCAGCTCCATCCGCGCTGGGTCCGGAAGTCCGACTGGACACACCCCTGCGCGTTGACGGCGACGAGCAAAAGCCACCGCTGCTCCTGCGGGTGACGGCGGTAGCCTGTTTCGTTTTCCCCTCCAACCTGGTTCTGGAACCGCTGGGTGCTGCCGGCTATGTGGCCCACATTCTTGCGTTGCTGGTTTTCGCGCTGTGGGTGACGTCAGTCATGCTCGGCCTGCACAAGACCATCGACCGCGAGCACCCCGGACGCTTCGCGCTGGCAGCCCTTTTCGCGGTGTCGTGTGCCTCCTACGCCGCGATGTACGTGGGTATCAGCGGGAGCACGACGGATGCGACTCGCGCGAGTGCTGACCGCTGGATGTTGTTGATGGTCGCCTCGTCCGGCCTGGTGCTCGTAACCACTGAGACAACGCGGACCGTGGACGCGGCGATGATGCTGGTGCGTGCGCTCCTGCGCGGTGCCGTGTTCTGCAGCATGGTGGCGGCAATCCAGTTCACCACCCATGTGGACCCCATGGCCTGGTTCCAAGGGGTCTTGCCCGGGTTCAAGGACAACGGCGGGAACCAGCCGTTCCAGGAACGCGGAAGCTTCCTCCGGGTGGCCGGCAGCACCTTCCATCCCATCGAGCTGGGGGTTATCGCCTCGATGCTCCTTCCGCTCTCGCTGTGGCGCGCACTGTACGACAAATCGGGCCGCGCCTGGATGCACTGGACGGGGACGGGCTTCATTGTGTTCGCGATCGCCGCCACGATTTCCCGCTCGGCGGTCCTGGGTGTCCTGACCGTGGCACTCGTCTTCCTTCCGTTCCTTCCTTCCAGGTCCAGGCAGTGGACGGTCCTGGGGTTCGCCGGCGCCGCCACAGTGCTCTTCCTGGCGGTTCCCGGATTTGTCGCAACGCTGTTTGGTTCCGTCACCGCGGGGACGGCCGATCCTTCCATCACCGCACGGCTTGAGGACTACCCCAGGGTGGAAGCCATGGTCTCGGCCCGGCCGTGGCTTGGAATAGGTCCCGGGGCGTACCTGACAAGGAACGCCATTGAGGTCCTGGATAACCAGTACCTGAAAACCATCGTCGAACTGGGAGTGCCGGGGTTCCTTGCACTCCTGCTGTACATGGTCGTACCCGGGATAGCGGCCTGGCTGGCGGCCTTCAACGCCAAAGAGGAACGCTTGAAGACACTTGCGGCCGCAGTCGCCGCCGCCTGCCTGGTGGCCGCCCCGGCGTCAGCCGCCTTTGACTCGCTGGGCTTCCCCGTCCTGGCACTCGTGTACCCGATATGCGTCGGGCTCTCCGGGACGGTCTGGTTGCTCGTCGCCGGCGAACGGCGGGCACTTGGCCCAACTACCAAGGAACAAGGCGCCAGCCTTGCAGAATCTGAAAGGCTCCCATGACTCCCGTCTCGGTTCTTAAAATCCTGTGGCGCCACAAGGTTTCGATGATTACCGTCCTGGTGCTCACCCTTGCTGCGGCAGCCTACGTCTTCTTCTTCGCGCCCCGGAGCTACATGGCGTCGACGGTGTACGTCCTGGTGACGCCCCGCGTGCCCAGCGTGGAAGAAATGCGCACCGATCCCGCCGTCGCCGCCGCAAACTCGGACAACCCCTACCTGCGCTCGGCGGACAGCTCCCTGATCACCCAGGTGATGGCGACAAAGTTGAGCTCAACCGACGTCGTTGACTCGCTTAAGGCCGCCGGGTTGTCACCCGACTACACGGTGACCCTGCCGGCCACCACGGGGGCGGGCCAGCTCATCAGGATGGAGGCCACGGGCCCCAGCCCGCAGCTGGCCATCACGACGGCAGAAGCCTTGGGCCAGCATCTCACCGCCAAACTGCGGGATGCGCAGAAAGTCAACGGGGCCGATGACCGCTACCTCTTCACGGCCCTCCAGATTGATCCCCCGAGCAAAGCGACAGAGCAATTCTCCAGCCGGCTCCGGTCGATGATCGTGGTGCTGATTGGCGGCGTCATACTCCTGTTCGGCGCTGTTTCGATCGCCAGGATGCTGGAGAATTCGCGGGCTGCCCGGAAGGACGCGGCGGACAAGGGCAAGCCTGTGTCCCGGCGCAGGCGCTCCGCCGACCGCCACGCCGAACCGGCCGCAGTTGCGAACGAGCAACAGGACGGCGAACCTGGTGGCGGCAGTGTCGTGGCGGCGCGGGCGGTGAAGGACCGGAAGCCCGCAAGGTATGCGGTTGATGAGCCGCCACTCCTGTTGCCCCAGCCTGTGCTGGAGGACCTTTCCTTCGAGGAGCGACGCTCTGATGTCCCCGTCAAACGCTGACCGGGAGGGGCGAGTCCCGGTCTCTGTCGTCTGCGTCTTCAACAACCCGGCAGTGCTCCAGGAGTGCCTCACGGCTTCCGTCGAGGCCGGCCTCCCAGGCGCCGTGGACCTCGAGTACCTGCCCATCGACAATACGGCACGGCAATTTTCCTCCGCCGGAGCGGCATTGAACCATGGTGCTGCCTCGGCGCGGAACGATGTGGTGGTCTTTGTCCACCAGGACGTTTTCCTGCACTCCATCCCGGCCTTGGAGAAGATCGCCGCCGCATTGATGGCAGATCTTTCCCTGGGCATGGTGGGCGCAACCGGGATGACCGGGGAGGGCCGCCTCGTGGGGCGGATCCGCGACCGCATCGTGTTATCCGGCCATCAGGAATCCGGGCTGGCGGACGTGGACAGCCTGGATGAAGTCTTGTTCATGGTGCGGCGGGACCACATCCTCCGGCAGCCGCTCAGCGAGGAGCCGGACCTGTCCTGGCACGCCTATGCCGTGGAATACGGAGCCCGGCTCCGGTCTACCGGCCACCGCGTGGCGGTAGCCAACATCCCCCTGACCCACAACAGCCTCACCATCAATCTTGACCGGCTGGCCGAGGCGCACCAGTGGATCGCCGGGGCGTATCCCAGCCAGTTGCCGATCGTGACGACGTGCGGGACAGTGCAGCAACGGCGCCGTGTACCCTCCCTCCTCTCCGGTTTGGTGGACTCGCAGAAGTGGCGGTACCGGTGGCTCCGGGAATCGGTATCGGCGCACAAGCTCCGGAATAAAGCCCCGCTGCGCCCCGTCACGGTCCTGGGTGACCTGCGCCGCGACATTGACGACATCTGTGCCGCAGCGGGCGCAGGCGCTGCCACCGTGATCAATGTGCTCCCCGGCGGACCCGGAGGGCATGAACTGGGGAAGCCCCTGGAGCTGGGGCGGCGAGGCGTCCGGTTCCGTTTCCTTGCAGCGGACGAGCGGGCCGTCGCTGCCCTGGTGCGCGCCCAAGGGCCGGACGTCACCGTCGCCGTGACCAACATCAGCTTTGACACTGCCGGCGAAGTGGTCGGCGCCCTGTCGGGCCGGAAGGTCATCCTGGGATTCCACGAAAATACAGGGCCATGGCTGCTCACCGGCCCGGCGGTTGATGCGGCCGGCGAACACTACCGCACCCCCCGCTCGACGCCCCTCGCTATGAAGGTTGGCTAAGGCGCCTGCGTGAGTCCGAAACCCACGCGCGGCTGCGGTCCGGTACCAACTGTGCCAGGCCCACATGGGGTGACTTCCGCCAGGCCGTCCACTGCCTGATGCGCTGGGCCGTTCCGAGGAAGGGCAGTATGTCAGCCCAGGCCGCATCCAGGCCGGCGAAGCCGGTCTCCTGCTGCACCAGCCCCACCAGCTGGTCCAGGGGTCCGTCCGCCCAAGGAGTGGGTCCCGGTGCGATCGGTCCGCTTCGCGCCAGGGCGGCCTCGGTGTAGACCCGCTCCGCTGTCTCCCGCCAGGCTGAGGGGCTGTGACCTTCAACGATTGCCCTGCGGGTGGCCGAGCCCCGAGCCGTCCTGGTGGACACCGAATCTGCCAGGTCCGCCAGGGTTGAGACGAAGCCCGCCGGAGTCGAGGGCGTGAGGAGGAGGTCATCGAGGCCTGGTGAATCCGAGCCAAGGACCGCACATTCGGCCGGATGGCCCCTGTATGTCACCAGCGGCAGCCCGTGGGCACCGGCCTCCAGCATTGAGGTCAACGAAGCGAAGGGAAACGAGTCAACGTAGGCATCGGCGATGGACAGAAGCGACGAGATGTTGGCAAGCCGCCCGACGGCCCGGATCCTTCCATTGGTGGCAGCCGCCGCGGCAGCCCAGGCTCCGGTGGGGGACGGGCCGGCCACGAGGAAGTGTGCATCCGGGCGCCGGAGCAGGAAGGACCGGAAGAGGCCTATCAGCGAGTCCGGGCCAACGGGATCGTATTTGCTGCCTGCCGCGGCGGACACCACGACGAAATCCGTCGCCGGGATGCCCCATCCGGTCCGCGCGGCCAGTTCATTCGATTCCTCCGCAGGCCCGGCAGGCGCAAGTTCGAGGGGCCGGTTGGCCACCACACAGCGGCCGGCATCAACCCCGCGGCGGCGGACGGTCAGCTCCCGGCCGCTTGCCCGCAGGCAAAGGACGACGGCGGCCGCCGAGGTTCCCTGCCAAAAGACGTGGTCAGCGTGGTTGACGTAGACAGCCGGAGGCGCTCCGGGGACACCCAACGCAAGGGAGGGGACGACGTCGTGTGGATGCGCATGCACAACGACGACGTCGGCCGGAGCGATGACCCGGCGCAATGCTCCCGCCCTTCTCATGAGCCCCCCGGGCCGGCGGTCCAGGAGGACCAGGTCACGGGGATCCGGCAGGCATGCGGCAATCTTGGCTGGACATTCGGTGCTGCCTTGGCGGGTGAGGACAATGTGGTGCCGCGAGCCAGGATCCTGGCGGATCCAGTGCGCAATGCTCTGGGTATGGCCGCCGGTCCCGTACAGCTGGGTGGCCACGTGGACCACAAGTCGCCCGGCCGGCTTTCCCGGCGCCGGGGGCGGAGGCTGTGGGATGGAGGACCGGAGCATCCCCAGGACTTCTTCGAGTCCCTGGTGGCCGAAATACCCGGTGTGGTCGGTCCAGGCGAAACGGGCGGCAAGCTGTGCCTGCACCGCCGCCTGCTCCCACCGCCCGGCTGCTGCCAGGCGGCCGGCGACCGCCACCAGGCGTTCAAAGGTGTCCCGGTTACCGCTGATGCTCTGCAAGGCCCCCGCTCCTTCCCAATTTCTTCAACGTGGCAACGTCGGCCCGCTTGAACCAGAGCAGGCCAGCGGTGACGGAGCCGGCTGCTGCCCCGGAGAGCAGGAGTGCCCAGGGGACACCGAAGTCCATCCGGCCGAGGAGGGCAGAGGCGGCCAGCAACGCTGCCGAAGCGGCCGAGGGCAGCAGCAGTTGCCGGATCACCCCGAGAGGCGGGACACCCACTGCCCGCAACCGCCAGAGATACAAGGGCAGGACCAGGGCGGCGACGACGAAGAATTGGGCCATGGCCACCCCGGCGATGCCGGCGCCGGCGCCAAGGAAAAGGGCCGGTACCAGGGCCACCAGCCAGCACACCTGGATGGACATGATGGACCCTGTCATTCCCGCAACCACCAGGTAGTCGTAGATCAACTCGAAGAGGATCCGGAACCCGGCCACCATGGCAAGCCAAAACAGTGCGGCGCTTGCACCCGCCCAGACGTCGCCGTACACAATCCGGACGACGGTTTCGGACTCTGCCGCCAGGAACGTGACAGCAGGGAAGACAACGCAGGACATCACCCCGATCAGGGCGGTGACTGTGGAGCGCATCCTTTCGGGGTCATGCTGCAGCCGGGCCAGCACGACCGGAGCCACGCTTCGCAGCGGCTGGGAGAACATGGTCACCGGCCAGCTCGACAGGTTAAAGGCCAGGACGTACATCCCCAGCATGACCGGGCCGAGCGTACTGCCGGTCACCAGTTGGTCCAGGTAGCCGACGCAGAAGACGATGATGCTGGTCCCTGCCAGGGGCAGCCCGAACCGCAGCAACGGCATCAGGACGGTGCGGTCGAGGCCCAGCCGCAGGGGAAGCGGCGACCTGATGACGAAGAGCAGGCCCCCGGCCACCGTCCCCGCAAGCCGGCCCACCGCCAGGCTCATTGCGCCCATGCCGGCCAACACCAGGCAGATTGAAACGATGGCACCCACCCAGACATTCACCTGGTCGATCAGCATCTTCGTCTTTTGGTCAAAGGCCCGCTGCATCAGCGCTGCCGGTGTGGCGACCACCCCGCTGACCAGGACGCAGCACACCATGATCCGGACCACGTCGGTGGCACCGGGGTCGCCCATGCGGTCCGCGAACCAGGGGGCGGCGGCAAGGCCGGCCCCGCAAAGCACCGCACTGGAGAGGATCGAGATAGTGGTCACGGTGGGTGCGATCCGTGCGGGATCTTCCGGCCACCTCACGATCGCGAGGCTGACCCCCAGTTCGTTGATGGTCAGGACCGCCAGCAGCGCCACCATGGCCACCGCGAAGCTGCCGTACGAGTCGGGCCCCAGCAGGCGGGCCAGGACGATTCCAATTCCCAGCGTGCCGAACCTGGCCACCGCAGTATTCAGCAGGCTCCAGCCCAGTGCGGAGGTTGCGCCGGACGCATTCTGCGAGCCGGCGGGTTGGTGCCCGGCCTCCTGTACGGATGCCAGGCCGGGGCGCTTCATCGCCTTCCCCGCACGGACGGCCTCAACGGACTACTGCTTCGTCACTGCGCATGACAACGCCCCAGCAACCCGTTCCTGCTGTTCGGCAGTGATATGCGGGAACAGCGGGAGGGACAGGATGCGCCCGGCAGCATCCTCGGCCACGGGGAACGAACCGGATGTCCGGCCCGCGTACGCCCCGCTGAGGTGCACCGGAACCGGGTAGTGGATTCCCGCCTGGATCCCCGCCGCGTGCAACGACTCAAGGACAGCGTCCCGGTGCCGGACACGCACCACGTACAGGTGCCACACATCCGCGTTCCCCGGTGCCTCCTGCGGCAGCTCGACACCCGGCACATCCGCCAGCAACGCCGCATAGCGTTCCGCCGCAGCCCTGCGCCGCAGGTTCCAGCCCTGCAACCTCGCCAGCTTCGTTTTCAGGACGACCGCCTGGACGGTGTCCAGGCGCGAGTTGAAGCCGATGGCGTCGTGCCGGTACTTCACCGAACTCCCGTGCGCCCCCAACAACCTGACCTGGGCATCCACGCCGGGGTCGGATGTCAGCACGGCTCCCGCGTCCCCGGCGGCGCCAAGGTTCTTGCCGGGGTAGAAGCTGGTCCCGGCGGCAAGGCCCCAAGTGCCCGCGTGCCGGCCGAACCGTGTTGCGCCCTGGGACTGCGCGGCATCCTCGATGATCACCGCGCCGCAGGAGTCTGCAACGGGGATCAGTTTTTCCACGAAGGCGGTTTGCCCGAACAGGTGCACCGGCACGATCGCCTGCGTGCGGGAGGTTACGGCGGCCGCGGCGGCGTCGGGATCGATCAGGAGGAAGGAAGGGTCGACGTCGACAGGCACCGGGACTGCCCCGATCCGGCTGACCGCCTCGGCCGTGGCGATGAAGGTATTGGCCGGCAGGATGACTTCCCCGCCCGGCCGCACGCCCCCGGCACGCAGGGCAAGTTCCAGCGCATCCGTTCCGTTGGCAACGCCGGCGCAGTGCCGTGCGCCCAGGAAAGCGGCGTACGCCGCCTCGAACGACGCAACGGCCGGGCCGCCAATGAAGGACGCCGAACTCATGACTGTGTCCAGTTCGGCCATCACCTCGTCATGGATCTCAGCCTGCTGTGCTGCCAGGTCCACCAGCGGGACTGCCTGCACATCCACGTCGGAATTCATGAAATCCCCCCAACACTGAATCTTTCGCCGTCAATTTCGTGGGCCGGCACCCCAACCCACGTCTGTCCGTCAGGCACGTTGCTCAGCACTGCCGCTCCCATCCCCACGGTGGCGTAGGCGCCCACTGAAGTGCGTTCGCGCACGCTGGCGTTCATTCCCACGTAGGCTGCCCGGCCAATCCGGACTCCGCCGCCCAGCGACACACCCGCGGCGAACGTCGCGAAGTCGGCCACGTCGTCGTCGTGCGTGAAGGTCACCGAAGGCATGGCCACCACGTGCGCTCCCAGGGTGACGGATGCGGTGAGCGTGACGTTGCGGAGCAGGATGCTTCCCCTGCCCACCCGGCATCCTTCCGGGTACTGGACCGAGGGGTCGATCGCCGTCGCGTAGCGTGCCTCCGTGAGGCCCATGGCCGTCAGCCGCTCCACGACGGATTCCCGGATCCTGCCGGAACCAATGCATACCAGGACGAACGCGTGCGTGTACTTCCCGGCGTCATCGATGGTCCCAAGGACGGGTGCCCCGTCCACGGTGACGCCCGCCATCTCCTTGTCGTCGTCCAGCAGGCCGACGACGTCATATTGGCCGCTGCTGCGCACCATCGCCAGGACTTCGCGGGCCAGGCCACTGGCAGCTATCAGGATCAGCTCACTCACGCGCGTATCCTGCAGCCGCGCCCCGGATGGTGCCGATGATCCGGTCCAGCCCTTCGTCGTCCAGTTCGTGGTAGACGGGAAGGATCAGGGTCCTGTCGTTGAGCCGCTCGGTTTGTTGCAGCAGGGAGCCGCCCGCGTTCCGCCACCGGTAGGCCGGCTGGCGGTGCGCGGCCATGATGCCCCGCCGTGCAGAGATTCCGGCGTCCGCCAGCAGTTCCATCAGCCCGTCCCGCGTGGTCCCGAAACTGGGCAGCACCTCCACCCAGAACGACTGGAAGTTGGTGGTGCCGTAGGGCGGGTCCGATACCAGCCGGAGGCCCGGCACCCGGGAAAGGCCGGCCACGTAGCGCGCCGCGATGCTCCGCCGCCGCTCCAGCACCTCCGGCAGCCGGCCCAGCTGGACGATTCCGACGGCGGCCTGCAGGTCCGTCATCCGGTAGTTGAACCCGACTTCCAGGTACACCTCCGGCGGGGCCAGGAGCGATCCGTGCCGGTCGGCGGCGGACACGCTCATCGAGTGCTCCCGCAGGGTCCTGGCCCTGGCCGCCCAATCTGCCCGGTTGGTGGTGAGCATGCCGCCCTCACCGGTGGTGAGGATCTTGCGCGGATGGAAGGACCACACGGCCACATCCGCGCCCGCACCCACCGGCCTGCCCTTATACATCGACCCCACTGCGCAGGCGGCGTCCTCGATCACCATGATCTCGTGCCGGTCGCAGAGTTCGCGGATGGGGTCCAGGTCCAGCGGCACGCCGCCCTGGTCCACCACAATCACGGCCCTGGTGTCCAGGGTGAGGGCCGCGTGGAGGGTTTCCGCCGTCACGTTGCCGGTGGCCGGATCCACGTCGCAGAACACCGGCCTGGCACCGACGTAGGTCACCGCGTTGGCCGTGGCAATGAAGGACAGGGAGGGCACCACGACGTCATCCCCGGGTCCGATTCCGGCCACCACCAGGGCGAGGTGCAGGGCGGTGGTGCAACTGGACGTGGCCACCGCATGGCGGACACCCTGGTACTCCGCGAACCGGGACTCGAACTCCTTGACCTTGGGCCCCTGCGCCACCCAGCCGGAGGCCACCACCTCGGCCAGGGCCCGTGCCTCCTCGTCGCCGAGCCAAGGCTTCATGACATTGATCCGGGCGAGGACTGGTTCGGCAGTCATCAGGCACCAACTTTCCGTGTGGCGGCGATTTCGTTGCGCAGCGGCATCCACCAGCTGACGAGTTGGCGCAGTCCTTCGTCGAGTTCCACTTCCGCCTTGAAGCCAAGGTCGCGGGCGGCCGCGGACGTGTCGGCCAGCCGGCGCACCACGCTGTTCACCTGCCGTGCGGGGCCGTGCTCGACGCTGAGGTCCGAGCCCATGACCCGCAGCAGGGTGCGGGCCATGTCCAGCAGGCTGGTTTCCGTCCCGCTGGCCACGTTGTAGGTGCCTTCGGCAATGCTGCTGCCTGCGGCCAGCACGTTGGCTCGGGCCACGTCCGCCGTGTGGATGAAGTCCATGGTCTGGAGTCCGTCGCCGAAGATCAGCGGCGGCTGCCCGTCCATGATCCGTTCCATCCACCGCACCAGGACCTCGGTGTACAGGCCGTGGACGTCCATTCGCGGCCCGTAGACGTTGAAGTAGCGCAGCATCACGTAGTCCAGGCCCGTCATGGCACGGAAGCTCCGGGCCATCCCTTCGTTGAAGGACTTGGCAGCGCCGTAGAACGTGTCGTTGTTGGCGTGGTGGTGCCGTTCCGTGGTCGGGAACTCCTCGGCCATCCCGTAGACCGACGCACTGGAGGCGGCCACGAGCTTGGCCACCTTGTGTTCCGCGGCGGCCTCCAGGACATTGAAAGTGCCGTCCACCAGCACTTCCAAAGCCAGCCGGGGTTCCTCGGCGCATTGGGTGATCCGGATGGCCGCCTGGTGGAATACCAGGTCCTTGCCGCGGGTGAGGTCATGCACGAGGTCACGGTCCTGGATGCTGCCCCGCACCAGTCCGACCTGCCCGGTGGCAAGGGCGCCGGAGAGGTTGTCCAGCCTGCCGCGGACCAGGTTGTCCAGGATGTCTATGCGGCGCACTCCTGCGGCCAGCAGGGCGTCCACCAGGGTGGAGCCGATGGTGCCGGCTCCGCCGGTGACCAGGACGTTGGCGCCCTCCAGGGTGCTCACCGGGCCCCCTCCAGTTCCGCGCCGGTGCCGGCCATCGCGGCACCCGCCACGGGGGTGGACCGGCCGTCCAGGGTCAGGCTGCGGGTGACCGCTTCGAGGACGGACAACACCCGGAGCCCGGAGGCGCCGCCCGTCCGTGCCTGCCGTCCGGTGCGGATGCAGGAGGCGAGTTCCTGCACCACCTGGCCGAGGGCCTCACGTTCGGGCAGCGCCGGGGACCATGTGTCCCCCAAGCGGTAGGAGACGGCGGTGGACGCCTTCTCGCCGGCCGTTCTCGGCTGCCGGTCCAAACTCACCCCGCGGTCGTAGACGCTGAGCCGTTGCTGGGGGTTCAGGTCGTCCCACACCAGCGTCCGCAATGATCCGCCGATCACCATCTGGCGGATTTTGGTGGGACTGAGCCAGTTCACGTGCACGTGGGCGGTGGCATCGTTGGGGAGCCGGAAGTTCAGGTGGCCCACGCAATCGCGGCCGGTCCCCAGCGGGTCCGCCCCGAACGCCGAGACTTCGGCGGGGTTGAGGCCGCCCGGGAGGACGAAGTCCAGGATGGACAAGTCGTGCGGGGCGAGGTCCCAGAAAACGTCGACGTCGGGCTGCACCAGGCCCAGGTTGATCCGGGTCGAGTCCACGAACAGGATCTCGCCCAGGGATCCGGACTGCACCAGCTCCTGCATCTTCAGCACCGCCGGGGTGTAGCAGTAGGTGTGGTCCGCCATCAGGACCAGGCCGTTTGCCCGCGCTTCGGCCACCATCTCCAGCCCGTGTTCCCTGCTGTCCGCCAACGGCTTTTCCACCAGGACGTGCTTTCCGGCGCGCAACGCCGTCATGACCGCGCCATGGTGTGTTCGCGCCGGCGTCGCGATTGCCACGGCATCGACGTCGAAGCTGTCCAGGAGCTCGTCCATGGACTCGACGCAGGGTATCTGCCCCAGCGTGTCCGCCAGCTTGCGGGCCCGGTCGATGTCCAGGTCGCAGATGGCCACCAGGTCCCAGTCCGGGCTTGCTTGGAGGTTGCGCGCCAGGTTGGGACCCCAGTAGCCGGCTCCGACGACGGCGATGCGAAGTTTCGGTGCAGGTTGCGGGTGGTTGGCGGAGTGGAAGGGACTGCCGAATTTTCTCATGTCATTGTCTTCCCATTTGTGAGTGTGTCAGTAAGCGCCGGACGGCCGGACGACAGCCCGGAACGTCCGCCAAAGAATCAGGAGGTCACCGGCAAGGGACCAGTTTTCGACGTAGTAGAGGTCCAGTCGGACCGCTTCCTCCCACGGAAGGTCCGAGCGGCCGTTGATCTGCCAAAGGCCGGTGATACCCGGCTTGATCAGCAGCCGGCGGTGGGTGTGGCGCTCGTAGCCGCTGACCTCCCGGTCCAGCGGCGGCCGGGGACCCACCATGCTCATGTCGCCCAGCACCACGTTCCAAAGCTGGGGGAGCTCGTCGAGCGAGTATTTGCGCATCCAGCGGCCGCAGCGGGTCACTCTGGGATCGTCTTTCATCTTGAAGAGCACCCCGGCACCCTGGTTTTGCTGGTTCAACCCCGCCAGCCGCGCCTCGGCGTCGACCACCATGGACCGGAACTTGTACATCCCGAAGACGTGGCCGTCCTTGCCTATCCGGGCCTGCCGGAAAAGGACCGGCCCCGGACTGTCCCGTTTCACGATCAGCGCGAGCACCACGAGGACCGGTGAGAGCACCAGAAGGGCCGCCAGCGCCGCGGCCACGTCCATGATCCGCTTCATGGCGTGTTTGGCCCCGCCGTACTGCGGGATGTCCACGTGCATGAGGGGCAGGCCGTCCACCGGCCGCCAGTGGATGCGGGGACCGGCAACATTGGTCAGTGTTGCTGCGAGGATCAGCTCCGCGGAGGACTCCTCGAGTTTCCAGCCAAGCTCGCGGATGAACCGGTTGCCGCCCGGCAGGGGGCCGGCGATGATCACGGAGTCAGCGTCCACCAAGCGGACTGTTCGGGCGATATCGTCCGTGGAGGACAGGACCGGCACCGTGCAGCCGTCCACCCGCAGTCCTGCGCCGCGGCGTGCCCCCGGAAGGCAGGCGCCGAGAATCTCGTAGACAGCCCCGGACTTGCGGACCTGCTGGACCACGTACCGGACGTCCTCCGGCTCGCCTACCACCACGGCGCGGGAGAGGTGGCGCCCCTTGGCCTTTTCGGCGGTCAGGCGGCGGCGGAATGCCCGCCGGTTGAGCGTCAGGGCCGCCAGGCCCAGCGGAAGGGACACGGTCACGAACGCGCTGGCACCGTGGATGGAAAAGATCACGGCAGCGAGGGCCAGGAGGCCAAAGATGCGGAGCGTGGCAGCGGCCACCCGCTTGTACTCGTCAGCGCCGATTCCAAGCACCCTCGGATCCCTGGTGTGGTAGAGCTCCAGCGCCGCCAGCCAGGTTGCCGTCAGCGCGGCGGCCGCGGCAGCGGCGCCGCCGTCCCTTGGGCCCTCGGGTGAGAAGCCCGCTTCGGAAAGCAGGAATCCGGCATAGGCGGAGAGCATGACCACCACCGCGTCAGCGGACCGGAGGAGGTTGGTGTGCCGGTTGATCCAGGCTGCCGTTGCCTTGCGGGGCCGGGCGTGTGCCGCGGGAAGAAAGGGGGCTGCCGGTGGCAGGGGGAACCGGGTTCCTGCGGCTTCCCCTGCCACCGGCTGCTGTGTTGCCGCCCGCTGTGCAGCAGCGGGGGGAACAAGCCAGTCGAAGGCTGAACGTCGGGTCCTGACAACTGGTATCTCTGCCATGATCACCCTCTCGGTCGTAGCGCCTGTCCCCTGGCTGTGAAGCAAAACTAGCCGCGGAAAGTCGGCTTTGAAGGAGGCCGGCGCGGCCTTTGTGGGTCTTGCAAGGGAAGGCTGTGGAAACTGCGGGTACCGCAACTGAAGGGATTGCGCCTACAAAACGGGCAACACGTAGGGTTCCCTGGCGGCCGGTCCCTTGTCCGCCGCGAGGGCGGTGAGCTGGGCCCGGGACTCGACACCAAGTTTTCGGTAGATGGCAGTCAGGCGCACTTCCACGGTGCGCACCGAGACATACAGCGTGGCGGCAATTTCCTTGTTCCGCATGCCGCGGGCCACCATTTTGGCCAATGAGCGCTCATGGTCTGCGAGCATCAGCAAGGCCGGGTTGCCCTGCTGCCGGACCGGTTCCACGCGTTCGTCCAGGAGCAGGGCATCCACGTGCTGGGTCCAGGCGTCCGCTCCTGCCTCGTCGAACATCACCTTTGCCCGGAGCAGGGCGTCCCGTGCGTCGCGCAGCTTGCCAAAGGCGTGGAGCCGCTCCGCGTAGCACATCAGTGTCCTGGCGTGCTCCAGCATGTGCCCGTTCCGGCCCTGGAGGGCCTGGGAGAAGAGCTGCAGCGATTGTTCGCCGTCGGCCAGCATGGCGCGGCTCCGGGTTACGACCATCATCAGCCAGGGGGAACGCAACCCTGCGGAACGGCCCTCGAGGCGCATTAGCGCCTGGGTGGCCTCATGGTGCCGGCCAAGGCGGATGAGCACCTCCACCAGATCGGCTTCGCACCGCAGGAGGGTGGGGTTGCCGAACCCCATGCCGATCTCGACGGCCCGCGACAACTGGGCAACGGACTCCGCCAAGTCACCGCGCAGCAAGGCAAAATGCCCTTGGCATGCGGCGAGCTGGGCAGTAAGGGCCGGGTGGCTTTCCGTGCCCGCATAACGGTGGGCCTCGACGGCGTGCGCCTGGGCACGTGCGGCATCACCCGTGGCGTAGGCGCGCCAGACCCGGAAGTAGTGCCGTACCCCTCGGTGGTATTTGATCTCCGGTTCGGTGCGGTCCAGGTCGTCGATCAGCGTGACTGCGGCGCGGACGTTCCCCGCCCTGATTTCGTTGTCGACTGCCATCAGGGCTGCGGTTTCGCGCCAGTTGACGTGGCCGGGTTCGGCCGAGCCCCGGAGCATGGCAAAAGCTTCCTGGGCGCTTTCATAGTGCTCGGCGTAGGTCAGCGCCCGGCCTTGGACCAGGAGCCCGGCAACCCGCGCGGTGCCGGATTGCTCGTACTTGGAGGCAAGGTTCGCGGTATTGCCGCTGATGGATTCCACCAGGGTTGCGGCCCGGCCGGCAATGGCCAGGCACTGTGCGGAAGCGGAGCCCTTGAAGCCACTGCCGCACCGGAGGAGCTCGGCCGCGTCCTTCAACTCCCACCGCTCGGAGTAGTAGAGGGCTCCGATGGCCAGCAGGCTCGCCGCGTAGGCGGGATCGTGCTGGCCGAACTCTTTCACGAGGCGCAGCACCATGCTGGAGCGCACGGCGGCGCCCTGGGCGAACTGGATCTCGAAGGACAGGCCGGTAAGCCGCAGGATCAGCGCCGGGTTCCGGGTCACCCGCTGCGCCCATTCCAGGTAGCGCCGGGCATAGACAAATTCACCCCGGTTGAACAGGAGTTCCGCCAGCGTGGTGAGCCGTGCCGCCGTTTCGGCCTCCCAGGGATTGATGGTCAGTGCCCGTTCGATGTACTCCACTGCGAAAACCACCTCGCCGCCGCGGATCAGGTCGACGGCGTGCCGGAGCAGCTGGAATGGGGTTTTGCGTTCCAGTGCGGTGAAACTCAGGTGCCACCTGCGGGCGTAGGGGTCGGTGTTGTTGGCTGCTTCCGCCAGGGCGCGGTGGTTGGCGGTGCGCACCGCAGGGGTCATGGCGTTGAAGACGGCTCCCCTGAGCAATTGGTCGCTAATCCCGAGGTGCGGCCCGGTGCGCTTGACCAGGCCGGCGCTGAGGAGCTCGTCCACGCTGGTCCACACGTCGTGGTCGATCTTTTCGATCGTGGAAATATCGCTGCGGTAGGACAGCGCCAGCAGGTCCAGGACGCCGCGGGCGCCGGGGGTCAGCGCACCCACCGCTGACGCGTACTCGGCGTCAAAGCTTCCCACCGATGCGAGCGGGACGGGCAGGGCGTACTTTCCTTCAGCGTGCCTGTCCATGAGCTGCTTGTAGAGTTCGACGGCGGCAAGGGGGTTGCCGCGGGTGGCTGCGGCCACCGCGTGGGCGGCCGCCGTCGTGGTCCGCTTCGTGGGGATGCTTTCGAGCACCCGCACGGTGTCGCTGTACGTGAGCGGGCCAAGCTGCAGCACGGGCAAGCCGCTGAAAGGGCCTTCGGGCAGGTCCGCCCGCAGTCCGAAGACCAGGACGACGTCGGTGCCGGCGAGGCGGCGGGCCAGGAACCCGAGGACTTCCTGGCTGCTGTGGTCCAGCTGGTCGGCGTTGTCGATCACGATCACGGTCCGGGACGACGAACGCTGGTGCAGGCCGTTCAAGAGCATGCCGGACACGGCGGGAACGTTCAGGTCTCCGGCGGTGTCGCGGAGAAGATCGTCGGCGATCCGGTTGAGGACCGGATCGTCCATGTTGTTCAGGAGCGCCGTCAGTCCGGACAGCGGCCAGTCCGATTCGGCGGCGCTGGCAGCCATGAAGACGGTCCGGTAGTCGGACAAGGTGGGAATTTCTGCAAGCAGGGCTGATTTTCCCGTGCCCCTGTTGCCGGCTATCGCCAAGGCAGCTTCCTTGGGTCCGCGGACGACGGACAGGATTCGGTCCAGTTCTTTGTTCCGGCCCACTAGCGGCATGGCGTTCCCCATTCGTCGAAGAAGGAGACCGCATTCTTGCACTGCCAATTCAAGGTTGATTCACGCGCCCCAGCGCGGGTTCATCCGGTATGAGTGAATATAGCCCCGGAATGAACCATTCCACCACAGCGTTACCGCTGGATTTCATCAAGATTTGGCACGGAAATTACTCAAGAATGCGTCAGTATGCATTTGGTGCGAAATTTACTTCGCCATTTTTGTATTTCGCCAAACGGCAAGGAGCGGCCCCGGGGCCGGTATGGATCCCCGGAACCGCTTCCCTTATCGCTCGTCGGGTATGCCTAGGCGGCCGGCTTAAGCGCCGTTCGCCAGGCAACGATCGCGCGGGCGGCACTCAACGTCCAGGTGGCTGTTCCGCTGGCCCCCGCCGTCGCCTGCGGTTTGTCCGCCTGCTCGGCAACCTGGCCGGCCGCGGCCTCCCAGCGTTCGGTCCAGCCCGATGGCGCGGTGACCACCGGAGCGCTGCAGTCGCAACCCACTCCGCCGATCAGCATGGCGCCGTTGGTGGCCGTGGTGATGCTGCCCACCGTGATGCTGGTGGCGGAGTAGCTGGTGTCAGCCGCCGTCACCACCGGGCTGTCCAGCGGCGCGGTGTTGTTGACTCCACGGTATGCCGTGATGCCGCCACCCCATTTTGCCGCTGAACTGAGGGTCCAGTTATAGGTGGCCGGGTCGGCGGCGCCCACCACTTTGTAGAAGGCGTAAGCCCGTGCTCCGGAGGTGGAGGAACTGTTGATGGACTGCCCGTTGACGATCGCGGTCCAGCCGGCAGGCGCCGTCAGGCCGGGATTGAGGTCCACGGTGATGGCGGCAACCAGGACGTCACCGGCGGAAGTACCGGCGGGAACTGCCAGCGAAGCCGTGGTCACGGCGGTGCCCGAGTTCGCTGTGTTGGCGTTCACCACCGTGATCCCGCCGGATGTCGGCGGTGGTGGTGTGCTGGTGACGCTGATAGTGGCCGTCGCGGAGGACGAACCTGTGCTGTTGGTGGCCGTGAGCTTGGCGGTGTAGGTGCCGGCCGCCGCGTAGGAATGGGCGGGATTCTGGATTGTTGCCGTGCCGCCGTCGCCAAAGTCCCACGCCCAGGACGTGGGCGTATTCGTGGACGTGTCCGTGAAGGTGACGTTCAGCGGCGCCGTGCCCGTGGTGGGGTTGGCGGTGAACGATGCCACCGGCGCCTGCCCTGCCGGCGGCGGAGTGCCGCCCAGGGGCCGGTCGGAGAACCAGTAGCGCTTGGCCACGTTGTCGCTGGCCATGACCACCAGCCCGGTGGTGTTGTTCACGCTCTGCTTGCTGGTGGTGACGTCATTGATGTTCGACGACGACGCAGCTTGCATGATCGGCGTGCCGCGGCCCGATCCAAAGACAGGATTGTCCATGGAGGCGGTCTTCTCGTAGATGCTGCCGGCGACGCCGGAGTAGGCGCAGCCGGATACCGAAGTGGGCGGGGCCGTATGGAATTCCCTGACCAGGTTGTTCTGGGTGTCCAGGACAATTTGCGGGCGGGACACACAATCGCCGGTGGTGGCGATAGTGGACACGGTGAAGGAGCCGGTACCGGGCTTGAAGACCAACAGGACCAGCTGCGGCAGCGTCTTGCTGGAGGACGTGTCATTGAGGCTCGTCTTCACTGCGGCGAAGACCCGGCCCGAGGTGTCGGCCTGGAGGGTCTTGAGGTTCAGGTGGTCATCGGCCTGCCCGTTGCCCCGGACCGCGGGCTGCAGTTTCCAGTTGGAGTTGGCGGGCTTTCCGTCCGCGTGCGTGGCCCACCACATCGTGTCGGTCCGCTGGTCGCTCCACATGACGCCGATCTGGCCGCCGCCGAATGCCACCACGGCCGAAATGTCATCGGGCGCCGGGTTGGGGCTGGCCACCGGGAGGACGAACGGCGTACCCCACGTGGCGCCATTGTTGCTGGAGTAGTTCACGTAGACGGTGTTGGTGAAGCCGGACGTCGAGTTCCCGCCCACCTGCGTCCACGTTGCCCAGATTCCGCCGATGGAGTCCGCATCGATCGTCATGGATTCACTTGAATTGTTGGTGATCGTGGTGGGAAAACCGCTGTCCAGCGTGTACTTGCCGCCTGAATAGCTGTACCGGTAAAGCTTTGCCGGCTGGCCGGAAAGTGATGGCTTGGGAGTGCCGTCGCTGCTGACGGTCACCACATGCGAGGCGATGAACAGGTGGCTGCCGTCCCAGAATGTATCCGCGAGGGTGCTGCCCCGGGCGTCGTTCACGACTCCGGTATCCACCCAGCTGTTGGAGGTCCGGTCCAGGCGGTAGATACTCCATCCGGTGCCGGTCTTCCACATGTCCGCCCACCAGGAGCCGTCGTTCCACCACAGCTTGCTTTGCGGTTTGTCGGACGTGGGCGGATTCGCCACCCCGGAGTAGGCCATGCCTTGGGTGCCGTATACGGTGTCGGCCACAGCGGCACCGGGTACGCCGAGGATGGAAGCTGCGAGAACGAGTGCGACGACGAGGGCCTGGCCCATCCGATGGGGGAAGTGTCTGAGCTTCATGAGGGAACTCCTGGGGCATGAGGAAAAGTTCAGGGGACGTATGCCCGTTGGCCCAGAAACAAAGAGCTCAAGCCCCCAAGTACCGAGAAGCGTAAGCCTGAACGCCGCCGCGGGCAATGTAGGTGGCTTACCTAAATGGGGGTTTTTGCACTCCCCCTACCTAATGGTTTCGGGCGCGCAGTAATCCCCTATACCTAATCGGAACGGCAAACACCGAGCCCTCTACTTGCCTAACAGGGGGTAAACCCTGGGTAAAAAGTGAGTACCTACTACTCGTGATACCCGGATTAGGTAGGGGGTAGTCTGCCGGGAACGGCCAGAGGATTGGCGATGGGTTGCTGGGGGATCAGCGACCAGACCATGACCGGATCAAGCGTATGTGCCGCGGCGAAACCGCCGGCGGCATTGTCCAGAATCCGAACTGTCATGAAGTGGTGAGGCAATTGTCGATTTCGCCCCAACTGCCGGCTTTGTTTTCCCAGCCGGGACTCTTATTTCCACAAGCTTCAATCAGCGTTGTTATTCCCACGTTGAACGAGGAAAAGAACCTTCCCTGGGTTCTGCGCCGGATGCCCTCTTACGTCGATGAAGTGGTGATCGTGGACGGGCGTTCGCAGGACAACACCGTCGAAGTGGCCAAGGCGCTTCGCTCGGACGTCGTGGTGGTCAACGAACCCCGGAAAGGAAAGGGCGTGGCCCTTCGTTCCGGCTTCGCGGCCGCCAGCGGGGACATCATTGTGATGCTGGATGCCGATGGCAGCATGGATCCGCAGGAGATCGGGTGGTTCGTGGCGCCCCTCCAGCACGACTTCGATTTCGTCAAGGGATCCCGGCACGTCACCGGCGGCGGGTCCGAAGACCTGACCCGGCTGCGGAAGGCCGGCAACCGGGCGCTGACGGGACTTGCGAACGCTGTCCTGCACAGCAACTATTCGGACCTCTGCTACGGCTACATCGCTTTCCGGCGCGAATGCCTGGAGGTGCTGGAGCTTGAGTCCGACGGTTTCGAAATCGAAACCGAACTCATCGTCCGGGCCGCCAAGGCGGGACTGCGGATCGCCGAGGTCCCCAGCCTGGAGCTGGACAGGATCTCCGGCGCCTCCAACCTGCAGACGTTCCGCGACGGGTGGCGCGTGCTGCACACCCTGGCCCGGGAATGCGCCGTATGGGAGGCCCCCACAGCCGGAGCACGCCCCGAGGCCCTCCGCCGCGTGAAGTACACCTACTCCAACGTCCGCTTCCCGCGCCTGCCCGTGGACCCGCACAGCGTCCTTACTCCGGCGGTGAGCCACCATGCTTGATCGCATGAAACCCCTTTCCGTGACGGTGGTGATCTGCGCGTACACGTCGGCGCGGTGGGGGATGTTGCTTGATGTCATCGAGTCGGTGCGCCAGCAAAGCCTGGCCCCGGACCAGGTGCTGGTGGTGGTTGACCATAACGAGGACCTGTACGAGAGGCTCGTCGAGATCGTCGACGACGTCACCGTGGTGGAGAGCACCGGGCAGGCCGGTCTGTCCGGGGCACGCAATACCGGCGTCGGGCTCGCTGAGTCGGACATTGTCGCCTTCCTTGACGACGATGCCGAGGCAGCGCCGGACTGGCTCGAGCGCCTGGTGGCGCTGTACGACGATCCGGACGTTTTGGCCGTGGGCGGCAAGGTGGTCCCGCTGTGGGAGGCCGGCCGGCCGGGCTATTTCGCGGAGGAACTTGACTGGATCGTGGGCTGCAGTCACCGGGGCATGCCGCGGGTGGCCTCCGAAGTCCGCAACGTCATCGGTGCCAACATGTCCTTCCGGCTCGAGGTCCTGCGCCAAGTAGGCGGATTCAACCTCTCGCTGGGACGCAAGGGCACCTTGCCGCTGGGCTGTGAGGAGACCGAAATCTGCATCCGCTCCCAGATGGGGTCGCCCGGCTCGCGCATCGTGTACGAACCGGCGGCGCTGGTCCACCACCACGTCCCCGCCTCCCGCGGAACGTTGAGGTACATGATGTCCCGCTCCTGGTCCGAAGGGCTCTCCAAAGCCCAGGTCAGCCAGTTGGTGGGCCACAAACGGGCCCTCGGGCCCGAGCGCCGGTACGTGCGCAGCGTCCTTCCGCGGGCGGTGTTCACCGGGCTGCGTTCCTGGGGCCGCGACGGCAGCGCCGACGGGCTGGGCCGTGCGGGGGCCGTGATTGCGGTGCTTGCCTGCACTGCGGCCGGGTACTTCCAAGGGCGCCGCCTCCAACACTGGACGGGCCCCGATGAGGCGGACGACGCCCTGGTTCCGGCCGGCGGTCAGTGGAGGGAAGTGCAATGAGCGAGGGCGCCAGCCGTGTGCTTGAGGGGCTTCAGGGCGAAGCACTGATCCTGGTGCCCGCCATGGAGTCCGTGTTGCCTCCGGTCTGGCCGGGGGCCCGGTGGATCGGGTCAGTGGACCTGGAGGATCTTGCGGATTGCTCGCACTTTGAACTGGAGAACCATGCCGGATACGAACGGGCACGGCTGTTGGTGCGTGCGTCGGGGGTCGTGCGGGGATTCGTCGACGTGCCGTCGCCGTCGGGAATCGTGGATCGGGTTGTATTCGAGGACGCCTTGGCGGCCTTGCCACGTGTCACTTCATTCCCGCCGGCTGTGACGGCCCCGCACATCACAGTAGTGGTGTGCACCAGGGACCGCACGCCGCAGCTGCGGGCGGCGCTGATGACCATCCTTGCGCTCGACTATCCCCGCTTCGACGTGGTGGTGGTTGACAACGCACCGGCGACGCACGACACGGAGGAACTGGTGCGCCGGGACTTCAGGGACAAGCGCGTGCGCCTGGTCACCGAACCCGCTCCCGGCCTGTCCAACGCCAGGAACACCGGCCTGGAACACGCCAGGGGAAGCCTGGTGGCGTTCACGGACGACGACGTGGTTGTCGACAGGTCCTGGTTGTGGGAGATTGCCGCTGCGTTCGAAGCCGCTCCCGAGGCGGCCTGCGTCACCGGCCTGGTCCCGGCAGGGGAGCTCAGGACCCCCACCCAGGGCTACTTCGATGCGAAGGTGAGCTGGTCGCGGAGCCTGGTGCCGCGGGTCTATTCCCTGGCAGACCCGCCCGAGGGGCTGCCGAAGTTCCCGTTCAGCCCGGGGGCTTTCGGGACCGGAGCGAACTTCGCCCTGAAGCGCCACGCCGCCCTCACCCTCGGCGGATTCGACCCGGCCTTGGGCGTCGGCACCCCCACGGGCGGCGGCGAGGATATCGACATGTTCACCCGGGTCATCCTGGCCGGATATGCCCTGGTGGTCCAGCCGGCAGCGATCGTGTGGCACCGCCACCGGGACGGACTCGAAGACCTCCGGGTGCAGGCCCGCGGGTACGGCACCGGGCTGGGCGCATGGATGACGAAAGTGATGATGGACCCGCACACCGCCAGGCTGGCGCTGGCCAGGAGCTGGGGCGTGGGGATGGAATACCTGGCCCACCAGCACCCTGCCCGGCCGGCTCTCCAAGGTCCACCAGCCCACGGTTCCCTCGAAGCCCAGGTGGCCAGGCTCGCCTGGCTGCAGATGTTGGCCGTGGCCGTGGGCCCCTACAAGTACCTGCAGTCCCGCCGGACAGCCGGCAGTTAGCAAACACAGTCCACCCAGTGCTGGTGCGGAGAAACCCTCCGCCAGTGGCAAGCCAACCCAGGAGTTGAAACAGTATGGCGCTTCTTATCAGGGGTGACGTCTCCGGTCCCATGAACTCCCGCACGTCGCGCCGGCGCAGGCCCGGATACGCCGATTACGCCCTGGCCTTGTTGAGCACCGTGACGGCGGCCCTGATCCTGTTCGACATCGGGGGTGAGACCTTCGCCGGCGCCAAACTCCTGGCTTGCCTGGTCCTGCCCGGCTGGGCGCTGGTGCGGTGGCTCCCCAGTGTGGACCCGGCAGCCCGCCTGGTATTCACGGTCGTTGCCGGCGCTACGGCCTTCGCCCTGACCGCCGCGGCCATGGGTTGGCTGCAACTCTGGAATCCCCGGCCCGCCGCCGTCGGGATCATGCTGGCAGCCGCCGTCGCCCTCCTGGTTCCCGGCCCGGAACGGATCCGGGCTGCCTCCTCCCCGCTGCCCCGCCCGCAACCCGGCACCTATGCGCCGTGGCTGGTCCTGGTGGCCGCCATGGGCATGTGGGTGGCCTCCCTTGCCGCGACTAACCCGCGCCTGGGTGACTTAGGGCTCCTGACTGCCTTCCCGGTGACCTGGTACGCCGCGCTGGCGCTGGTCGTGGCCCTGTGCATCTGGAGCATCTCGCGGCAGCGGCTGCATTCAGGCTGGCTCGCGGGAGCCTCCCTGACCGGGCTGGTGGTGATGTTGTACTCCTCTGCCGGGCTGCTGACCGCCGTCCCGCGGCTGCCGTGGACGTACAAACACATTGCCGTCACGGACCTGATCCAGACCACCGGGCATTTCGATCCCAGCATCGATATCTACAACCGCTGGCCCGGGTTTTTCCTCTTCAGCGCCTTCCTCGGCGAATCCAGCGGATACCAGGACCCCATGGCGTACGCAGGCTGGGCTGAACCGGTGTTCGCGCTCATGAGTGTTGCGCTGGTGCTCGCAATCGCCCGGGCCCTGACCCGGAACCCGCGGATCTACTGGACCGCCGCCCTGGTGTTCACCCTCACCAACTGGCTCAACCAGAACTACTACTCACCGCAGGCCTTTGCCTACACCCTGCACCTGACGATGTGCCTGGTGATCCTGACGTTCCTGCGCGGCACACCAGCCGGCTGGGTACTCAAGCTGGAGCGCCGGGTGGCGGCCCGGCTCGCCAAGTCCGAGGCCCAGGTGGATGAACCCCCAACGTACAGCGGCCGGCAGCAGGCGCTGGCAATCGTTGCGGTCCTTGTCCTGCAGGCAATGATCGTGATGAGCCACCAGCTGACTCCCTACCTGGCCATCCTGGGGCTCTTCCCCCTGTTCCTGACCCGCTACTTCAAGCCCGCCTGGGTTGCACCGGCACTTCTGCTGATGGCTTTGCTCTACCTCCTGCCCAACGTCGATTTCGTAGCGGGCAAGTACGGCCTTTTGAGCGGTTTCGATTTCTTCGCCAACGCCGGGTACAAGGCGTCCAACGGAAGTCCCGGGCCATCCCTCCTCTCCGGTCGGTGGCTGGCCCGCGAGGCGCTCGCCCTGTCCTTGTTCACCGCACTGCTGGCCGGTCTTGGATTCATCCGCAACATCCGCCTGGGCAACATCCGCACCACCCTGATCGTGGGGACGCTGGCTGCGACGCCGATCCTTGGGCTTTTCGGCACCTCCTATGGCGGCGAAGGCAGGCTCCGCGTGTTCATGTTTGCCCTTCCGTGGCTGGCCATCGGCGCGGCGTGGTTCCTCTGGGCCGGCAAGGTGCCCACCAGGAGGACAGTGGTAGGGGCAGCGTCGGCGGTCACGGTCCTGGCGGTCATGTTCACCGCGGTGTATTTCCAGAACGAGGCCAACGTCCGGGTGCCCGCGGCGGATGTTTCGGCCAGCCGCTGGCTCGATTCGAACGTCCGGAAGGGCGATGCGGTGGTGGAAACTAACTACCACCTGCCGCTCCTGATTGGCCCGCACTATTCCTTCTACCTCCGCACCGGCCAGTTGGTTTCGGTTGCCTCCAAGCTCCACAGTTCCACCCAGCCCTTCACCGGGGACGACATGGTGGCCTATGTGGACAAGACCCGGGCCGGAGCGAACCTGCGGGCCTCGGACCGGCTGTTCGTTGTGGTCTCCGACCTCCAGCAGCGGACCTCGACCGGTGTCCTGCGGCAGTTCTCCAAGGATGCCATGGTCCCGTTGGAGCACGACCTGGACGTATCCAAGGCCGCACAGGTTGTCTTTGAGAACAAGTCGGTGCGTATCTATGAGGTTTCCCGTGCTGACTGGGGCAACTAGCGGCCGGGTGTACCAACTGTCGCTGGTCACGGTGACGTCCCTTTCCCTGGTGGGGGCGGCCCTGCTGGCCCTGCATGCCGATTCATCGCAGGTCAACGGGGCGCCCCGCGGGGACCTGCCCTCCTGGCGCCAGACCATGGTCCAGGACTTCAACGTCGCTGCGGCACCAGGGGCCGTAGGCGGCGTCTACGGCCAGGACATGCGCGGCTACGACGGACTGTCCGATTCCTCGGGGTTCGGAACGTACACCCCTGACCAGGTCTTGTCGGTCCACGACGGCTACCTCGATTTCCACCTCCACTATTCGAACAACCGGCCGCGGGTGGCCAGCGTCATCCCGTTCGGGTACTCGGGCCAGATTTACGGAAGGTATTCCGTCCGGTTCAGGTACGACTCCATTCCGGGCTACAAGGTGGCATTCCTCCTCTGGCCGGCCAGCGACGACTGGAACGAGGGAGAGATCGACTGGCCGGAGGGCGCCCTGGACGGGTCCCTCTACGGAAACTCCGCGATCAAGGGAACCCGGACGCCGACCGGCATGCAGTTCGACCCCGGTGACAGGCGCTATTCGGCGGCCCGGCCGGGGCAGTGGCACGTTGCCACCATCGAATGGCGTCCCGGCCTGGTCCAGTGGTTCCTTGACGGGAAGCTCGTGGACCAGACCACCAAGCCGGCGGGAGTGCCGGACACCCCCATGCGCTGGACGCTCCAGGTGGAAACGGCCGACGACGCCTCCAGTACCTTCCCCGCCCCCGGCACTGCCGGACACCTCCAGGTCGATTGGGTGGTGCAGTATGCCTACACACCCTAGGCCCCCCGAACACCTTTGCCCCGTACCCCCGGAGTTGGCTCCGGCAACCGATTGGAGGGTGGCGCCGTGGACGTCCTGAACAACCTGCCGGCCGGTGGTGCCGCGACGGAAATCCTGCGCGTCCATCCCCGGCTGGCCGCGGTCTTCGATGCCCTCGATGCGTCCAGCTGGCCGTGGCTGCTGCTCCGCGGCGGGGATGACCTCGCCCTGCCGGCCGGCGACGTGGACATCCTTGTGGACAAAGGCGTCCTGCCCGTGCTGGATGGACTGCTGGCTGCCGCGGGGTTCTGCCGGGTCCGGGCGCCGGGCCACGGCAGCCACAGGTTCTACTTCCACTATGCGGTGGATGACGGGGCCTGGATCAAGCTCGATGTCGTCTCCGACCTCGCCTTCGGGCCCTACCAGCAGTGGCGCACCCCGTGGGCGGCCCGCTGCCTGCGCCGAAGGGTGCGCCGCGGAACGCACTGGATGCCGGACCCTGCCGACCAGGCATGGCTGCTCCTGCTCCACCTGTTCATGGACAAGGGCAGCATTTCCCCGGAGCGGCACCCGTTGGCGCGTGCCGCAGCAAGGACAGCGGCCGACGGCGGGCGCATCGCGGAGTCGGTCAGGCGCCGGGTGGGTGCCGGGCTGGTGGCCGAGATGGTGGATTCGGTCCTGGACGGACGGTTCGACGACGTTCCCGGGACGGCGGCCCGCATGCGTGCCGCTTGGCGCGGCGGCTTGAGCCCGCGCCTGATTGCGGGAGCCAACAGGGTGCTGAGGCATGCCGGGGCCCAAGTCCGCGGGCACACTCCGCTGCTGGGCGTCATGGCACCGGACGGCGCCGGGAAGACCACGTTGCTCAACGGCCTGCACGCCGACGTTCCGCTGCCTACCAAGTACGTTTACATGGGCCTGTGGGGAGCCGGCCCCTGGGACAAGGTCCTTGGCCGGATCCCCGGCGGACGGACCGGGAAGAAGATCTACCGGCTGGTGCGCGGCGGAGTACTGGCCAGGTTCTACCGCCGCATGGGCAAGGTAGTGCTGATGGACCGCGTAGCGTACGACGCGCTGCTGGGCGGCTCCGGCGGCGGACCCCTGGCCGGGATGAGCAACGCACTCGCGCTGGCGGTAATCCCGGCCCCGGACGTCCTCCTCGTGCTGGATGTACCCGGCCCCGTGATGTTTGAGCGAAAAGGCGAACACAGCCCGGAGCTGCTGGAATCCTGGCGGCAGGACTACCTGAAGCTGGCCGGGCGCCTCCCCGGCGGCCGGGTGGTCGATGCGGCGCAGCCGGCGGCGGCCGTCCAACGGGTGGCCACCGGCATTGTCTGGGAGACGTTGTCCCGCCCTGCCGGCATCCGAGCGGCCACCCGACGTCGCAATCCCGGTAACGGCAGGAGTCCTGCTGCGCAGGAAAGTGTGGCCCCGGTTGCCCCGGCGGCTCCTGGCGCCGGCGCGGCGGAGGCCCTGGCCCTGCACCTCTGGCGCCTCCTGGACTGGCGATTCCTGATTCCGGTCCTGCAGCCCCGCAACCTTGGTTTCGCCGGACAGGTGAGCCAGGAAACGGAGGCGGCGCTGCGGCTCCTGGACCCGGAGGCCGTCCGCCTGGCCGGCCCGGCCGGCGCGTCATGCGACGTGGTGCTGCTGGCATCTCCGGGCCGCGGACACGTGGAAGCCGCCGGCCTGGCGCTGGAACCCGGGGGATGGATTTGCGTGGAAGCCAGCCGTTCGTTGCTCCAGCGCTCCGGCCCCCGGACGCTCCGGGGATGGAAGCGGACACTGGAGCGCCGCGGATACCAGGACGTCACCCTCTACTGGAATGCCCCCAACCGTGACCGCACCGCCAGGCTGGTTCCGGTCCGGTCGGGCGTGGCCATCCGTGACACCCTGGCGCTGCGGAAGGATGTGCGGTTTGGAGCGCTCAAAGCTGCCGCGGCCCACCTGGCCCTGGCACTTCACGTCTTCGACCTCATGGTTCCGGAGGGCACCGTCACGGGCAGGCGTCCGGAAGGGGGAGGCCGGCCATGAGCTTCGTCGACCAGTTCCTCCGGGAGCACTTCGAGGAATTCGCCCTTGACCGCTACGGCCTTGGCAGCGGGTGGGAAACGCTGCTGCTGACCCCGCGCTTCACCACCTCCCGGCACGTGGTGGCCCTGGTTTTTCCGGCCCGTGGAAGCGAACCCGCCCTGGTAGTGAAGATCCCGCGCCAGCCCGGAGACAGCAGCGGAGTCAGGCGGGAGGCCGCCATGCTGGACCAGCTCTCAGCCGCCGTCGACAGCCCGGGTGTTCCACGCCTGGTGGGAATCCGCGACGAGGGGCCGTACACGGTCCTGGTCGAGACGGCATTGACGGGTATTCCCCTGGATCCGCGGAAGGTGGCCGCGGACCTCCCGGCCGCCGTCGCGGCCGGGACGGGCTTTGTGGGGTCCCTGCCCTGCACCCATGCTGCAACGGACAACCCTGACTGGTACCAGCGCGCCGTCACCGCCCCGCTGGCGGCCCTGGAGCGGCTGGCCGGACCGGACGCCCAAACCGGCCAGCTGGTTGAGCGTACCCACGAACTCCTCGAACCCCTGCGTGCCGCCCGGCTCCCGGCCGTCATTGAGCACGGCGACCTGAGCCACCCCAACCTGCTGGTCAAGCCCGGCAGTGGCCTGCAGGTCATGGACTGGGAACGCTCCCTGACCGACGGCGTCCCCGGCCACGACCTGGTGTTCTACCTCCAGTACCTCAGTGAGTCCAGCGAGCAGGCGTTCGCCCGGGACGCCCAGATCGCAGCCTTCGACAAGGCATTCGGCCCCGGGGGTTGGGCGCTGGACCCGCTTTCGCGCCACCTTGGCATGCGGGGAGTGGAGGCCTCGCTGCTGCCGCTGCTGGTGATCACCACCTGGGCGCGGTCCACGGCAACGCTCGCCGACCGCCTGGCACAGGAAACGGATGCCGATCCGTCGCAGGGCAGGGACAAGGTTCGTGCCGCACTCCGCGCGGACCGGGACTACTGGCTGTGGCGCCACGCCGTCACAGCCGCCTAGGAAACGGCCCCGCCCGGGACACGCCGGCCTTTCGGCGGCGCCCGGGAAACGACAGCGGCCCTTGGGAAACCGCCGGGCTCAGGACGCGTGGTCGCGTGCCGGACCTGGGGGTTCGTGGCGGCGCTTGAAGAGCCCCAGGATCTCGTCGTGCAGGTCCCGGTAGCCGAACCGCAGGACCGCGTAGACCAGGCCCACGCCGGCAACAACCATGACGGCGAGCGTCAGCACCGGTCCCAGCGCATGCCGTGACAGGTTGAACAGGCCCACCAGGGCCACGGCCGCCCCGCACGCCAGGCCGGGTGCCGCGGCGCGGAGCATGCGGCGCATCCTTGTCCCCATGACCCTGGCGGCTACGGCCTGCATACCAAAAGCGAAGACCACCGCCACCACCATCTGGGCACACGCGACACCAACGATGCCCCAGCGCGTGGCGAAGACCAGCGCAGGGAGCAGGACCACCAGGCGGACCACGGAGATCCAGATGGAAAGCCCCGGCCTGCCCAGGGCTTTATAGACGTCATTCGCTCCGGCGCCCAGCGATCGAGCCGCCGCGTACAGGGCAAGGAACACCAGCGGCGTCACTGATTCCTCCCACTGCTGCCCGAACAGGACCGGCACCAGGACCGGAGCCACCACGGCAAGTCCCACCCCTGCCGTGATGCCGTACAGGGCCTGCACCGTGACGCTTTTCAGGTACCCGTCACGCAGTCGTTGCCGGTCACCGCGGACTTGCGTATAGAGCGGAAACAGGACGGTGGACAGCACGAAGAACACGTTAAGGATCAGGGCCTCCGGGAGCCGGAAGGCGAGCGTGTACAGGCCCAGCGCATGGGCCCCCAGAACGATCCCGATCACCAGGTAGTCGACGTCGAAGATTGCCCTGGCCAGCATGGTGCTCCCAGCAACGGGAGCACCAAAGCGGATGTTCTCGCCCAGGGCCCTCCTGCTGACGCGCCAGAGTTGCCACGGCGCCTCGTGGCGGACCAGGAACCAGCAGGTGGCAGCGTAGGCCACCGAGCCCGCGGCCGTTCCGACGGCGAGCGACCACGCGCCGTGGCCGGTGAAGGCCAGGTACAGGGTCACCGTCCCCATGGTCGCGGCACGCAGCACCGGAGCGGCGGTGAGTTGCCGGAACTTCAGGTCCCGGCGCATGATCGCTTCCGGAACGGCGCCGCAGGCCGTGGCCAGGACGGAGACGCCGAGAACCTGCACCAGGGGAGCCACGCCGTCGAGCCCGATGAGGTCTTCCACAGCATCGGCCGCGAGCACGGCGGCCAGGGCCAGTACGGTTCCCAGCGCCACCGAGAGCAGGAGCGCTGAACGGGCAATCACCTTCGTTTTGGGCAGATACACCAGTGCCTGGCCCACCCCGGCATCGGCGATGGTCTCGGCGTATGCCATGAGGACCAGCGCCAGGGCTACGAGGCCATACTCTTCAGGAGAGAGGAGCCGGGCCAGCACCACGGTGGTGACCAGCACAATGATCCGCCCGGAGGCAAAGGCCAGCCCCTGCCACAAGGCTCCCCGGACTCCCCTGCGTTCCAGCTCGCCGGGCGCGTAGGTCACAGTTGCCTTGACGTGCCGGATAAGTCCCCGGCAGGGGATGACACGGCCACGGCCGCCCGCACTTCGGCCAAGTACTCCGCGGCCACCGTGTCCCAGGACCGGACGGCGCCGGCGGCCTGGTCCAGTAGGCCGCCGGGGGTTACGTGCGGCGGCCGGGGTGCCCTGAGATGTTCTACGACCTTGCGGACCATTGCGTCCTGGCCGGCCTCGACGGTGAGCAGCGGGTGCGGCGGAAGTTCACGTGCCGCCACCGGGGAGGCCACTACAGGCAGCCCGGCGGCAAGGGCCTCAAGCACGGAGTTTCGGATGCCTACGCCGTGTTCGTCGGGGAAGACGGCGACGTCGGCCCCCTTGAAGACATCCGGGAGTGAGGGCACGTTGGCCAGGATTTCGATGTGTGGACCGGCCAGCGCCTGGACTGCCGCTGTGGGTTGCCGCCCGGCGATGACGAACCGTGCCTCCGGGACCTCCCGCCACACGAGGGGAGCGATACGGGTGGCCAGGACCGTGGCGCTGTCCACGTTGGGGGCGTAGTTGAGGCTGCCCGCGAAGCAGACCACCGGCGCCTTCCGGTCCGGACGCGGCCCCGCGGCCACGCTGGTTCCGTTGGGGATGCTTTTCACGGACCGGCCGAGCTTCGCGGACCAGGCTGCAGCGTCCTGTGCCCCGACGGTCAGCAGCCGCGCCCTGGCGGGCAGCGACCGTTCCGCCCGTTCGGCGAGGTGCTCGCGCAGCCGGTAGGCCGGCCGGAGGGAGCGGGCAATATCCGTGTCCATGGCGGCCCGGATGGACCAAGGGTCCACCGTTTGCAGCACCACGGGACCGGCCACATGATGCGAAAGGAAGAGGGCGTGCGGGCCATGGATGAGGGTGGCCTCTCTGCTGCCGGACAGGGTGGCTGCCGCTGCCCGCGCTGACGGGGTGGAGCGCCGGTGCTTTCCCAGGCCGGCGAGGCCGCCGAAGGAGCGGACAAATGCGGCGGGGTCGTCCCGCGGGGCTAGTTCGTGGACGGTTTCGCAGCGGGCCCGGACCTCCGCCGGAACCGGGACAGGGCCGGAAAACGTCAGCAGCGTGACGGCAACATCCGCGGGAAGGTGAAGGATCACTTCGTACGGGATCATGGAGCTTCCATCACCGAGTTGCGGGTCCCGGTTTGGCACGCTTTCCGTCACGTACAGGAGCTTCATTGCAAGAGTGTACTGGATCACACTCGGGTGGCAGGGTTGCTCTGGGCAACTTTGTGGGGAACCGCAGGAAGCCAAAAAAGGGCGACGGCGGGAAGTCCCGCCGTCGCCCTTTCCAAGGGGGCGCGTGGCCGGCTACTGCCAGGCGCGGACGTAGTCCACCAGGAGTTGGGACTGCGGGCCGTACACCGGGTTCGTCGAGGAAGCGCCGACGTTCAGCACGATGTACTGCGGGGCGTTTCCGTCGTCCGTGGGGTAGGACTTGACCTTCACGCCGTCGAAGTAGACGTCCGACGAGTTGGCCATCCGGTGCAAGCCGAAGGTGTGGTATTCGTTGGCCCAGTTGCCGCCGACGCCACCCTGGTTGTGTGACCCGGAGCCGGAGTGGTAGTTCACGGTCATCTTGCCCTGGAGGACCTCCGCGATGTCGTTCTCGCCGGTGGCCGGCCAGGACTGCCCGGTGGTCCAGAACGCGGGCCAGTTATAGAGGCCGTTGGCGTTGCCGGGGAACTTGATGCGGGCCTCGACGTACCCGGTGGTGAACTGGTACCCGGTGCCCGCTCCACCCTTCGGGTTCGTGGAGACCAAGGACCCGGAAGACGAGGAGGCAAGGCTGAGGGCCAGGTTGCCGTTGGCCACGGAGACGTTGGCTGGGCTGGTGGCCACCTTGTTCATGGTTCCGCAGTTGGGGGAGAACCAGCAGTTGGACCACTTACCGCTGTCCAGGCCTGAACCGTTGAACTCGTCAGCGAAGGTCATGGTCCAGTTTCCGGGGACCCCTGCGGGCATGGGCGTCCCGCTGTTGGCCAGCGGTGCCGAGGCTGGTGCCACGGCGATGGGGGACTGCGGTGCAGGAGCCGCCACGGCCGGAGCCGGGGCGGGTGCCGCGGGAGCCGGCGCCTGGGCCGGAGCCTGCTCTGGTGCGGGCGCGGGTGCGGCTGCCGGTGCCGGGGCGGGCGCCGGAGCGGACTGGACTGCGGCCGACGGGGTGGGCTGGACCTGTACCTCGCTGCCGGCCCCGGCGGCGCTGGCCACCCGGGATACGTCGGCAGCTTCATTGCCGTTGGCGACGCCGAGGCCAAGGGAGGCTGCGCCGAGGACGGCTGCTGCCAGGCCGGCGGCCAAGGGCAGGCGGCGGGAATCTCTGGATGTCAAGAACTGACGGAGCCCGGCCGATGGGGTCTCATTCTGATGACGGCGGGCGCGTTTGGCGCTCGATTTGCGGGATGCGGGCATGGGGAATTTACCTCTCAACGCCGGCGGGGTTAGCTGTCGGGTTCGAATGCTGCCATTCGGCCGCGGATCGCGGCTTCACCCCGAGGGCAGGCGGGAGCCATACCCGTGACACTTGGGTCCCCCGCCTCTGCCTTGGAACCTGAGGGATCGCGGAAGCGGCAGAGTTGGGCGTCTTCCGGGATTGGGGCCGGCTGGGGCGGCCCACCCGAAGACCGTACACGAAAATCCCTGTGGAATCACAATTGGGTAACGGAAGCGGCGCGGTGGGCGTGGCGTCCCGCGGTGCACCGCATAGACGTCTAATGGCGACCGGCACACTCCTGCGTTTTCCACATACGTGTCCGGTCGGGCTGCTCCTGCCGCATCACGCGGCTAGCCTTGAGTCAAGCGCGAATCGCCTATCAGGTCCAGATGCACTAGGATATTGAAGTCTGTGCTGCGTCCTGCCTCCGTACTGGTGGCAAGGCACTGCGCGGAATCGCAAATGAACCTCCTGTTACGGAAATGCCGTAACCGCTTAGCCCAAAGGAGGTGGGTTCACATATGCGTCCTTACGAATTGATGGTAATCATCGACCCCGAGGTCGAAGAGCGTACCGTTGAGCCGTCGCTTCAGAAGTTCCTGAACGTCATCACCAACGATGGTGGAACCATCGAAAAGGTTGACATCTGGGGCCGTCGCCGTCTGGCTTACGAGATCAAGAAGAAGTCCGAAGGTATCTACGCCGTGGTGAACTTCACCGCCAAGCCGGAAACCGCCAAGGAACTTGACCGCCAGCTGTCTCTTAACGAGACCATCATGCGCACCAAGATCACCCGCCCCGAAGAGCAGAAGGTTGTTGCTGAGTAATCAGCACCAAAATTCATTCTTTACCCCGCAGGAACGCACTCTTCACCCAGGATCGAACAAGGAGGCAGTAGATGGCAGGCGAGACCACCATTACGGTCATCGGTAACCTCACCAATGACCCGGAATTGCGGTTCACACCGTCCGGTTCCGCAGTAGCGAACTTCACCATCGCTTCCACCCCCCGCACCTTTGATCGCCAGTCCAACGAGTGGAAGGACGGGGAGACCCTGTTCCTCCGCGCCGCGGTCTGGCGTGAAGCTGCCGAGAACGTCGCCGAATCCCTGACCAAGGGCATGCGCGTGATCGTCACCGGCCGCTTGAAGAGCCGTTCCTACGAAACAAAAGAAGGCGAAAAGCGCACTGTCATCGAGCTTGAGGTCGACGAAATCGGCCCCAGCCTGCGCTACGCCAACGCCAAGGTCAACCGCACCCAGCGCTCCGGCGGACAGGGTGGGGGCGGCTTCGGCGGCGGCAACGGCGGCGGTGGCTTCGGAGGCGGCAACCCTGGTGGAAACCAGGGCGGCAACTCCGGTGGAGGCTGGGGCGGCGGCAACCAGCAGGCTGCACAGGACGATCCCTGGGCCACGCCCGGCGTGTCCAATGCAGGCGGCTGGGGCAACGGCCCCGATTCCGAACCTCCCTTCTAAAACCCAAACAACGGCCCGATGCCGGGAATGCCCGGGAGCCGCAAGGCACCCAAGGTTTTGCCGCCGTCGGACCACCACCATCCCGTGGATCAATATCCACGGGCTCCCTAGAATAGGAGCTCCACGATGGCTAAGGCTGAACTCCGTAAGCCCAAACCAAAGTCCAACCCCTTGAAGGCCGCTGACATCACTGTCATCGACTACAAGGACGTAGCATTGCTGCGCAAGTTCATCTCCGACCGCGGAAAGATCCGCGCCCGTCGCGTCACTGGCGTCACGGTGCAGGAACAGCGCAAGATCGCCCAGGCAATCAAGAACGCCCGCGAAGTTGCTCTGCTGCCTTACTCCGGCGCTGGCCGCGGCTAAGGAAGGGATTAACTAACATGGCAAAGCTCATTCTGACCCACGAAGTAACCGGTCTCGGTGCTGCTGGCGATGTTGTCGAGGTCAAGGACGGTTACGCACGTAACTTCCTGCTGCCCCGCGGCTTCGCCCTGACCTGGACCAAGGGTGGCGAGAAGCAGGTTGAGTCCATCAAGGCTGCCCGCGCCGCCCGTGCGCACGCTTCTGTTGAAGCTGCACAGGCGCAGGCCCAGGCTCTGTCCTCCAAGAAGGTCAAGCTCGAGGTGAAGGCCGGCGAGTCCGGTCGTCTCTTCGGCACCGTCAAGCCTGCTGATGTCGCTGCCGCAGTCGAGGCCGCCGGCCTCGGTGCCATCGACAAGCGCAACGTTGAACTGCCGAACCACATCAAGTCTGTCGGTTCGTACACGGCCAACGTCCGCCTGCACGAGGATGTTTCCGCTGTCATCGACCTTGAGGTCGTTGCCGGAAAGTAGTTTCCGCACCGCAGTTCAGTGGCCCCCGCCCGGGATTCCGGTGCGGGGGCCATTTGCGTGCAAGGTCACTGCCGGGGTTTCCAGCGGCCGGCCGCGTGCGCCATAGGCTTGGGGCGGGCCGCTGTTCCTGGCCTGCACCACTCCACCGTTTCCACGGAAGGTCACCCAGCATTGCCGTTCCTCTTCGTCAGCTGCATCCTCCTGCTGGCCGCAGCCGTCAGCTTTGCGACCGACCGGAGGCGCCTGCGGAACGGAGTCTTCCTCGTCTCAGGGGCGGTCATCGGCTGGCTTGGGCTCCTCCTGGTCTCCGGCAACAACTCCAACAACTCCGTCCCTGTCCTCATAACCGTGGCCTTGGGCCTCCTGCTCATCGTCTCAGTGCCCATCCTGGCCGTGTTCCTTGTCCTCAACGGCCTCATCATGCTGCGCCGCGAAGGCCGCAGCCTGGCAAACCTGCTGTCCCTGCTGGCAGGGCTGGCCGTGGTGGCCGTTCCCCTTGTCCTGGCCGCCCTGCAGACGGCCGTACCCGCACTACGGGCGCTCACGTCGGCGGCTGCCCTGCTGACCGGCTACGTGGGCTTCGTGTTCGTCAGCTATCTGGTCTATTCGCTGATTTACTCGCACCTGCCGCCGCGCCGCCATCCCGAATACGTGGTGGTGTTGGGTTCCGGCCTGGCCGGCAGCTCGGTTCCGCCCCTGCTGGCCGCCCGGCTTGACGCGGCGGCGCGCCTGTACCGGGGCAAGCATGGCGGGTCCATCAGGGCTCTGATTCCCAGTGGCGGGCAGGGAGCCGATGAACTCCTCGCCGAAGGGACAGCGATGGCCCGCTACCTGCAGGAGCAGGGTGTTCCTGCCAACAGGATCATCGTGGAGGACCGGGCAGCAACCACCATGGAGAACCTGCACTTTTCGCGCGCGCTGATGGAGCGGCCGGACGCGCCCGTCACGGTGGTCACCAGCAGCTACCACGTGTTTCGTGCGGCCATGTTCACCCGGCGTGCGGGCCTGCGCGCCCACGTCACCGGGGCCAGGACGGCGGGCTACTTTATCCCCAGCGCGTTCCTTCGGGAATTTGTCGCCATCCTCGCAACCTACCGGTGGATCAACCTGGGCTTTTGTGCTGTGCTCACCGCCATTCCGTTGGCCGCCATGGCCCTGCCGCTGCTCCCTTCCTAGGACCGGCAGTCCGCCCGGCGGGCCGGTGGTAACCTGCTCCGGTGAACCCGACACCCAGCAGCCGTCCTTTCCACCAGGTGGATGTTTTCGCCGGCAACGCCTACCGCGGCAACCCGCTCGCCGTCGTCCTCGATGCCCACGGTCTTGACGCGGCAACAATGCAGCACTTCGCGAACTGGACCAACCTCTCCGAAACCACCTTCCTCTTGCCCGCGGAGGATCCCCGCGCCGACTACAAGGTCCGGATCTTCACCGGGAGCGAGGAGTTCCCGTTCGCGGGGCACCCCACGCTGGGATCCGCACATACCTGGCTGCAGGCCGGCGGGGTTCCGAAGTCCAGCGGCTTCGTGGTCCAGGAGTGCGGTGCCGGTCTGGTCAGGATCAAGCGCGACGCCGGCCGATTGGCTTTCGCCGCACCGCCCTTGACCCGCTTTGAGGCCGTGGACGAGCCCCTTCGGCGCCAGTTGGCTGTCGCCCTGGGAATCCCGGCCGGTGACATCGTGGACGCATCCTGGCTGGTGAATGGGCCGGAGTGGATCGGTGTCCTGCTGGGGTCTGCGGACCAGGTGATGGCGCTCGTGCCGGATCCGGTGGCCATGGGGAACCTGAAGGTCGGAGTCATCGGGCCGCATCTGTCCGGAGGGGACGCCGACTTTGAGGTGCGGACGTTTATCCCGGGTGATGCGATGGTGGAGGATCCGGTGACGGGCAGCTTCAACGCTGGGGCCGCCCAGTGGCTTATTGGTAGCGGCAGGGCACCTCGGCGCTATGTCGCCGCGCAGGGTACCGTCCTGGGCCGGGCAGGGCGTGTACATGTCACCGCCGAGGACGACGATGTGTGGGTGGGCGGAGAGTCCACTACCTGCATCCAGGGCACCGTCCTGCTTTGATGCGGGTCACGGGAATACATGAGGAGGTACCGCGGTTCAGGGATATAGATGCAAATGCATGTATGATCGAATGAACGAGCACCAGGAGAATGCCATGGAAACCCGCCGTATCACAGTCCTCTCCGCCGGACTTGGCGTCCCGTCGTCCAGCCGGCTGCTGGCCGACCAGCTGGCGGCCGCTGCCGAGCGGCGGCTCACCGCCGGTGGCCACGAGGTGCTGGTCGACGTCGTCGAACTCCGGGACCTCGCCGTCGACATCGCCAACAACTTCGTCACGGGATACGCCGCACCGCGCTTGGCGGAAGTCATCGCCGGGGTGGAGGCGTCGGATGGGATCATCGCCGTGACGCCGGTCTTCAGCGCCTCCTACAGCGGCCTCTTCAAATCGTTCTTCGACGTCCTGGACCCCAAGTCCCTGGACGGCAAGGCTGTCCTGCTGGGCGCCACCGGAGGTACCGACCGGCACCAGATGGTGCTGGATTACGCCTTGCGCCCGTTGTTCAGCTACCTGCGCACCCGCACGGCCGCCACGGGAGTCTTTGCCGGGCCCCAGGACTGGGGAACCGCGGAAGAGGGTGGCTCGTCGCTGGCCGACCGCATTGAGCGCGCTGCCGCCGAATTTACCCTGCTGTTGGAGGGTCCCCAGCCGGGCCGGAAGCCCGCACCCCTGGAGTCCCTGCCTTTCGAGCAACTCCTGGCCGGAATCGCCGGACCGCGCTAGTCGTCCAGCAGCGCGATGAATTCCCGGGCCTGGACCGGGGAGATGTCCGAGTGGCGCGTCAAGGCGGTAACGGCAGCCTCGGTGTCCCCGCTGCGGGCCAAGGAGCGGATCCGGCCGTAGATTTCGTCGTTGAGCATATTGCTGCTCACTTCACGGGTCACGTCGCCCTTGCTGGCGATGGCGCGGTAGCGGTAGGGGAAGCGTTGTGGCTCGTCATCCTCCTGCACAGCCTCTACCGGCTCCTGCTGGCGGTAGGGCTGGGGGTGTGCCGCCAGGGCGCCGACGGCGTCGCGCGAGGCCCGGAGTCCCTCGCCCGTGACCTCCCGGTACAGCCTGATGGCGGCCAACGGCTGCCCCTGCGCGATCATGGCGTACAAGCGACGGTGTTCGCTTTCTGACAACTTGCCGGCAGCGGCACGGGCCAGTTCCGTCGCCTGGTCCTGTGCCGGGCCGGCCGGCCGGGACGGGGCTCCTCCACCTGACGCCCTGCGCCCGCGGGCTGCGCGGTAGGCCACGATGACCCCCGCAACGACGGCGAGCAGGATAAGGACCGGGACCACTAGGGATTCCATTTTTTACGAGCCGTTCTGTGTACTTCCTGGCGGTCGCCAAGGCGGTTGCGTTGCCGGCTGTCCGTCCAGCCAAAGCCATACCTAGAGCTTAATCCAGAACCCGGTTATCCACAGCAATATTCATCTTGCTGCATACTGCAGCGTTCCCCTGCCGGTCAAGCTCCGCCAAGGGAATATGAGCAGCGCCACGCAGGAGGATGCCGGCATGCCGCGACCGGCCCCAGGCTGGTTCCGGCCTGCGGGTGCGGGCGCGGACCTGTGGATGAAATTCCTGGAAAGAAATATTTACTCCACATGCTGGTGAAGATGTTTCCGCAGGTCAGTGGGCTTTTAGGAGGTAAAAAAATTCTGTATCCACAGACTTCCCCACAGGCTGTGCACAAGCTATGCCCCGTAGTGCACAGGTTATCCACAGCAGTTCCGGAGTACTGGCTTTGCCGCTGGACCGGGGGCGGCTACCGTAGCGGGGTACCTGTTTTTCACGGCCAGGCCACGGCCTGTACGCCGCGATCCAGAGCCTCTCCCATGGCCCTTTCCGGGCGCTCTGTGGAAAAGCTGTGGATAGTGGGGATAACTTCCGGCCGGAGGCGGCATCCGGCCCGCGGGCGCCTCATTGTCAGAGCTTCCGGGTAGTACTGGACGCGTGGCGGTTCTGTTTCGGATCCGCAAACAGGATGGATCACCGGGCGCCTGGCCCGGCACAAATGGAGGACGGCAGCTTTGACAATCGCGCATCTGGACCCGGTGGAAGCGACCCGCGGATCGGACGCGAGCCGGAAACCTCCCCAGGACATCCCCGCGGAACAGTCGGTCCTGGGCGGCATGATGTTGTCCAAGGACGCCATTGCTGATGTCGTGGAGATCCTCCGGGGCCAGGATTTCTACCGCCCGGCCCACGAGACCATTTATGAGGCCATCATCGACCTCTACGGACGCGGGGAACCGGCGGACGCCGTCACGGTGTCGGACGAACTGACCAAACGCGCCGAAATCAACAGGATTGGCGGCCCTGCCTATCTGCACGAGCTCATCCAGACCGTACCCACGGCGGCCAACGCCGGGTACTACGCCGAGATCGTTGCCGAACGGGCCGTACTGCGCCGGCTGGTCAACGCCGGCACCAAGATCGTCCAGTTGGGCTACGGCTCGGACGGCGAAGTGGAAGACCTGGTGAACCAGGCGCAGGCCGAAGTCTACGCCGTGGCGGAACGCCGCACCGCGGAAGACTACGTGGTCCTCAAGGACGTCATGGAATCCACGGTGGATGAAATCGAGGCGTCCGGCCACCGCGGCGAGGGCATGACCGGTGTGCCCACCGGCTTCTACGAACTCGATGAGCTGACCCACGGCCTCCACCCGGGGCAGATGATCGTCATCGCGGCCCGCCCAGCCGTGGGTAAATCAACCTTCGCCCTGGACTTCGCGCGGTCCGCGGCCATCAAGAACAACCTGTCCACCGTCATGTTCTCCCTGGAAATGGGCCGGAACGAGATCGCCATGCGCCTGCTGTCCGCCGAGGCCACCATTGGCCTGCAGGACCTCCGCAAGGGAACCATCAAGGACGAGCAGTGGTCCAAGATCGCCACCACCATGGGCAGGATGAATGATGCCCCGCTGTTCATCGACGACAGCCCCAACATGTCCCTGATGGAAATCAGGGCCAAGTGCCGGCGCCTGAAGCAGCAGCACGACCTCAAGCTGGTCATCCTCGACTACCTGCAGCTGATGAGCTCAGGCAAGAAGGTGGAATCGCGCCAGCAGGAAGTGTCCGAGTTTTCCCGTGCGCTCAAACTCCTCGCCAAGGAACTCCAGGTGCCCGTGATCGCACTGTCCCAGCTGAACCGTGGCTCGGAACAGCGCCAGGACAAGCGGCCCATGGTCTCTGACCTCCGCGAGTCAGGCTCCATCGAACAGGACGCCGACATGGTGATCCTGCTGCACCGCGAGGATGTCTACGACAAGGAATCACCCCGTGCGGGCGAGGCGGACATCCTGGTGGCCAAGCACCGTAACGGCCCCACCAAGGACATCGTGGTGGCGTTCCAGGGCCATTACTCCCGCTTCGCCAACATGGCGGGCGACTCCGGGGGCGGCGGCTTCTAGGCTCCGTTCGCGGCGGTGGCTGCGGGAGCCGTGCCGGCCAGCAGGTGGTTGGGCCGCCGGTTTCCGGGCGCCGTTCCCCGGATCTCCAGGAGTTCGCGGGCGTGGGCGTGCAGCCGCTTGTCTTCGTCGCTGACCGGCACCCAGGGTGGTACGGGGACGGAGTTGCCGTCATCGTCGCGCGCCACCATCACGGTGAGGCAGTAGGTGGTGAGGCTAAGTTCGCGTCCCTTCGGGTCGCCGGAACGGACGTGGACGGCAATGTGCATGCCCTTGTTGCCGGTGTACACCAGCCGGGCCTCCACCTCCACCACGTGGCCGATCAGCAAAGGCCGGTAGAAGCGCACGCCGCCGGAGAAGACGGCCACGGTGTCCCGGCCGCAGTAGCGTGAGGCACATAGGTAGGCGGCCTCGTCGATCCACTTCATCACGATGCCGCCGTGGACCTTGCCGCCCCAGTTCACGTCGGTGGGGGCGGCCATGAACCGAAGCGTGACGCGTTCGGCGGTGCCGGCGTCCGTATATTCCTGGTGGTTCATGGCTTCCACGATCTGTTCGCGGACCTTGATCCTTGCCAGCGCATGGTCGCGCTGCTCAACCTCGGCGGGGGTAGCGGGCTCAAACTGGGGCACCGGGATGGGTTTGCCGTCCGTCCCTACGGCTACGAAGATCACCATGCACTGGCTGCGCATAGTGGCCGGGCCGCCTTTCGGATCCCCGGATGAGACCACGGTGCGGATATGCATCGAGGAGCGGCCGGTGTAGACGATGGTGGCTTCAACCTCCACCATGTCGCCGCTGTTGACCGGGTCGGCGAAGTGGATGTTTCCCACGTATGCGGTCACGCAGTAGGACTTGGCCCAGCCCACGGCCGCCGCGTACGCGGCCTTGTCCACCCATTCGAGCACCGTGCCGGCGTCCACGGAGCCGCTGTGCCCCACATCGGTGGGGGCGGCGAGGAAGCGGAGGGTCACGGAGTTGGGGTGGCCGGTCTCAGTCATGCTGCGATCATACTGAGGGCCCAGGTTACCGGCCGGTTCACGCCGCAGCGGCCTGGGCCGGCGTGCAGCCGCCCGGGGAGCGCCGCTTAACGTCCGACGGCGGCCGGTCACCATGGCGTGGCCGGCCGCCGTGAGGCGTTTCGGGACGGAAGCGGACTAGGCCAGGACGGCCAGCCGTGAGGTGCGCCGGCCGAACAGCGCCCGGTCAATGGAGAGTCGGCCGGGGCCGGCCAGCGCCAGCGCGAAGGCTGCCGCGGCCAGGAGCAGTACCAGTTCGTAGCCTCCGTTCGCCGCGAAGACACCTGCGGGAGCGTGGACCAGGAAGAGTGCACCGAGCATATCGAGGACCAGGAGGGCGGCCACCACGCGGGTGAGGACACCGAGGATCAGGGCTGCGCCGCCTGCCAGTTCAAGGACGGCGACGGCCGGGGCCATGACGTCCGCAGCGGGGACGCCCATCTTGGCGAAGGAGGCCTGGGTGCCGGCGATGGTCCATTCATTGAACTTCTGCCAGCCGTGGGCCGCGAAGAGGAAACCCAGGATGACACGCAGGACGGTAAGGGCAACTGTGGTCAGTCGTGACTGGTTCATGAATTCCACCCTTCCCCACATATGCTTGAAGAGTCAACAAAATCCGGACGATTGTGGTCTTTGTCATGCTCTCTTCCGGGGTCATTGCGCCCGGTTAAGCTGGCACGGTGCCAACAGATCCCTCATCCGCCGCCACGGCCCCTCCCCGGAGCCATTCCCGGGAGATACTCCGCCTCGCCGTGCCAGCCTTTGGAGCGCTGGTTGCCGAGCCGCTCTTCCTGCTGGCGGATTCGGCCATCGTAGGGCACCTCGGCGTTCCCCAGCTCGCAGGCGTGGGCCTGGCCTCGGCGGTGCTGCAGACCGTCGTCGGACTCATGGTGTTCCTTGCCTACTCAACCACCCCCGCCGTGGCCCGCGCCCTTGGCCAGGGCCAGGTGGGGAAGGCCTTGGCGGCCGGGCGCGACGGCGCCTGGCTGGCGCTGCTGCTGGGCCTGCTGCTGGCCGTGGCTGGGTTCATCGCCGCGGAACCGCTCATCGGCCTGCTCGGCGCCGACGGCAGCGTGCGCAGCTTTGCCATCGACTACTTCCGCTGGTCCATGCCCGGACTCGTTGCCATGCTGCTGGTCTTCGCCGGGACCGGTGTGCTGCGCGGGTTGCAGGACACCAGGACGCCGCTGGTGGTGGCCACCGCGGGGTTCGGCGTGAATATCGTCCTGAATGTGTGGCTGGTGTACGGGCTGGGGTTGTCCGTGGTGGGTTCGGCGATGGGCACCAGCCTGGCGCAATGGGCCATGGCCGCCGTCTACCTGGTGATGGTGCGCAGGTACGCGGTCCGCCAGGGCGTCCCCCTGGTGCCCAGCTGGCGGGGCATCCGGAGCATGGCGCGCGTCGGGTCCTGGCTGATGCTGCGCACCCTCAGCCTGCGTGCGGCGATCCTGGCCACCGTGGTGGTGGTGACGGCGCAGGGTGAGGTCAACCTTGCCGCGCACCAGCTGGCCATGACCACCTTTTCCTTCCTGGCGTTCGCGCTGGATGCCTTGGCCATTGCCGCCCAAGCGCTGATCGGCAAGGAACTGGGCGCCTCCAATGCGGCCAAGGCCCGGGAGTTGACCAGGACCATGGTCCGTTGGGGAGCGGGGTTCGGGGTGGTGACGGGCGTGCTGCTCGCGGCGGTGGCCCCCTGGGTGGGGATCTTGTTCACCCCTGATGCCCGCGTGCAGTCGGTGCTCGCCGTTGCCCTGTGGGTGCTGGCCGCGGGCCAGCCCATCGCCGGATATGTCTTCGTCCTGGACGGGGTGCTGATCGGTGCCGGCGACGCCCGCTACCTGGCGCTGGCCGGTGTGGTGAACCTTGCTGCCTACCTGCCGCTGCTGGCGGCGGTGGCGCTCTCCGGTGGCCCGGGCGCTGCCGGGCTGGGGTGGCTGTGGGCTGCTTTCGCCCTGGGTTATATGGCGGCGCGCGCCGTCACCCTCGGACTGCGCGCCCGTTCAGACCGCTGGATGGTGCTTGGTCCCGCCTGAACATCGGCTGCAGGGTCCGGTTCTACCTTCCAGCTGCCCCCACTAAACTGGACCGGTGACGCAACCATCGACTCCCGCGGGCGCAGTTCCCGGAACCTCACCCCGCCCTGAACTCTGGAAGCCAATCCTGCTCCGTTCCGTGGTGGCGCTGGTGTTCGGCGCCGTAACGGTCTTCTGGACCTCCCCCTCCGTTGAGGTCATGGGCTGGGCGGGAGGACTCTACCTTCTGGCCGCCGGCGTCGTGTCCCTGCAAGCCATCCCGGCCGCCGGGTTTGCCCGGAACTCGGCTCCCGGCAAGCTGCTGTCCGCAGCGGGGTCGGCGCTTGCCGGCGCCGGTGTGGCGGTGATCCTGCTGCACAGCGACCTGCTGTTTGGTGTCATTGCCGCCTTGGGTCTCGGCGTGGCCGGGGTTCTTGAGCTGGCGTGCGGCCTGCGGCATCGGGGGCGGCACGTCCTGGCACGGGACTGGATCGCATCCGGGGCGATCGGGATTGGCACGGCAGTGCTGCTGCCGTTCTTCATCAACCTTGGTGCCCATGCGCTGCTGGGCGTGGCCGGTGGTGGCGCGATTATTTCGGGTGTGCTGTGGGTGCTTTCCGGCCTGACGCTGCGCCACGATGCCCGCGCCGGTGCCGTCAAGCCGTAAACTAGGAAGAGCGCCCTTCTACTAGTTGTAGAAAATTTGGTGCTACACCGCAATTCGTGAAACCAGGCCGGCCGCGTGCCGCCTGCAGGGAGGAACCACAGTGGCTGACCAGCATCCAGGAAAACCGCGCAAGCTGCGGACCTCGGTGAAGGGGCCGCTGATGTTCTCGGCGTTCTGGGCCGTCGTCGCTTTCGTTGCCGTGCTGATCTTCGCTTCCGGCGGCAGTGCGCGCGCGCCCCGCTTCGATCTCGCCTTCACCGCAGCCGGCATCGCCTTCATCGTCACCCTGGTGGTGGCCGCCATGTTGTCCATGAGCTACAAGGAAAACGCCGAACACCTCGGCAAGGGATCCGGCGTGAACCTCAGTTCCGCGCCCAAGCCCGGCCATGGTTTCGGTACGCCCACCAGCCAGGACCCCGAGGACGACACGGGCGGCACCCGGCACCAGGGATAGGAACGCTGCGGCGGAACGCCTAACCCGCCGCTGCCTGCCTGGCACGGTAGGCGGCAACGTGTGCACGGTTGGCGCAGTTGCCGGTATCGCAGTACCGCTTGGAGCGGTTCCGGCTCAGGTCCAGGACGGCAGCATCGCAGTCCTCCGATTCGCATGTCCGCAGGCGGTCCATTTCCTTGCTGCGGATCACATCCGCCAAGGCCATGGCCGCCTCGGTGCTCATCCTGTCCGCCAGCGGGGCCTCGGGAGCCGTGGCATGCAGGTGCCAGTCCCAACCGTCGTGCTTCATCAGCTGCGGGAGGGCGTTGGCGTCGCGCAACAGCCGGTTGACGGTGTCCACGGCGGCGTCCTCGCCCGCTGTCCACACCCCTGCCAGTAAGCCCCGCAACTGCCGGACGCTCTGCAATTCCGCGGCGTCCCGTGTCCTCGCCCCGGAAAAGCCCTCGGCCGCCAGGAAGCTGTCCAGGTCCCCGACCGAGGCCAACCCTTCCCTGCCATTCGCGGCCGTATTGATGAGGTTCACCACCGTGCGGAGGGCCACCTCCGTGTCAGGGGCGAAAACCATGTTGACTCCTTACAGTGCGGAAGCGTACTGTCATGACCATTACCCCACTTTACTCCTGACAGGAGGCGACGGTGCCTGCCGCCACGAACCACACTCACCCCCAAGCGCCCTTCAGGCGGCCCGGCTTCCTCGCCTCCGGGCTTGGCATCGCGCTTTTTTCCTCCGCTGTCTTCGGCCTGTCCGGGTCCTTTGCCAAAGCGCTCCTCGAAACCGGCTGGTCCCCCGGGGCGGCCGTCACCGCCCGGCTGACGGGCGCCGCACTGATCCTTGCCCTGCCGGCAGTCTCCGCGCTGAAGGGCCGCTGGCACCAGTTGCGGGACAACTGGCTCACCATTGGGCTGTTCGGGCTGATCGGGGTTGCGGCCTGCCAGCTGTTCTACTTCAACGCCGTGGCCCGGCTGTCCGTCGGGGTTGCGCTGCTGCTCGAATACCTTGCCCCGGTGATCATCGTCCTATGGCTCTGGGCCGCAAGCCGGCGGCGCCCCCGGGTGCTGACCTCCGTCGGGACGCTGCTCTCCCTGGCCGGGCTGATACTGGTCCTTGACCTCACCGGCGCCGTCAAGGTTGATCTGGCAGGCGTCCTGTGGGGCATGGCGGCCGCCGTCTGCCTGGCCATCTACTTCTTCATCACCGCAAAGGAAAACGACACCCTGCCGCCCATCGTCCTGGCCTCGGGCGGACTCCTGGTGGGTGCAGCCGTCATGTGGCTGGCGGGTGCCACGGGCGTGCTCCCCATGGCATTCAGCACGGCGGACACCCGCCTGGGCCCCTGGACCATGCCATGGTGGGGGCCGCTGGCGGGTTTGGTGGTGCTGGCCACTGTCCTGGCCTACACCTCAGGCATCATGGCGGCCCGGGCCCTGGGCTCCAAGGTGGCATCTTTCGTGTCGCTGACCGAGGTGCTGTTCGCCGTCGTCTGGGCGTGGCTGCTGCTGGGCGAGCTCCCAGGCGCCATCCAGCTGCTGGGCGGCGTGCTGATCGTCGGCGGCGTCATCCTGGTGCGGCTCGACGAGCTCCGCGCCGCGGCCGCGGACGGGGAAGCGCCCGGGGCTCCCATGCCGGCGTCGGCCCTGGAGCACGCGAACGACGTCGAACCCGTGCCGTAGCCGCTGCCGTCCAGGGGAACCCATGCCTTAAAGGACAACGGCCCGGGCACCTTGCGGTGCCCGGGCCGTCCGGGCGGCACATCGTGCCGCCCAAGGCATTAGCCGTTCGAGGCCTGGCTCTGCTGCTCAGCATTGCGCTTGGCCTTGCTGCCGGCCTCTTTCAAGGCCTCGGCAACCTTGGTCAGCAGCGTGGAGTGCTGGCCATCCCATTCGCTCTTGAACTTGTCCGCGTCCGGGCCCTTCCAGTCGGTCCCGTGCAGAAGTTTGGTAAGTGTGGATTTCTGCGTCTCGATCTCGGACGCCCCTGCCTGAAGCTTGCTGCCGAGCTGGCGAAGCTGCTCAACGTCTGCACCCCAAATAGCCATCAGTTTCTCCTTGTTAGAACGTGGATCCGAACCTGGTCGGCATCCCCAGCGGCCCCCCGGCTCATCCGGAAGATCCATTGCCTAAAACCTACCCCGGTCCGTAAAACGGTGTCGATGGGCAGCCCTGCCCATGCAGGCCTCCCCATGGCGCCGTGGCTGGATTCGGTAAAAAAGGGGTCGATCCCAGGCGTTCGAAGAGCCTAGCATGGCGGTATGTGCCGGAATATCCGAACCCTTCACAACTTTGAACCGCACGCCACGTCGGAGGAAGTCCATGCTGCCGCATTGCAGTATGTCCGCAAGATCAGCGGCAGCACCAAACCGTCCAAGGTCAACCAGGAAGCCTTTGACGATGCGGTGCACGAGATTGCGCACATCACGCAGCACCTGCTCGACGCCCTGGTGACGCAGGCGCCGCCGAAGGACCGTGAGGCCGAAGCGGCCAAGGCTCGGGCGCGCGCGTCCGTGCGGTACGGTACCGCCTGAGGTTCACTGCCCCGGTTTTCCGAAGCTGCGCAACCGCAGCGAGTTGGCAACCACCAGGACGGAGCTGGCGGCCATCGCGGCTCCGGCAATCATCGGGTTGAGCAGGCCGAGTGCCGCCACCGGGATGCCCACCGCGTTGTAGAAGAATGCCCAGAACAGGTTGGCCTTGATGGTGGCCAGGGTCTTCCGGGACAGCTCGATGGCCTGCGCCACTTGGGCCAGGTCGCTGCCCATGACGGTCAGGTCGGCGGCCTCGATGGCAACGTCGGTTCCGGACCCCATGGCAATCCCCAGATCCGCCTGCGCCAGGGCTGCGGCGTCATTTACGCCGTCGCCGGCCATGGCCACCGTGGCACCGCCGGCCTGGAGTTTGCGCACCGCTTCGACCTTTCCTTCGGGCAGGACGCCGGCGTGGACATCGTCCGCGGCGATGCCGACGGCGGCGGCCACCCGGGCGGCGACCGCGGCATTGTCCCCGGTCAGCAGGATGGGCCGCAGGCCCAGCGCCTTCAACCGGGCGACGGCGGCCGCGGAACCTTCCTTGACGGTGTCCCGGAGGCTGATGATTCCGGCCGGCATGCCGTCCACCGCGACGCAAACAGCCGTGGCACCGCTTTCCTCGGTGGCCATCAGGTTTGCCTGCTGGGCGGGGTCCAGGATGATGCCGTTCTGCTCCAGCCAGCCGCTGCGCCCCGCCAACACAAACCTGCCCTGCACGGTTCCGGACACCCCGCCGCCCGGGGCGGAACTGAACCCTTGCACTGGCGGCAGGCCGTCGTCGTCCGTTGTGCCTGCAGGATCCAGGGCGGAAGCCGCGGCCGCAACGGCCCGGCCCACCGGGTGCTCGGAGGCGGCCTCGACGGCGCCGGCGAGCCGGAGGATTCCACCCCGGGCGAACCCGGGGAATGCCAGCACGGCGTCTACGGCCAAGGCGCCGGTGGTGACCGTGCCGGTCTTGTCCAGCAGGATGGTGTCCACGGTGCGGGTATCCTCCAGGACCTGCGGGCCCTTGATCAGCAGGCCCAGCTGCGCTCCGCGGCCGCTGCCCGCCAGCAGGCCGACCGGGGTGGCCAGGCCCAGGGCGCACGGGCAGGCAATCACCAGCACGGCGACGGCCGCCGTGAAGGCCTGTCGAAGGTGGCCGCCGTCCGCGTCCGGGCCGGCGAGCAGGAGCCACAACACGAGCGTGAGGGCGGCAATGGCCAGGACCACCGGAACGAAGACGGCGCTGATGCGGTCCGCGAGGCGGGCAATAGGTGCCTTGCCGGTCTGGGCCTGGGATACCAGGCGGGCCATCTGGGCCAGGGTGGTCTGAGACCCCACCCGGGTTGCCCGGACCAGCAGACGCCCGGAAGTGTTGATGGTGGCGCCGGTTACGCGGCTGTCCGGGGCCACCTCCACGGGAACGGACTCGCCCGTGACCAGCGACGTGTCCACGGCGGAATCGCCCTCGATGACCACGCCGTCGGTGGCGATCTTCTCGCCCGGGCGGACCACCAGGACGTCGCCCACCTGCAGGTGGTCCGCGGGGACCTGCTGTTCGCGTCCGCCGCGCAGGACCGTGGCGTCCTTGGCGCCCAGGTTCAGCAGGGCCTGGAGCGCGTCGCCGGCCTTGTGCTTGGCGTTGGCCTCCAAGTAGCGGCCGAGGAGCAGGAAGGTGGTGACCACGGACGCCACCTCGAAGTACAGGCCGCCGGACATGGCCTCCATGCCCGGGTGCTCCGTCATGCCGGGGTCGGCCACCAGCTGCCAGGCCGAGAAAAGGTAGGCGGCGGCGACGCCGAGCGACACCAGGGTGTCCATGGTGGATGCCAGATGCCTGGCGTTCACTGCGGCCGCGCGGTGGAAGGGCCACGCCGCCCAGGTAACCACGGGAAGCGACAGCAGGGCCGCCGCCCAGCCCCAGTTGGGGAACTGGAACGCCGGGACCATGCTCACCAGGAAGACCGGAACGGTCAGGACGGCGGCGAGGATGAGGCGGGGACGAAGCTGTGCGGCGGCGTGTTCGACGCTGGGTTCCGCCGTGCGCGGCACGCGGACGCTCGCTGTGTACCCTGCGGCGTTGACCGTGTCCACCAGCTGCTCGTCGGTGATGCCGTCCGGGGCCGTCACGTAGGCCTGCTCCAGCGGGAGGTTGACCGTGGCTGCCACGCCGTCGAGCTTCCCGAGTTTCTTTTCCACCCGGTTGACGCAGGAGGCGCACGTCATCCCCTGGATGTCCAGTTCCACCACGCGGGTGCCCGGCGGGTGCAGCAGTTCTTGGTGGCTCATGTCCGCTTTCCGGTATGGGAGGGGTTTTCAGGCCTCGTTGGCGACCATCAGGTAGCCGGCCTCAGCCACGGCCTCCCCGAGGTCCTGGGGCGAGAGGCCGCCGCTGGACGTGATGGTCACGGTGGAGATGCCGCCGGCGTTGAGGTCCACCTTCACGGCTTGGACCCCGTCCAGGGCTTCGATTTCTTCGCTGACCGCGGATACGCAGTGGCCGCAGGTCATGCCCGAGACACTGATGGTGGTGATGGCGGGGGAGGTGGTGCTCATGGCGTGCTCCTTCTTTCTGGCCGGCGGTAGCCGGGGTGGGGTTCTGTGGTCAGCGAAGCAGGCGGCCGATGGCGTCGGCGGCTTCCTTCACCTTGGCGTCGATCGCCTCGGCGCGCGCGGCGGGGTCCGGTTCCGAGGCAGCGCCCACCACGCAATGGCCGATGTGTTCCTCGACCAGGCCCAGGCTGACGGCATGCAGGGCCTTGGTGACGGCGGAAACCTGGGTCAGGATGTCGATGCAGTACTTGTCTTCATCCACCATGCGGGCGATGCCCCGGACCTGGCCTTCGATGCGCTTCAGGCGCCGAAGGTAGGCTTCCTTGTTCCCCGTGTACCCGTGCTGGGGTGTTTCATCGCCTGCCGGGCGGGCAGTATCCACCGCCGCGGCAGCTTCTTCGGTAGGGTTCATGTACCCAAAAATATACCCCGTGGGGGTATCTGGCAAGTACCCCATGGGGGTATTACTCCCCGAAGGGATTCCTGCGTGGCCGGCTGCTGAAAGGGCACAAAAAAGCTCCGGAGTGCGTTATTGGGGGATACGCACTCCGGAGCAGCATTTGGGCAGTTTCCCGTTTTCCACTTCCGTGGAACCGGCCCGCTTGAATCAGCTTACTGGCTGGTAGGGCACCGCGCCAGCTACGCGAATAACTACTTTCGCTTTACTTTAGGCGGTCACCCGGCGGGCTGTTTGCCTTTGGAATCCGCGGGTCACGGTACGTCCTCATGGGCTGGCATCCGATAGGGGACCACCAGGACGGGGCGGCTCTGGTGATGGCTGAGCCACGTGCCCGCCGAGCCGCTGAGGGCCTCCGAAAGGCGGTGCGAAAAGCCGCGCTCGGAGGTTCCCACGATGATCATCGGGGCGTCCAGTTCGGCGGCGAGCTGCCCCAGGGCGCGGGCCGGATCCCCGGCAAGCGTGCGGAGCGACCACTCCGGCGCGCCGCCGCCGGACGCCGCTTTGTCCACGGCAGCACGGATCAGGGCCTTCAGTTCGGTTGCAACGCCGCGGATGTCGCTGTCATCGTCCGGGTGCAGGGAGAGGCGGTGGGCGGATCGGGCAGGGTCCCACTCGACCAGGTAGCTGGCCTCATCCACGTAAGCGCATACCAGGGGCGCGGCCAGCCGGGCGGCAAGGTTGGCGGCGGTTTGGAGGACCTCGGGGTGCTGTCCGGGCGTGACGCCCACCAGCAGCGGTGCACCGTCAGCGTATTCCCACGTCATGCTGCCCATTGTCCGCCCGCGGGGTCCGGCGTCAACAGGTACCTTCGGCCTGTCGCATGGAGTCGTTCGCCCTGCGCTGTTGCCGGTTTCGGCGCTAGGCCGCTGCCGGGTAGGCAGTGACCACAACATTCTTGCCCCACGGATCTTCCGTGTAGCAACTGATCAGGACCAGCCGGTTGGGCACCATGTCCCAGACCGGGCTGTCCTTCAGGGTGGACTTCACGTAGGTGGTGACACTGTCCACCTTGTAGGTGATGGTGCCGGCAGCGGTTTCCACCTCAAAGCGGTCGCCCACGGCCGCCGTTGAACTGAGGTGGTTGAAAGGGGCGTCCGCGCCCTCCCAGCTGTGGCCGATCACGTAGGTGGTGTTGCCGGAGCCTTTGCCCGGAACTCCGAACGGTGTCAGCCAGTAGCCGTCCTTGGTGGCAGGCGGCTCGATGGTCCGGCTGGACTGGGCGGCGCCATCGAGGTCCAGGGGATGGATGGCTACATCGAAGTCAGCGGAGGGGTAGCGGATGTGGACGGGTTGCGCCGCAGCCGGAAGCTGGGGTCCTGCCGGGGCCGCCGAGCCCGGGATTGCGGCTGGCGACGCCTGGACAGGGGCGGACGTGGCATCCGGCGTGCCTGTTGACGCCATCGGGGCGGCCGCACTGCCGGACGGAACGGCGCCTGGCGTCATGGGGACCGTGACCGCGGAGCCGGTGTGGGACGCCGCGTGTCCTTGGGGGAACAACGGACTGCCAAAGGTGAACGACAGGAAGGCCACCACGCCGCAGGAGAGGATGGCCAGGTCGCCCCGGTTCACGCGCCGCCACGGCCGCCGGGCCCGGGCAGCATGCCGGCTCCGTTCCTGTGGCATGGCACTCCTCCTGCGTTGTTCGGTGGTGGAAGGAAGGCGTCCTGCCGGGCACTGGCAGGACGCCTTCCTTGTCGCGGGGCCGCTGCGAGCGGCCTCCGGCTAGCCGGCGCTGTTCACGGAGCGGGACCGGCGGCGTACTGCCACCGCAGCTCCTGCGGCCGCCAGTGCCCCCACGCCGGCAAGCCATGCCGGGCCGCCGTCCCGGGCGTCAACCGCGGTCTGGGCGTTGAAGCCCTGGTTGGTTCCCACGCTGACGGGGGCGGCCACCGGAGCGGCCTGGGCTGCGGCCTGCGGGGACGCGGCAACCTGCTGGGCGGCAGCGGGCTGGGCCGGCGCGGCCGCAGCGACGACCGGGGCCGGCGGGTTGACCACCGGAGCCGCGGCCGGTGGCTGCACCACGGGCTGAGCGACGACGACGGGCGGATCGACGACCGGCGGTGTGACCACGGGGGGATCGACGACGACCGGCGGTGTCACGACCGGTGGGGTCACCACGGGGGGATCGACGACGACCGGCGGTGTCACGACCGGCGGTGTCACCACGGGAGGATCGACGACGACGGGCGGATCGATGACCTCGCCCGGGGGCAGCGGCGCGCAATTGGCGACGTAGAGGATCTTTCCTGCGTTGGTCCAGTTCTTTCCCTGTGGAAGTTTGGGCGTTGGCGGGATGATGTCTTGTGCATGCTGGTCGTGACCGCCAATCCCGTTGACGTTGAACGACAACGGCGTCAGGCCGCCGCTTCCCTGATGGCAGACCACCACCTGGTCGGAGGCCGCCATGGCGGGTGCTGTGACGCTGAGCAGGCCCAGCCCCATCACCCCCAGTGTGGCTAAGGTGCGTTTCATGTTTTCTCCCCATATATATGTGTGAAACGGACCATGGTGGGGAAAGGCAGCGGTGGCGCCAATGGCCCCAGCAGCACGGTCAGCTTGCGTGAGTTTTCAGGCTAGGGGCGCCCCCGAAGGCAGTCGCGAGTAGCGGCTACTCGTCTTTTCTGCGGCCGGGGCGGCCAGGTTACTTGCGGGTACCCTAAAAGCCGCACGGCCCACCTGCTTCCGCTGCAAAGCCTTGTCCGCCACCTGCGCCGCGCCTAACGTTTTAAGTGACGCAGGGAGGTGAACATGGAAATCTTCATGTGGTGGCTGGACCTGGACCTTGCAAGCAAAGAGTGGCTCCGGGAAAACCTCTATGCGGAGGAGTTGCCGCTTCCGGTACTCCAGGGCATTGCGGAGGCCGGCGGACCCCACCCCGGTAATCCGGCGGCCGTCCTTAACGCCGCCGACTGGGACTTCATCCAGACCCAATCGGAGTTCGTGGACTGAACGCCTGCGGGACCCTGGAAACCATTGCGCGCTGATCCCTCGGGTGGTTGCATGGTGCGCATGGCAACGGCGCAAACATTCCTCCTGGCGATCGGCACTAAAAAGGGACTCTGGCTGGCCACAAGCCAGGACCGCCAGGAGTGGTCTTTCACCGGGCCCCATTTCCTGATGGCAGAAATTCCCAGCATCGGGATCGATACCAGGGAGGGCCGCACCAGGATCATGGTGGGAGTCAGCAGCCCGCACTGGGGTCCCACGGTGGCGCACTCCGATGACCTCGGCGCCACCTGGACCGAGCCGGAGCACGGGGCCATCAGGTTCCCGGAGGACACGGGCGCGGCCTTGGAGCGCGTCTGGCAGATCTATCCGGACGCGGAGTCACGCCCCGGTGTGGTGTGGGCAGGAGCCGAACCCATCTCGGTGTGGAAGTCCACGGACGGCGGCGAGCACTTCGAGCTGAACCGCGGTTTGTGGGACCACCCCCACCGCAGCGAATGGGGAGCCGGCTATGGCGGGGCGGCGGCGCACTCGATCGTGGTCCACCCCGGAGGGGACACCGTCCACGTGGCCATGAGCACCGGAGGTGTTTACCGCTCGCTCGACGGCGGCGCGTCGTGGGAAGCGCGCAACAAGGGAATCTCCGCGTACTTCATGCCGGATCCCAACCCCGAGTTTGGCCAGTGCGTGCACAAGATCGCGGCGGACGCTGTGGTGGACGGGCGCATCTACGCGCAAAACCATCACGGGGTCTACCGGACGGACAACAATGCCGAGAGCTGGGACTCCATCGCCGAGGGCCTGCCGGCCGATTTCGGCTTCGTCATGCTGGCCCACCCGCGCAGGGCGGGGACGGCATGGGTGGTTCCGCTGAAGGCCGACGGCGAACGCATCCCGCCCGGGGGCCAGCTCGCCGTGCACCGGACGGACGATGCCGGGAACACCTGGACGAGGCTCGATGCCGGCCTGCCGGACAAGGAATACAACAGCGTGCTCCGGGACGCGGCGTCGGTGGACACCGCCGAGCCGGCAGGGGTGTACTTCGGCACCCGGGGAGGGACCGTTTACGCGAGTGCGGATGAGGGCGGAACGTTCACGGAAGTGGCCACCCACCTGCCGGACGTCCTGTGCGTGCGGGCGGCAGTGGTGGCCGGTGCCTGACATTTCGTTGGTGCTTCCCAGCGTCCTGCAGCCCCTGGCCGGCGGGCAGTCCGTGCTGACTGCACCCGCCGACGGGCCGGTGACGGTAGGAAAACTCCTTGACTCGGTGGCCGCCGACTACGCCATCCTGGGCCGGCGGCTCCGCGACGAAACGGGCGCGCTGCGGCGGTTCGTCAACATCTACGTGGGTGGCGACGAGGTGCGGCGGCAGCAGGGCCTGGACACTGAAGTCGCGCCGGGCCAGGAGGTCCTGGTGATCCAGTCGGTGGCGGGCGGCTGAACGGCAGTGCCCGGTCGGCCTGGCGGCGGGCAGTCCTGACTGACTGCGCCCGCCGCCAAACGTCCGGTGCCTAGGCCACGCGCCACACGCTGCATTCGTCCGTATTGATGGCTTTCCGGACCCCCGTGATCCGGTCCAGGATCCAGACCACGCCGATCCCTGGGGCGGTTTCCTGGACGCTGCCGCGGCGGATCACCACGTCGTCGTAGGAGGGCCCCACCGAGAGGCGGGCTTCGATTTCGTCACCGCGGTGGAGCTGGTCCAGTGCGCGGACTCTGGTTACATGCGTGGTCGCCTTCTTCAACATCGCGGGGCCTCCTGGCTGGAGCTGGTGCCGGCTCTTGCCTGCGTTAACCAGTGTGGGCGCGGATTGTTGCGTGCCGGTTTCCTCGCGGTTAGGGCGCGGTTAGTTCTTCGCGCCGCGGCGGTTTCATGCCGCTGTTCCGCCCCGGTAGGCGGCCAGGAAGCTGGATATCCGGCGGACCGCTTCCTCGATGTCCAGCACCGAGGGGAGGATCACGAAGCGGAAGTGGTCCGGTGCGGGCCAGTTGAAGGCCGAGCCGTGGGAGACCAGGATCTTTTGGTCCCGGAGCAGGTCCAGGACGAACTGTTCGTCGCTCTTAATGGGGTAGAGCTCCGGATCCAGGCGGGGAAAGAGATACATGGCGCCCGACGCCGGCACGCAGGTGACGCCGGGGATGGCCGTGAGCAGCTTGTGGGCGAGGTCGCGCTGTTCCCGCAGCCGGCCGCCCGGCTTCACCAGGGCCTCGATGCTCTGGTAGCCGCCCAGGCAGGTCTGGATGGCGTGTTGGGCGGGTACGTTGGCGCACAGGCGCAGCGACGCGAGCAGTTCCAGGGCTTCGCGGTACCCGGCGGTAGCGGCCAGCGGCCCGGTGACGGCCACCCAGCCGGCCCGGTAGCCGGGCATCCGGTAGGCCTTGGACAGCCCGCTGAACGTCAGGCAGCAGATGTCCTCGGCAACCGCCGCGGTATGGATGTGCTGGGCATCCGCATACAGCACTTTTTCGTAGATCTCGTCAGAGAACAGGACCAGGTTGTGCTTCCGGGCCAATGCCGCGAACTGCTCCAGGATGTGGCGCGGGTAGACGGCGCCGGTGGGGTTGTTCGGGTTGATGATCACGATGCCCTTGGTGCGGGCAGTGATCTTCGCTTCCACATCGGCCATGTCCGGCCACCAGTTCTCCGCTTCGTCGCAGAGGTAGTGCACCGGCTTGCCGCCGGTCAGGGTCACGGCGGCCGTCCACAGCGGATAATCCGGTGCCGGGACCAGGATTTCGTCGCCGTTTTCCAGGAACGCCTGCAGGCACATGTTGATCAGTTCGCTGACGCCGTTGCCGATCACGATGTCCTCGACGCCGATATTCATCAGGCCCCGGGTCTGGTAGTACTGCGAGATGGCGGTCCGCGCCGTGAAGATACCCTTGGAATCGCTGTAGCCCTGGGCGCCGCGGAGGTGGTGGATCATGTCCACCACCACGGACTCCGGCGCTTCCAGCCCGAAAGGTGCGGTGTCCCCAAGGTTCATCTTGAGGATCCGGTGGCCCTCGGCCTCCATGTTCTTGGCTGCCTGCAGGATCGGTCCCCGGAGTTCGTACCGGACGTTCTGGAGTTTGCTGGAATGTTGCATGGCGCGCATGGTTGATTTTTTCACACCCGCCGGTCCGCGGCCTGCGGCAGCCCACGTCGTGGACGCCTGCCGACCGAAGGCCACTTGTTCGATAAGTTGGATACTTGTAGTCCCACTTGTCCCGAACCGGGCAGCAGGCGCGGGACCGGAAGGAAGTACCTCCTATGGGCGGAGTGCTCATCGGCCTCGCCGTGATCGGCGTCGTGATCGCCGTGGGCTACCTCGCTGCGCGCTGCGGCCTGGGCGACGAACCCACCATCATGGCACTGACCCGGACCGCCTTCTTTATCACCAACCCGGTGCTGCTCTTCACGGTGGTGTTGAAATCGGATCTGTCAGTGGTCTTCTCCGCCTACGTACCGCTGGCCGTGATCACGGCCGCCGCCACCGCGTTGCTGTATGTGGCAGCCAGCCGGATCTGGTTTCCGCGGCCGCTTGCGGAGACGGCCGTCGGCGCGATGGCGGGGTCCTATGTCAACGCCAACAACATTGGCATCCCCATCACGCTCTACGCCTTGGGGGACGCCACACCTGTGGCCCCCGTGCTCCTGGTCCAGCTGCTCCTGTTCGCCCCGCTGGTCCTCACCCTGCTGGACCTCTCCGCCGCGGGACGGTTCTCTCCCCGGCTGATGCTCACCCAGCCCTTCCGGAACCCCATGATCATCGCCTCGCTCCTGGGCGTGGTCCTGGCCGCGTTGCACGTGGAGCTCCCGGCCCCGGTGATGGCCCCGCTGACGCTCCTGGGCGGGGCGGCCGTCCCGGTGGTGCTGCTGGCATTCGGGATGTCCCTGCGCGGAACCACCATGCTTCGAAGTGCCGGCCACACCCCCGAAATCCTTACTGCCACGGCACTGAAGTCAGCAGTGATGCCCGTGGTGGCCTTCGTCGTCGGACGCTTTCTGTTCAACCTTGACCATCACATGCTTCTGGGCGTGGTGCTCATGGCGGCACTTCCTTCGGCGCAGAACGTGTTCCTGTTTGCCAGCAAGTACGGCCGGGGCGTGGCCGTGGCACGGGAAACCATCCTGCTGTCCACTGCCGCCGCGGCGCCGGTGCTGGTGCTGATCGTCTGGCTTTTGGCCGCCTGAAACCGTGCCGCCCTACCGTCGAGGGGTGCGGCCGGGCAAGAATGGGCGCTATGGAACTTCCCGTGATGCCGCCCGTCCCGCCCATGCTCGCCAAGGCCGTCAGCGGCATCGATGGCATTCCAGGCGGCGGGGACCTCAGCTACGAGCCCAAATGGGACGGCTTCCGGTCCATCATCTTCAGGGATGGGGACGACCTGGAGATCGGCAGCCGCAATGAGAAACCCATGACCCGGTACTTCCCGGAACTGGTGGCCGCCCTGAAGGAGAACCTGCCGCCCCGCTGCGTGGTGGACGGCGAGATCATCCTGGTGGGCGCCTCCGGAGACCGGCTCGATTTCGATACCCTGCAGCAGCGCATCCACCCCGCCGCCAGCCGGGTGAAGCTGCTGGCCCAGCAGACACCTGCCTCCTTCGTGGCGTTCGACCTCCTGGCCCTGGGCGATGACGACTACACCGGCCGGCCGTTCTCGGAGCGGCGGGCAGCCCTGGAGAAGGCGCTCGCGGGCAGCAGCGCGCCCGTCCACCTGACGGCAGCCACTACGGACAAGGACACCGCCGCGCAGTGGTTTGAGCAGTTCGAGGGGGCGGGCCTGGACGGTATCGTGGCCAAGCGGCTGGAGGGCCGCTACGAACCTGACAAGCGCGTGATGTTCAAGGTCAAGCACGAACGGACCGCAGACTGCGTGGTGGCCGGCTACCGGCTCCACAAGAGCGGGCCCGACACCATCGGTTCCCTGCTGCTGGGCTTGTACAAGGACGACGGCGGCCTGGCCAGCGTGGGCGTGATCGGCGCCTTCCCGATGAAGCGGCGCAAGGAATTGTTCGACGAGCTCCAGCCGCTGGTGACGGACTTCGACCACCACCCATGGGCCTGGGCCAAGCAGGAGGAGGGTGAGCGGACGCCGCGGAACGCCGAGGGCAGCCGCTGGAGCGCCGGCAAGGACCTGTCCTTCATCCCCCTGCGGCCCGAGCTCGTGGTGGAAGTCCGCTACGACCACATGGAGGGCGAGAGGTTCCGGCACACCGCGCAGTTCAATCGCTGGCGCCCGGACCGGGACCCGGAATCCTGCACCTACGCCCAGCTCGAGGAGCCGGTGAACTTCGACCTCGCTTCGGTGCTGGAGACCGGCCGGCCGTAGCAGACTGCTGCGGAAGCAGCCCACTTTTATCAAAGGAAAGCCCGCCATTTGGGGGAATGGCGGGCTTTCCGGCTCTAAAACCGGGCTGGTGTGACGCTTTCGGCGCCTATTTCACGCCCAGCAGCCTGGTGGGGGTGCGGAAGGACTCCTTGGCAGTCAGGGCCGAGACGGCGGCGATGGCGCAGATGATGCCGGTGAAGACGGAGATCTGAACCCAGCCGCCGGGCTGGATGCCGCCCATGGCCGCAACGATGGCGGGGGCGAAGCCTGCCATCAGGAAGCCGAGCTGCGTGCCGATGGCCAGGCCGGAGAAGCGGACTTTGGTGCTGAACATCTCGGCGTAGAAGGATGGCCAGACGGCGTTGGCTGCCGCGTAGCCTCCGGAGAAGTAGCCAATGGCGGCCAGGAACATAAAGGGGATGCTGCCGGACTCCAGGCTGAGCAGGAACACCGGGGTGAGGAGTGCGCTGGCCACGGCGCCGTAGATGAAGACGGGCTTGCGGCCGATCTTGTCCGCCAGCATCCCGAAGAGCGGCTGCGTGCCCAGGGCCACCAGGTTTGCACCCACCACGAGCCACAGGGTGGTGGTGCCGTCGACGCCGGCCACGGTCTTGGCGTAGCTGATGGCAAGCGTGCCGAACACTGTGGACACGGCGGCGATGAACGCGCAGCAGATGACGCGGAGGACGTCGCGCCAGTGGCCATTGAGCAGGTCGGCGACGGGCAGCTTGGCGATCTGGGCGGTCTTGCGGGCTTCTTCGAAGGCAGGCGGTTCGTGCAGGGTGCGCCGGATCAGGAACGCCACAACCACCACAACGGCGCTGAGCCAGAACGGGATGCGCCAGCCGATGCCGAACTTGATCTCGTCCGGCAGGGCCAGGACAGGGATAAAGACGAGTGCGGCGAGGATTTGGCCGCCTTGGGTGCCGGTAAGGGTCCATGAGGTAAAGAAGGAGCGGCGGTTGTCCGGGGCGTGCTCGAGCGTCATGGAGGAGGCGCCGGCTTGCTCGCCTGCGGCCGAGAGGCCCTGGCAGAGGCGGGCGAGCACCAGAAGGACGGGAGCCCACCAGCCGACGGTCTTGAAGTCCGGCAGGCAGCCGATCACGAAGGTGGAGGCGCCCATCAGCAACAGCGTAAACATCAGTACCTTGCGGCGGCCCACGCGGTCGCCGAAGTGGCCCAGGATGATGGCGCCCACCGGCCGGGCCACGTAGGCGAAGCCGAACGTCGCAAAGGACATGATCGCGGCATTCGTGTCGGCGTCGGGGAAGAAGACCTTGGGAAAGATCAGTGCGGCTGCGGAGCCGAAGATGAAGAAGTCGTAATACTCGACGGCGCTGCCGAGGAAGCTGGCAAGGGCTGCCTTCTTGGGCGTCCCGCCGGAGGTGAGGGCACCCGCCCCGGCGGACGGAAGTGTCTGGCTCATGGTGTTCCTTTGGTGTGACGACATTGTCGCGGATGGATCTGGTGGTCGCAGCCGCCGCTGCCTGGGTGCGGGCGGCGCGATGCGGCTGGAGTCCGGAAAGACCCGGCAATTCGTAGCCACATGGTGAGAGCTACTTTTGCGATACAGAAACTATGACTGTGAGCGCAGTCACTTGTCAAGAAAATACTCACGATCTAGAAATAGCTCTCACATTGTGGCAACATCGAAACATGAGTGTGAACCAAGCCACAGTGGCCGACGACGAATCCACTGTTCCCGGCCCGACTGTCCCCGGCCAAGCGCCCGTCAATGCCCTGCCTCCCGAACCCAAGGCCGCCACCAAGGCGGCCGAGCGCCCGGACATGGTGGGCAAGGCCCTCAGCCTGCTGGTCCTCCTGGGGGATGAACCCCGCGGTGCAAGCGCCGCCGAAATCTCGCGGCGCGCGGAGCTGCCGTTCAGCACAACGTACAGGCTGCTGGGGTCGCTGGCGCGCGACGGTTTCGTTGATTATGAGCCGGAGGGCCGCCGCTACCACCTGGGCTTGCGGATCTTCCAGCTCGGCCAGCGGGTCTCCAACCATCACGGCTTCGCCGGCACCGCCCTGCCCATCCTGCGGCGGGTGACCGAGCGGACGGGGGAGGCCACCATCCTCAGTGTCCGCGACGGCCTCCACCACCTGACGGTCAGCAAGGTGGACGGCCCGCAGATCTTCCGGGTCACCAGCGACCCCGGCCACCTGGGCTCACTTTCCACCACTGCCGTGGGGAAGGCCCTGGTGGCTTTCGCCGACGATGCGGAACGCGAGCGGCTGCTCTTGGAGCTTCCGCTGGAAGCCCTCACCGAACGTTCCATCACGGACCGCGATGCCTTCCGCAGGGAAATCGACGAAGTGCGCCGCCGCGGCTACGCGGTCATGGACGAAGAGAATGAGGCCGGCATGCGCGCCGTGGCCGTCCCGCTGCTCAACAGCCAAGGGCACGCCTTCGCCTCATTGGCCACGGCAGTCCCCGTGTTCCGCCTCAGCCTTGAAGAGCTGGAGGCGCACGTTCCCGTCCTGCAGGAGGCGGCCGCAGAGCTGGCTGACCGCCTGCCCCAGCGCGGCTGACCGCCTCGAGCCGCGCCAACCAACCCTGCAAGCCATCAATATGTTCGTATCTCGAACTGGAGTGCGCAAGGTGAACAATTGCTGTACTGTAATCCCTGTCACCGGACAAGCCGCTCCCCGCGTGGAGGCAGCTCTCCGGTGCCGTTACCAAAGGAGCTGCACGGATGAGTCATCGAACTGAGTCCTACCTCGTGGGACTGGTCGGAGACGGCGTCACGCCATCACTCACCCCTCCCATGCATGAACGCGAAGGGGACGTGCAGGGCCTGCGCTACCTCTACCGGCCCATTGACCTCCTCGATCTGGGCTTGTCCGGCGAATCCGTCGGCACCATCCTGCAGAGCGCACGCACCCTTGGCTTCAACGGCCTGAACATCACCCACCCGTGCAAGCAGCTCGTCCTGGAACACCTGGATGAGGTCTCCCCGGACGCCCGCCGCCTGGGTGCCGTCAACACCGTGGTCATCCGGGACGGCCGCTTCATCGGGCACAACACCGATTTCTCCGGTTTCGCCGCCGCCCTGGCATCCGGCCTCCCCGGAGCCCGCCTGGACCGCGTCGTGCAGCTGGGCGCCGGCGGCGCCGGATCCGCCGTCGCCTATGCCCTGCTCACCGCCGGCGTGCGGACCCTTGACCTCGTGGACATGGACCCTGCCCGGGCAGCTGCCCGGGCCGCCGAGCTGCAGGGCTTCTTCCCGGACCGCACCATCACGTCAGGCACGCCGGCGGACCTGCCGCGGCTGATGCCGCTGGCCGACGGGCTGGTGCACTGCACCCCCGTGGGAATGGCCGCCCACCCAGGCCTCCCGCTGGACCTGGGCCTGCTGGAGCAACGCCACTGGGTGGCGGACATCGTCTACCGTCCCATCGAGACCGAACTGGTCCGTGGGGCCCGCGCCAAGGGCTGCGAGGTCCTGGACGGCGGCCGGATGGCCGTGGGACAGGCAGCGGATGCCTTCCGGATCTTCACCGGCCAGGACGCGGACCCGGACCGGATGCGGGCACACTTCCTGGAGCTTGTAGCCGCCGAGGAGGTGGCAGCCTGATGCGTACGGGAATCGCCACGGTCTGCCTGTCCGGGATGCTGAAGGAAAAGATGCAGGCCTGCGCGATCGCCGGGTTCGACGGCATCGAGATTTTTGAGCAGGACCTGGTCACGTCGCCCCTCAGCCCGGAGGACGTGCGGAAAATGGCGGCCGACCTTGGCCTCGGCCTGGACCTCTACCAGCCGTTCCGGGACTTCGACGGCGTCACCCCGGACCTGCTCAAGGCCAACCTTCGGCGCGCGGAGGCGAAGTTCAAGCTCATGTCCCGCCTGGGCATGGACACCATCCTGGTGTGCTCCAACGTTGCCACGACCACCATCGACGACGACGGCCTGCGTGCCGAACAGCTCGCCGAGTTGGCACAGCTGGCCGGGGACCACGGCGTCAAGGTGGCGTACGAGGCACTCGCCTGGGGCAAGTACGTCAACGACTACGAGCACGCCTACCGGCTGGTGGAGACCGTGGACCACCCCAACCTGGGGACCTGCCTGGACTCCTTCCACATCCTCTCCCGGGACTGGGACACCTCCCACATCGAAGCCTTCAACCCGGAGAAGATCTTTTTCGTCCAGGTGGCCGACGCCCCCAAACTCTCCATGGACGTGCTGTCCTGGAGCCGCCACTACCGGGTTTTCCCGGGCGAGGGGCAGTTCGAGCTGGCCAAGTTCATGGGCCACGTGGTCCGTGCCGGGTACACCGGCCCGGTTTCCCTGGAGGTCTTCAACGACGTCTTCCGGCAGTCCGACGTGGACCGCACGGCCGTCGACGCCATGCGGTCGCTGATCTGGCTGGAGGAACAGAGCGCCAACTGGCTCGCTGACACCCCCGCGGCCGGCACCAAAGGCGCACCAAGCAACGGAGCCGCGCCCCGCCGTCGTTATCCCATGGAACTGGCCACCCTGCCCAAGGTCAACGAACCGGCCGGGTTCAACTTCGCCGAGGTCAAGGCTGACGATACCGCGCAGCTGGAGAAGCTCCTGGGCCAGCTCGGCTTCGCGTTCGAGGGGCGGCACCGCACCAAGGACGTCCAGCTCTGGAGCATGGGCCAGGCCCGCGTGATCATTAACGAACAGGCGGCCACGCACGCCGAGCCCGCCATCGCCGCGCTGGGGTTCGACGTCGATTCGCCCGTGATTGCCTCGGCCCGGGCCCAGCAGCTCAAGGCGCCCGTGGTGGCCCGCAAGGTCCAGGCGGACGAGGAAGTCTTCCAGGGCATCGCCGCCCCGGACTCCACCGAAATCTTCCTCTGCCAGGGCAGCCCGGACGGCACCGCCGCCTGGACCCACGAGTTCGGCGAAGGCCTCGAACACCCCTCCGCGGGAGCCCGGGCCGTGATTGACCACGTCAACCTTGCCCAGCCGTGGCAGCACTTCGACGAGGCTGTCCTCTTCTACACCAGCGCCTTGGCCCTGGAGCCCCAGCCGTTCGCCGAGGTGCCTAGCCCCAGCGGCCTGGTGCGCTCGCAGGTCATGCAGACCTCCAGCGGAGCGGTGCGGCTGGTGCTCAACCTCGCCCCGGTTCAGCAGGCGCACGGCCAGAAAACGTACCAGGAACACATCGCCTTCGCCGTGGACGACCTCGTGGCCACGGCCCGCGCCGCCCGCGACAAGGGCCTCGAGTTCCTGCAGATCCCCGCCAACTACTACGAGGACCTGGACGCCCGGTTCGACCTTGAACCCGGATTCCTGGCCACGCTGCAGGAACTCAACCTGCTCTTCGACCGGGACGCGGACGGGGAATTCCTGCATTTCTACACCGCCACCGTGGGCAGCGTGTTCTTCGAAATGGTGGAACGCCGCGGCAGCTACGACGGTTACGGCGCCCCCAACGCCCCGGTGCGCCACGCGGTTCAGTACGACTCACTGCACCGCACGTGAGCCAACCCAGACCACAGACACTGCAAACCCAACAGATGAGAAAGGAGCCAGCCATGCCGGAAGACATCACCGCGGAGCTGGAGTCGGAGGAACTCGTGCCCCCGGCCGAACCGAAGGCTGCCCACCAGCCACTGGACAAGGCCATCGAATCGCAGGCGGACCTCAGCGCAGAGATCCACGCCATCGGCGAGGCATACCAGCGGGCATTGAAGGACGGCGGCCTGCCTGAGACCCAGCCGCGGCTGGACTACCCGCCGTACCGCAGCAGCATACTGCGCCACCCCACCAAGAGCCTGCAGCACGCCGACCCCGAAACCATTGAGCTCTATTCGCCGGCGTTCGGGCACCAGGACGTGCACGCCCTGGAGTCCGACCTGACCATCCAGCACAACGGCGAACCCCTGGGTGAGCGGATCATCGTCTCCGGCAAGGTCCTGGACGGCGAGGGCCGTCCGGTGGCGGGACAGCTGGTGGAGATCTGGCAGGCCAACTCCTCAGGCCGGTACATCCACAAGCGTGACCAGCACCCGGCCCCGATCGACCCCAACTTCACGGGCATCGGCCGCTGCATCACGGGCCCGGACGGCTCGTACCGGTTCGTCACCATCAAGCCCGGTGCCTACCCCTGGAAGAACCACCTGAACGCGTGGCGCCCGGCGCACATCCACTTCTCGCTGTTCGGCACCGAGTTCACCCAGCGCATCATCACCCAGATGTACTTCCCCGGCGACCAGCTCTTCCCGCTGGACCCGATCTACCAGACCATCGTGGACCAGGACGCCCGCGACCGGCTGGTGGCCACCTACGATCACAGCCTCACCGAGCCCGAATGGGCGCTGGGGTACAACTGGGACATCGTCCTGACCGGGCCCAAGCGGACCTGGACCGAAAACGAAGCGTTCGGTACAGCAGGCGACAGTAGTGACGAGGCAGGAGAGTAGGAAAATGAGCACCAAACTTGTTCCCACCCCGGGCCAGACCGTCGGTCCGTTCTATGGCTACGCGCTCCCGTTCGAGAAGGACAACGAGCTCCTGGCACCCGGCTCGCCCGGCTCCATCCGCCTCCAGGGCACCGTTTACGACGGTGCCGGCCACACCGTCCCGGACGCCATCCTGGAAATCTGGCAGCCCGATGCCAAGGGCAACGTCGTCCAGCGCACCGGTTCCCTTGTCCGTGACGGCTACACCTTCACCGGGTGGGGCCGCGGCGCCGTGGGCAACTCCGGCGTTTTCACGTTCACCACGGTCAACCCCGGTCCTACCAAACCGGGCGCGGCGCCGTTCATCTCCGTGGCGCTCTTTGCCCGCGGCCTGACCAACCGGCTGTTCACCCGCATCTACCTGCCTGAGGACGCCGAGGCGCTGGCCAAGGACCCCCTGCTCAGCTCGCTGGATCCGGAGCGCCGCAAGACGCTCATCGCCCGCCGCGACCCTGACGGCGGCCTCACCTGGGACATCCGTCTCCAGGGCGAGGGCGAGACGGTCTTCCTGGACTTCCAGTGACCAACGCCGCCCCGGGAGATCTGCGCGCCTTCGCGGAAGAGGCCGACGCCTGCCTGCTCAGTCCCGTATCAGCGTCACCGTTGGTGGCGGCGCTGACGGGGGACCGGGCAGTGCTGGCGGCGATCCTCGCCGTCGAATCGGGCTGGGCAGCCGTGCTGGAAAGGGCCGGCCTGGCGCCTGCCGGTTCTGCCGCCGTCGTCGCTTCCGCTGCCGAGGCAGGGCGATACGACCTCGCCGACATCGCGCTGCGCGCCCAAGGCGGCGGCAACCCGGTCATTCCGCTGCTGGCGGACCTCCGGAAGAAGGTGGCCGCGCTGGACAGCTCCGGGGTCGGTGCCGGGGAAGCCGTCCATACCTCCCTGACCAGCCAGGACGTGCTGGATACCGCCCTGATGCTGGTGGCCCGCAACACCGTCCATGCCGTGCTGGCCGACCTGAAAGGCACCGCGGCGGCGCTCGCCGCCCTGGCGGGGCAGCATGCGCAGACGCTGTGCGTGGGCAGGAGCCTGACGCAGCATTCGCTTCCGTATACCTTCGGGCTCCGGGCCGCGCAGTGGTTCCAGGGCGTGGCCGCCGCAGGCCGGCAGCTGGAAGGCCTGGAGTTCCCGGTCCAGTTCGGCGGGGCGGCGGGAACGCTTGCTGCCGGAACAGTGCTGACGGAGGGCTCCACCGCCACCCCGTTTACCTTGGCCGATGCCCTGGCAGCCCAGCTCGGCCTGGCCCCCGCGCCGGCTCCCTGGCACACCAACCGCCTGGCCGTCACGTCCCTGGGGCACGCCCTGGCGTCCGTGCTGGACGCCTTTGGCAAGATCGCCGCGGACGTCCTGTTCCTGAGCCGTCCGGAAGTAGCCGAGCTGGCCGAGCCGCAGGCCGCCGGCCGCGGCGTGTCCTCCGCCATGCCGCAAAAACAGAACCCCGTGCTGTCCGTCCTGGTCCGCAGCGCCGCGCTGCAGGCACCGCAACTGGCTGCCCAGCTGCACCTGGCCGCCGCCACCTTCAACGACGAACGCCCGGACGGGGCCTGGCACGCCGAGTGGCCGGCTCTCCGGCAGCTGCTGGCCCTTACCCTCGGGGCCGCCGGCCATATCCGCGAACTTGCCGAAGGGCTGCGGGTGTTCCCGGACGCCATGCGCCGCAACCTGGACCTTGCCGGACCGCTGCTGCTGGCCGAGGGCGTGAACGCTGCCGTGGCTCCGCTGCTGGAGGAGAAGGACGGCCGAAGCGGCAAGCAGCAACTGCAGGACGTGGTGGACCAAACGCTGCAGGAGCCCCCCGCTGGGCAGGCCGCCACCTACCGGAAGCTGCTCCGCGAAGCCGTTCCCGCCGCCGTCGTTCCTGACGCACGGCTGGAAGAGCTTCTGGACCCCGCCAGCTACCTTGGCCAGGCGGCGGAGATTGCCTGCCGCATCCTGGCATCTTTCCCAGACCATGTTTCCCCCAACGCGAACGGAGCTTCCCGTGGCTAAACCGGCCGTCAAAGCAGCGCTGCTCTCACCCCAGCGACCCTTGGGTGACCACCCCCTGCTGGTGGTCGGTCCTTCCCTGGGCACATCATCCATCCTCTGGAACCGGGCGGGGTCCCTGCTCGGCAACGACTACGACGTGGTGGCCTGGGACCTGCCCGGGCACGGCGTCTCACCGGCCGCAACGGAGCCCTTCGACGTCGTTGCCCTGGCTGACGCCGTCGTGGACCTGGTGGATTCCATCGCCCCGGACGAGGCGTTCCACTACGCGGGTGTCTCCCTGGGCGGCGCGGTGGGCCTGCAGCTCGGGATCCAGCACGGGGAACGGCTCAAGAGCCTCTCCGTACAGAACAGCGGCGCGAAGATCGGCACCCCCGAAGGCTGGCTGGAGCGCGCCGAAACGGTCCGCACCCAGGGCACGCCCGTGATGATCCAGGGCTCCGCCCAACGGTGGTTCGCCCCCGGCTTCATGGACCGCGAACCGGAGTTCAGCAGCCGGCTCCTGCATTCACTGCGCGATGCCGACCGCTTCAGCTACGCTTTCTGCTGCGAAGCTCTGGCAGCCTTCGACGTGCGCGGTGAACTCGGCGGCATTACCGTCCCTACCCAGGTCATTGCCGGTGCGCTGGACGCCGTGGCCACGCCGGACATGGCGGACGAAGTGGCCACCGGCATCACCGCCGGGGGCGGCACTGCCACCGCCGTGACGGTGGAAGGCATCTCGCACCTCGCTCCCGCGGAAGCCCCCGCCCACGTGGCCGACCTGATGCGCAGCCTGATCAGCTGGGCCGAAACACGGGAGGCCGCCAAATGAGCGCCGCCGAGCGCGCCGGCCTGGAGCGCCACGGCGTGGTCCAGCCCGGCGCCACCAGCCAGGAAATTTACGACGGCGGCATGGTGGTCCGGCGCGAAGTGCTCGGCGACGCGCACGTGGACCGGGCCAACGCCAACAAAGATGAGTTCACCGACGACTTCCAGGACATGATCACCCGGATCGCCTGGGGCGGCATCTGGACCCGGCCCGGACTGTCCCGGCAGATGCGTTCCGCGGTCACCATCACCGCCATGGTGGCCCACGGGCACTGGGCGGAGCTGGCCATGCACATCCGCGCCGCCCTTCGGAACGGCCTCAGCAGGGACGAAATCAAGGAAATTTTGCTGCAGACCGCCATCTACTGCGGCGTTCCGTCCGCCAACACCGCCTTCAAGACCGCACAGCAGGTCTTCAAAGAAATGGATGCCCCGTCATGAACCAGGCATTTGTGTACGACGCCGTGCGCACCCCCTTCGGCAAGTTCGGTTCCGGCCTCGCCGGGGTCCGGCCGGATGACCTTGCCGCGCACGTGATCAAGGAATCCGTGAAGCGGGCACCCGGGCTTGATCCCGAGCGGATTGATGAGGTGGTGTTCGGCAACGCCAACGGCGCGGGCGAGGAAAACCGCAACATCGCCCGGATGGGAACCCTCCTGGCCGGGCTGCCGGTGTCCATCCCGGGCACAACGGTCAACAGGCTCTGCGGTTCATCCCTGGACGCGGCGATCATCGCGTCCCGCCAAATCAACGCCGGCGACGCCGACCTGATGCTCGTGGGCGGGGCCGAGTCGATGTCCCGTGCCCCGTGGGTGCTGCCCAAGACGGAAAAGCCCTACCCGGCCGGGGACATGACCCTGGCCTCCACCACCCTCGGGTGGCGGCTGGTGAACAAGGCCATGCCGAAGGAGTGGACCATCTCCCTGGGTGAGGCCACCGAGCGGCTCCGCGAAAAGTACGGGGTGACCCGCGAGGCGCAGGACGAGTTCGCCGCTGCCTCGCACAATCTCTCCGCCGCGGCCTGGGATGAGGGGTTTTACGACAACCTGGTCGCCCCGGTGCCCGGGACGGACCTGGTGCGGGACGAAGGGATCCGCGCCGGTTCGTCGGCCGAGAAACTTGCCGGGTTGAAGACGGTGTTCCGGGCAGAGGACGGCACGGTCACTGCGGGGAACGCATCCCCGCTGTCCGACGGCGCCTCCGCGGCCTGGATCGGGTCCGAGGCGGCCGCCGGGCTGCTGGGGCTGGACCCGCTGGCCCGGATCGCGGGCCGCGGCGCGCACGCGAACGATCCGCAGTTCTTCGGCTACGCACCCGTCGAGGCGGCGAACAAGGCCCTCGCGAAGGCGGGGATCGGCTGGGACCAGGTGGGCGCCGTCGAACTTAACGAAGCCTTTGCTGCGCAGTCCCTGGCCTGCATCAATGCCTGGGGGATTGACCCCGGAATCGTGAACCGGCAGGGTGGGGCGATCGCCATGGGGCACCCGCTGGGTGCTTCCGGCACCCGGATCCTGGGCACCCTGGCCCGGTCCCTGCAGGCCTCCGGCGAACGCTGGGGTGTGGCCGCGATCTGCATCGGCGTGGGCCAGGGCCTGGCCGTGGTACTTGAGAACGTGACCGCTGGAAAGGACCAGTAATGCTGACTTTTGTTGATTCGGTCCAGGAGGCCGTGGCCGGGATCAAGGACGGTTCCACCGTGATGATCGGCGGGTTCGGCAACGCCGGGCAGCCGTTCGAACTGATCGATGCGCTGCTGGAGTGCGGGGCCACGGACCTGACCGTGGTGAACAACAACGCCGGCCAGGGCGACCAGGGCTTGGCTCTGCTCATCAAGGAAGGCCGGGTGCGGAAGATGATCTGCTCCTTCCCGCGGCAGTCTGATTCGTGGCACTTCGATGCCAAGTACAAGGCCGGGGAGATTGAGCTGGAGTTGGTGCCGCAGGGCAACCTGGCCGAACGCATCCGTGCCGCCGGGGCCGGGATCGGCGGGTTCTTCACGCCCACCGGGTACGGCACCATGCTGGCCGAGGGTAAGGAAACCCGGATCATTGACGGCCGCGGGCAGGTCTTCGAGACCCCCATCCACGCCGATGTGGCCCTGATCAAGGCGCTGAAGGCGGACGGGAAGGGCAACCTGGTGTACCGGAAGACGGCCCGGAACTTCGGCCCCATCATGGCCGCGGCGGCGAAGCACACCATCGTCCAGGTCTCCGAGATTGTCCCCACCGGCGGGCTGGACCCGGAAAACGTGGTCACCCCCGGCATTTACGTCAACACCGTGGTAAGAGTTGCCCGCAGCGGCAGCGCAGCAGAAAAGGTGGCCTGAGATGAGCCTCACCGAAACCAGCATCAAGACGTCCGAGACGCCCCTGGGCCGTGATGACCTGGCCCGGCTCGTGGCACGGGACATCGCCCCGGGCTCGTTCGTGAACCTCGGGATCGGCCAGCCCACCCTGGTGTCCAACTACCTCACCGAGGAACAGAACATCACCCTCCACACCGAGAACGGCATGCTCGGCATGGGACCCGAAGCCACGGGCGGGGAGATTGACGAGGACCTCATCAACGCGGGCAAGATCCCGGTCACCGAACTGCCCGGCGCCTCGTACTTCCACCACGCCGATTCCTTCGCGATCATGCGCGGCGGGCACCTGGACATCTGCGTCCTGGGCGCCTTCCAGGTCTCGGCCACCGGTGACCTCGCCAACTGGCACACCGGGGCGCCCGGGGCAATCCCCGCCGTCGGCGGCGCCATGGACCTGGCCACCGGCGCGAAGGACGTCTTCGTCATGATGACCCTCCTCACCCGCGATGGCGCCTCCAAAATCGTCGAGGCCTGCACCTACCCGGTCACCGGCGTCGGCTGCGTCACCCGCGTCTACACCGACAAGGGCGTCTTCCTCACCGGCCCCGAGGGCGTCACCGTCCGCGAAACCTTCGGCTGCACCCTCGAAGAACTCCAGGAACTCGTCCCCGTCCCCCTCAAGGCCGCGGCTGCCTGAGGACAGCCCTAGGATTGGGAACCATGACCGACGCCGTCCGCACAGACACCCAGGCCACACCGCAGGCCAGCGACCAGTACGTCCAGTCGCTGGCCCGCGGCCTGGCCGTGATCCGCGCCTTCGACGCCGAGCGTCCCGTCATGACGCTCACCGAGGTCGCGTCCCGCACCGGCCTGACCCGGGCCACCGCTCGCAGGTTCCTGCACACCCTGGTGGAACTGGGCTACGTGCGGACCGACGGGAAGACGTTCGCGCTGACGGCCAAGGTGCTCCAGCTGGGATACGCGTACCTTTCCGGGCTGTCACTGCCGCAGCTGGCCCAGCCGCACCTCGAGGAGCTCTCCCTGAAGCTGGGCGAGTCCACCTCCGCCGCGGTGCTGGACGGTACGGACATTGCCTACATCGCCCGGGTGACCACCCGCCGCATCATGACCATCGGCATCACGGTGGGCACCCGCTTCCCGGCGTACGCCACGTCGATGGGCCGCGTCCTGCTGGCGCACCTGCCGGCGTCGGACCTCAAGGCCTACCTGGCGGCGGCCGACGTCAAGCCGCTCACCCCCCGCGCTCTGGGCAGCGTCCCGGAATTGCTGGCCGTGCTGGAGACCGTCCGGGCCCAAGGCTGGTGCCTGCTGGACCAGGAGCTTGAGCTGGGCCTGATGTCCGTGGCTGCCCCCGTCTATGACGGTTCCAAGGTGGTCGCGGCGGTCAACGTGTCCCTGCAGGCCCAGTCGGTGGACGCCAAACCGGACCGGGACGCCTACCTGGCTTCCGTGGCACGCGAAATCGTGGCGTCGGCGGAACTCATTTCCGCCGATCTCACCGCCCGCGGTTAAGAGGGAATTAGCTGGTCCGGGTCTGTGCGAACAGCCGGCGGAGTGTGAAGAAGCAGCCCAGCCCGCTGAACAGCAGGGCCATCAGGAAATCGCCGCCGTACCCGTCAACGAGTTCGCGGTTGGTGGCCAGGTTGAAGAACAGGAGGTCCCAGGTTTCGGCATCCGCCAGCATTGTCAGCGGAGAGCCGCCGCCAAGGAACTTCGCCGCGTCTACCAGCATGCCGCCCCAAAACGCCAGCAGCACGGTCCCAACGGTCACGACCGCAACAACCCAGGCGCCCCGCCGGCTGATCAGTCCTCCTGTTCCGAGGACGTACAACCGGGCAGCCAGGGAAGCGGCGATGAGCGCGACGATGGAGGCCACCCAGCCCATGTTCCACAGCACCAGCCACGCCACTACGCCAACGGGTACGGCCGCAAGGGCATGGACAGCCCCGCGCACCACATCTTCCCGTGCGGCCGGTTGCGGGAGCGGGGGCTGAAAATGCTCCGCAGGAGGTACCCACGCGTCGGAAGATGTCTGGCCGTACTGCGGTAGGCGAGCTCCATGTCCACCCTCCCGGCCGGACGGTGTGGAATCGAAATCTGCGCGCTCTGACATGGGTCCCCCAAAATGTGTGATGTGTAAATCCCGCCTATTCTCACACAGCCGCTCCCGGAGCGGGACGACACAAAAGGTCCCCGGCGCCCCGCTCCCACCATTTTCACGGCATTTCTTCAGGTGCCCCTTTTAAGGTCCAGCCATGACCTCAAAATCCCTTGTTATCAACCTGGGCCTGGGCGCCGTCATTCTCGCCCTCGGCGCAGGCACCTACCTCACGGCCACGGCGGCTGGCTCCACCACCCCGTCGGCGGCCGCGCGCACGGTAACGGTGGGCAAGGCGGCCATTTCTTCGGTGGCCACAGCCTCGGGCAATGTCGCCCCGCAAACCACCACGGTGGTCAGCGCCCAGAACTGCAGCGGCGTGATCCAATCGGTGGCAGCGACATTGGGCCAGCAGGTGACTGCCGGGCAGTTGCTCGTGTCCATTGATCCCACCAACGCCCAGAACGCCCTGAACGCGGCCCAAGCCCAGCTGGATTCGGTGACGGCACAGGCCAACCAGCAGCAGGTATCCGCCGCCGGGCAGGTGGCATCGGCGAACCAGAGCCTGGTGAACGCCCAGCAGTCCGCCGGCCTGGACTCCTCCCAGCAGTCCGCTGCGGTGGCCGCGGCCCAGAAAGCCGTGGATGCCGACAACGCTGCCGTGACCGCCTCCCAGGCAGTGCCCGCCCCCACCCCGAAGCCTGCCAACTGGACGGACCCTGTGGCGGCGGCCCAGAACCAGCTGGCCAAGGACCAGGCCGCGCTGACCCAGGCGCAGAACCAAGCCGCCTCCACACAGCTCAAGGACAAGCAGCAGGTTGCCTCCGCCACCACTGCCCTGGGCAATGCCCAAAACGCGGCGGCCTCGGCAGGGGGGACCAATGTCACCAGTGCCCAGCTCGCCGTCGAGACGGACAAAGCGAACCTCGCCGCGTGCAACCTGACCTCGCCGGTGACCGGAACCGTCACGTCGGTCACCGCAACGGCCGGTGCGCTGACGGGATCCTCCTCGGGGTCCCCGGCAGCGTCGTCAGGGTCCGCCGCCAGCGGGGGCACCGGAGCGGCCACGTCCGCGTCCTCCGGGGCAGCGTCCTCCGCCGGGTCAAGCTCCGGCAGTGGCCTGGTCACCATCAGCGACACCGGCCACCTGCAGGTGGTGGCCGGGTTCTCCGAGTCCGATGTCACCAGCATGAAGCCGGACCAGACGGCCCAGTTCACCTTCCCCGCCCTGGCCCAGGATCCTGCCGCCCCACCCGTCACCGGCAAGGTGGTTTCCATAGCCCAGACCTCAAGCACCACCAACGGCGTGGTCACCTATCCGGTGACGGTCTCCATCGCCAACCCGCCTGCCGGACTGCGCCTGGGCCAGAGCGCCAACATTTCGGTCACCACCGCCACGGCCGACGACGCCCTGGTGGTGCCCAGCCTCGCCATCACCACCACGGGGAACCGGCAAACGGTCAACGTCCTCAAGAACGGCACCCCGACGCCGGTGACGGTCACCACCGGGATCAGCGCCAACGGGCGCACCCAGGTCCTGACCGGTCTGGCCGACGGGGACCAGGTGGAGCTTCCGGCTATTTCCGGCACGCTTGACAGCGGCAGCACCTCCACCGGAGGCGGATTCGGCGCCGGCGGCCTGGGCGGCGCGGGCACCCGCGGCGGCGGCACCCGGAACGGCGGCCAGTGACCGTGGCAGCCGTCATCGAACTGTCCGGCGTCAGCAAGGTCTACGGCAAGGGTGAGGCAGAGGTGCGCGCGCTGGACGCCGTGGACATCGCGATCGAGCGGGGCGACTTCGTGGCCATCATCGGAGCCTCGGGTTCCGGGAAGTCCACGATGATGAACATCATCGGCTGCCTCGACGCGCCCAGCACCGGAAGCTACCACCTGGACGGCATCAATACCCGGGAACTGGACGAGTACCAGCAGGCCCAGATCCGCAACCGCAAGATCGGCTTCGTGTTCCAGAACTTCAACCTGATCTCCAGGACCCGGGCGGTGGACAACGTGGCCATGCCGCTCGCCTACGCCAAGGTGGGACGCCACGAGCGGCGCAGCCGCGCACTGGCCATGCTCGATACCGTGGGGTTGTCCAGCCGCGCCGGCCACAAGCCGTCGCAGCTCTCCGGCGGCCAGCAGCAGCGCGTGGCCATTGCGAGGGCCTTGGTGACCAACCCCGTCCTCCTGCTGGCCGATGAGCCCACGGGGGCGCTGGACTCGCGGTCCTCGGCCGAGATCCTGGACCTTTTCGGGAACCTGCACGCCAGCGGGCGGACCATCGTGATGATCACGCACGAAATGGATGTCGCCGAGCGGGCCGGCAGGGTGGTGCGGATGCAGGACGGCCGGATCGTCTCCGATGTCCGGCAGCAGCCGGTACCCGCAGGAACCTTCGCGGTGGCGCCGTGAACCTCCTCGAATCGGCGCGCTTCGCCCTCTCCGGGGTGGCCGCCAACAAAATGCGCTCCGTCCTCACCACGCTGGGGATCCTGATCGGCATCGCCGCCGTCATCATCCTGCTCGCGGTCGGTGCGGGGACCAGCAACAACATCAAAGCCCAGATCGGCAAACTGGGCACCAACGTCCTCACCGTCAGCCGGTCCACCAGCGTGGGCGGCCGCAGTACCGGCGGCCAGGCCGGGGCAAGCCGTACACGCAGCACCAACCTCACCCTCGAGGACGAGCACGCCCTCACGGATGCAGTCCTGGCCCCCGATGTGGCCCGCACGGCGCCGATCGTCCAGGCGCAGGGCGTCACGGCAACGTACACCAGCGCCACCCACTCCGTTGCCAGCTTCCTCGGGACCACGTCCTCGTACTTCGATATCACCAACAGCGCCATGGCGTCAGGGGCGTCTTTCACCGAAGCCGACCAGCAGGCAGGCAACCCGGTGGCCGTCATCGGAAACACGGTGGCCAGTGATCTCTTCGGCGCCACCACAGCTTCCGCGGTGGGCCAGACCATCCAGCTGAACGGCCAAAATTTCACGGTGTCCGGCGTGCTCGCGGTCAAGGGGTCCACCGGCCTGAACGATCCCGACGACATCGTGGTGGTGCCGTTCTCCGCCGCGCAGAACAAGTTCACCGGCTATGCGCCCACCCTCGCGTCCATCACGGTACAGGCGGCCTCCGCGGACGTCATGAACCAGGCCCAAAACGAGATCCAGATGATCCTGGACGCCCGCCACCACGTCGACTCCACCAACCGCGACTACCAGGTCCGCAACCAGGCGCAGATCCTCACCACCGCCACCAACACCACCCAAACACTGACCATCCTGCTGGGCGCGGTGGCTGCCATCAGCCTCCTGGTCGGCGGCATCGGCGTCATGAACATCATGCTGGTCACCGTGACGGAACGGACCCGGGAGATCGGCATCAGGAAGGCCATCGGCGCGTCCCGGGGCAGTATCGTGACGCAGTTCCTGATCGAATCCCTGGTGATTTCGGTCATCGGCGGGGTGGCCGGGATCGCCGTCGGCTTCGCGGGCAGCGCGTTCCCCGTGCTCGGCGTCCAGCCCGAGGTGCAGGCCTGGACAGTCTGGCTGTCCCTGGCGGTGTCAGCCGTCATTGGACTGGTTTTTGGGGTCTACCCCGCCAACAAGGCCGCGAAGCTGCGGCCCATCGATGCCCTCCGCTATGAATAGGAAACCCGTGAACAGCTCCAGCCCATACACCCCGGACACCGACGCAGCCACCGAAGCGCTGCCCGTTCCCCTGACCGCCCCCGGCGAGGACCACGGGCCGTTCCGGGACCAGCCGGCGGAAGTCCCCGCCGACGACGAACCCTTCATTCCCAGGAAGCGGTACACGCCCGGCCGCACCACGAAAGTCCTGGTCTGCGTACTGCTGGTGGTGGCCGGATTCTTCGGCGGCTCGATGGTGCAGAAGCAGCTTGACCTCGGCGCCCGGGCCGGCCGGACCAACGTGGGCAACTTCCAGGGAACCAACGGCCGTGCCGGGGCCGGTGCCGGCGACACCCCCGGCACCCAAACGCCCGGCCAGGGCCGCCGCAACGGCAACAACGGTGCTGCCGCGCCAACCGCCGCGCCCACCGGTGCTGCCGGCCAGTAGGGGGTCCGGCCCGCAAAGGTAAGGCCGACGGCGGGAGCTGCGTCCCGTCATCGGCCTCGCTTTTCGCTGCGGGTCCGGGCAGTCCGGGGTCTACCCGACCGGGTTGCCGAGTTCACGCAGCGGGGTGAATGCAGACGCACCGAGCCGCAGCCCAGGACATCGAAACGACAGTCCTCCCCGAGCTGCTGGAAGCCGCGCGGCGGATCGCCCTGGATTACGGCGGGTCGGCGGGCGCTGCCGCGAGGTAACTGTTTGCCATCCAAGCCGGCCACCCTACTCCCGCCGCGGCGCGCAGGGCTCTAGACTCAAGCCAACTGCGTGCAGCAGAGCCGCTGCCACGCCCTTCAGGAAGAGGAGGCAGCGGGTGAAACTGGGCATTCCGCGGGAACGCCGGGAGGGCGAGCGGCGCGTGGCCGCCACCCCCGACACCGTCAGGCAGTTGACCGGAATGGGCCTGGACGTCCTGCTCGAAACCGGGGCCGGGACAGCCGCGGGCCACTCCGACCACGACTACCGGCAGGCGGGCGCGGAGATCGTCGCGGAACTGGACCACGGCGCCCTCGACATCCTGGCCCACGTCCGACCGCTGGACCCGGACACGGCTGCCGCCTTGAAACGGGAAGCGGTGGCTGTGGGGCTCGGGTCGCCGTCGTCCGAACTGCCCACGGTGCAGGCGCTCGCGGACAACGGCGTCACCTCCTTCGCCTTGGAGCTGGTGCCCCGCATTTCCCGGGCCCAGTCCATGGATGCGCTGACCTCGCAGGCGCTGGTGGCCGGCTACCGCTGCGTGCTCGAAGCGGCCATCCGGCTGCCACGGTTCTTCCCGCTGTACATGACCGCCGCCGGGACCATCCCGCCGGCCCGCGTCCTGGTCCTCGGCGCGGGCGTGGCGGGACTGCAGGCCATCGGGACGGCAAAGCGGCTGGGGGCGCGGGTGTTCGCCAACGACATCCGGCCCGCCTCTGCTGACGAGGTGGCTTCCATGGGGGGCACCTTCATCCGGCTGGACCTTGAAACCGCGGAAGCGGCCGGCGGCTACGCGCGGCAGCTGAGCTCCGATGCCGGCACCAGGCAGCGCCAGCTGCTGGCCCCGCACGTCGCCCAATCGGACGTTTTGATCACGACGGCGGCCGTCCCGGGCCGTCCCGCGCCCCTCCTGGTGACCCGCGAGATGGTGCAGGGCATGCGCCCCGGATCGGTCGTCGTCGACCTCGCGGCGGAGTCCGGCGGAAACGTGGAGGGATCCGTGCCCGGCCAGGACATCCCCATCCCCACCGCGGACGGGTCCGGGCAGATTACCCTGGTGGGCCTGAAGGACCCGGCCTCCGCGATGGCGTCCGACGCCTCCCACCTGTACGCCAAGAACGTGGCCAACCTGCTGGCCCTGATGGTGCGGGACGGCGCGCTGGCCCTGGATTTCGACGACGAAGTGGTGGCCGGAGCCTGCCTGACCCACGGCGGCGTGGTGCGGCACCAGCCCACCGCCGCATTGCTGGCCGCCCGGACCGGCGCAGCCGCCACGGCCCGGCAGGACGGAGCACTCTGATGGACGGGACAGCCCTGCTGACCATTACCGTTCTGGCAGTGTTCGTCGGCTTCGAGGTGGTGTCCAAGGTCTCCAGCACCCTGCACACGCCGCTGATGTCCGGCGCGAATGCCATCCACGGGATCATCCTGGTGGGTGCCATCATCGTGGCCGGCCAGGCGGCGGACCCGTGGGTCCTGGCGGTGGCACTGCTCGCGGTGGTCCTCGCCACCGCGAACCTGGTGGGCGGGTTCGTGGTGACGGACCGGATGCTGCACATGTTCCATGCGAAAAAGGATGCCGGGCAAGCCAAGGGTGGCAGCAAATGAGCATCCTCGATCCCGTCTGGACCGCCCTGCTGTACCTGGCCGCAGCGGTCTTCTTCATCCTGGCGCTGCGCGGACTGAGTTCGCCGCGCACCGCCCGCCGCGGAAACCTGGTGGGCGCCCTGGGTGCCGTGATCGCCGTCGTGACCGTCTTCCTGTCCGCCCGGCTCGAGAACATCCCGTGGATCCTGGGCGCGATCGTGGTGGGCTCCGCCGTCGCCGCTCCCGTGGCGCGGCGGGTCAGGATGACGCAGATGCCGCAGCTGGTGGCCCTGTTCAACGGGGTGGGGGGCGGCGCTGCCGCGCTGGTGGCCCTCCTCGAGCTGGGCCATGCGGGGGAACCGTGGGTCCGCGTGGCCATCGTTTTCACGCTCCTGGTGGGGGCCGTTTCGTTCGCCGGCTCGGGCATCACGTTCGCCAAGCTGCAGGAGCTGATGACCACCCGGCCCGTGGTGTTCTACGGGCTGCCCGTGGTGATGTCGGTGGTGCTGCTGGCGGCGGTGGCCTCCGGCATCGCCGTCGTCGTTTCCGGGTCGCTGCCCCTTGCGGTCCTGCTGCTGGTCCTGGGCCTGGCCGCCGGCGTCCTGCTGGTCCTGCCCGTGGGCGGCGCGGACGTGCCCATCGTCATCTCGCTGCTCAACGCCTTCACCGGCCTGGCCGTCGCGGCGTCCGGCGTGGTGCTCGGCAACGTCCTGCTGGTGGTGGCCGGCACGCTGGTGGGCGCCTCGGGCACCATCCTCACCCGCGCCATGGCGGCGGCCATGGGCCGGAGCGTCGCGGGCATCCTGTTTGGCGCCTTCCGCGGAGGGTCGACGGCGGGATCCACGGCAGTGAGCGAGCGTCCGGTCCGGTCCTCGTCGCCGGAGGACGTGGCGGTCCTGCTGGGGTACGCCCAGCGCGTGATCATTGTTCCCGGCTACGGCCTGGCCGTGGCGCAGGGGCAGCACACCGCTGCCGAACTGGCGCTGGCCCTGGAAGCCCGGGGCATCCAGGTGGACTTCGCCATCCACCCGGTGGCCGGCCGCATGCCCGGCCACATGAACGTGCTGCTGGCGGAAGCCAACGTTCCCTACGAATCGCTCAAGGAAATGGGCGAGATCAACCCGGAGTTCAAGACCACCGACGTCGCCCTGGTGGTGGGTGCCAATGACGTGGTCAACCCGGCGGCCAAGACATCCTCCGGGTCGCCGATCTACGGGATGCCCATCCTGGAGGTGGCGGAAGCGCGGCAGGTGGTGTTCCTGAAGCGTTCCATGCGCCCGGGGTTCGCCGGCATCGAGAATGAACTCCTGTTCGAGCCGCAGACGTCCCTGCTGTTCGGCGACGCCAAGGAGTCCCTGGCCCAGGTGCTGGGCGCCGTCAAAGCACTGTAGGCGCGGAACTGCAGCCGCTTCGGGTTACTCTTCTCTCAACAGCCTGCTTGCTTTCCACCCCACCAGAGGACGCCATGACTGACACCAGCTCCACTTCGCCCAAACGTGCCGCCATCATTGTCAATCCTGCCAAGCCGGTGGACTTCGACGTGCGCGGCCTGGTGGCCAAGCACTGTGTCGAGAACGGCTGGGGCGAGCCCATCTGGCTGGAGACCACCAAGGAGGACCCCGGCGTCGGGCAGGCAAAGGAAGCCCTGGCTCAAGGGGCGGACCTCGTCATCGCGGCCGGCGGCGACGGTACCGTGCGCTGCGTCGCCGAGGTCCTGGCCGGCGGTGATACGCCCATGGGCCTGCTCCCCCTGGGGACCGGGAACCTGCTGGCACGCAACCTGGGCATGGACGTGACCGATTACGACGGCGCCATGGCCGGCGCCCTGACCGGCGCCGAACGGAAGATCGACGTGGTCCGCGCCAAGCGGAGCGATCCGGACCAGGACCAGCTCTTCCTGGTCATGGCGGGCCTGGGCTACGACGCCACCATCATGGGCGACACCAACGAGGACCTCAAGGACAAGGTGGGGTGGCTGGCCTACGTGGACGCCGGCATCCGGAACCTGCCCGGAAAGCCCGTGAAGGCCACCCTGGCGATTGACGGCAAGACCGTGATGCACCGCGGCGTGCGCAGCGTGATGGTGGGCAACTGCGGCAAGGTCCAGGGCGGCGTGGAGATCTTCCCCGACGCCAAGATCGACGACGGCCTGCTGGACATCGCGGTCCTGGCACCCCACCACGGCAAGCTCGGCTGGCTGTCCGTGCTGGCCGGCATCATCGGCAAGGGCCGGAACCGGGATACGGCGGTGGAGTATTTCCAGGGCAAGACGGTTGAGATCACCCTGGAGCACAAGGACGACTACCAACTGGACGGGGACCACGAGGGTGAGGGCAAGCACGTGATGATGAGCATCGAGCCCGGAGCCCTGACCCTGCGGATGTAAGCGCCCGGCGGGGCAGGCCGGCTAGGCCAGGAGCCTGCCCCAGCGCGGGTCCAGCAGCGGAGCACCCGCCAGTTTCAGGGCGTGCCAGAGGGTGACCGCCACGGAGTCAAGGACCGGGACGCCGGTGCTCTCCTCGATCTCGGCGGTGATGTTGGCGCCGTAGAGGTTGGTGCACAGGTACACCAGGGCGTCGGGCGCGGCGGCGGCGAGTTCCCGCGATCCCGGCAGCATCTCCGCGTCCGTGACCCTGGCGAACGACTCGTTGTCGCTGAGCCCGAGCGCCCGGTGGTCCACGGTCTTAATGCCTTCGCGCTCGTAGGAGGCGATGACCTGGTGGTTCACATCGCCTGTATACGGCGTGAACAGGCCGATCCGTTCAGTGCCGAAGGCCCGGAACGCCTCAAGGTAGGCCAGCGTGGAGGTGGTGGCCGGGACGCCCGTGGCGCCGGTAATTTCCGCCGCCAGCTCCCGGTCGTGCGCCGAACCCAGCCACGACCCCGAGGTGCCGTTCCAGGCGATGACGTCCACGTCCGCCGTCGCCAGCAGCCGTGCGGCCTCCCGCATGACGGCGGGGTCGAACTGGCGGTTGGCGGAGTCGTCCAGGGCGATCCGGGTGACGGGAATGCGGGTGAAGTGGACCGTGACGTCGCTGCGGCCACCGAGGATCCGGTAGGTCTGCGGCTCCAGGCAGGTGTTGGAGGACGGCACGATCATGCCGATCCGGCGGGGACGTGTGGATGCAGGCATGGGAACTCCTAGAGGGCGGCGGCGTGTGCCGCGCCGGCGGAAAGGGACTGGTGCTCGCGGAAGCCGTTGCGGGTGATGAACCGGCCTGCGGGGCCGGGATCGTGGAAACCGTCCGCGTCCAGCACCACCCGGCCGTTGGAAACCACGACGGCGGGCCAGCCGGTGAGTGCCTTCCCGTCGAAGGGCGAGAAATCCGTCCCCATGTGCAGGGCCGCGCCATCCACCGTCCGTTCCTCGGCGGGGTCGAAAACCACCAGGTCGGCGTCGAATCCCTCGGCGATGCGGCCTTTGCCGGGGAGCGCGTTGATGCGGGCGGGGCCGGCCGCGAAGGCCTCGACGAACTGCTCCACGGAGGCACCGGCGGAGGTCATCGCGGTGAACGTCACCGGCATCCGGGTCTCCACGCCGGGCAGCCCGTGCGGCATGGCGCGCACGTCATCGGTGCGCTCGCGCTTCTGGGACAGGTCGTAGCAGGAGTGGTCGGAGGACATGGTGTGGATGGCCCCGGACGCCAGCCGCTCCTTGAGCGCGGCCACGGTTTCCGGGCTGCGCATGGGCGGGCAGCAGGCGAACCATTCCGGGAAGGCGGACGCGTAGACAGTGTCGTCCAAGGTGACGTAGTGCGGGCAGGTCTCGGAGAACGTCTCCAGTCCCCGGGAGCGGGCTTCGCTCACCAGGTCCACGGCCCCGGGCGTGGATTGATGGACAAAGTACACGGGTGCGCCGGTGTATTCGGCCATGGCCAGGGTTTCCTTCACCGAGATCTCCTCCGCCAGTTCAGGCCGTGTCCGGTGCAGGTGTTCGATCCCAATCCGGCCGTCCTGGGCGTGCTGTTCGGTGCAGTCGGCGATGATGGGATCGTGTTCGGCGTGGATGTAGGCCAGGCCGTCCAGCCGGACCAGCTCCCGCATGACCTTCAGGATGGTGTCCCCGTCAGCCATGGTGGTGCCGCGGTTGGTGGTGTACATCTTCACGGAGCGGACGCCCTCGGCGGCAAGCTGCTCCAGCTGCCAGGGGATGGTTTCGTCCCAGGCGACCACCGCGCCGTGGAGGGCGACGTCGCACCGGGATTCGGTGGCGAGTTCCTTCTTGTGCAGGGCGGCGGCGAGCGGGGTCTCCTGGGCGTCCCGGGGGATGCCGAAGTCGATGATGGTGGTGGTACCGCCCCACAGTGCCGCGGTGGACGTGGTCCGGAAGTCGTCAAGGGTACGGAAGCGTCCGGTGACCTGGGCGACGTGGCAGTGTCCGTCAACGCCGCCGGGGATGACAAGTTTGCCGGCGGCGTCGATGGTGCGGCCGGCGGCGGGGACCGGCTGGTCAACGTCGATGAGGGCGGCGATGCGGCCCTCCTGCACCACGATGTGGGCGGCCTGGCGGCCATGGCTGTTGACGATTGTGGCGTTGGCAATGACGAGTTCTGGCTGGTGGGACATCGGTGTCCTCCTTGTGGGTATGGTGTCTGGCTTTAGGCGGCAGGCTGGGGCGCGCCGGCGTGCTCCTGGCGGGCTGCAAGGGCTGCGTCCAGGCTGCCGGAGAGGCCTTTTCGGTCTTTCGCCGGGGGAGGGGCGAACGCGCCGGCGCGGTGCGGTCCGGACTGCAGCCCGGCCACCGCCTCGGCCATGCGGATCCCGGCGGAGATGCCGTCAACCACCGGCACGGGGATCTGCCCCTTGAGGTCGCGGGCGAGTCCTGCCAGCGGGGCGCCGGCGAGGATGACGACGTCGGCGCCGTCCTCCGCCACGGCCTGCCGGCTAAGTGCCAGCAGGGTTTCCTTGAAGTCCTGCTGGACCGAGCCGATGCTGGTGAGGGAGTCGTTGATGGAACGGATGGAGGCCAGCCGGCCGGCGAGCCCGAAGCGTTCCACGCACTCGCGGTACCAGGGCTTGATCCGGTCCGAGATGGCGATGATGGAGAAGCGGTGGCCCTGCAGCGCCGCCGCGCAGAGTGCGGCCTCGGTGATGCCGATGACCGGGACGTCCGCCAATTCCTTCAAGGCGGGCATGCCGGGGTCGCCGAAGGCTGCCACCACGATGGCGTCAACCGGGTCCGCGCCGGGGCGGGTGTGCTCGGCGACGATTTCGGCGACGGCCCCGGCGGCGATGAGGGCTTCGAACCGGGTTTCGATGTATTCGACGCCGTGGCCGGCGGTCAGCACCAGCAGTTCGGTGCCAGGGGCTGCGGAGCGGTGCGCCTCGGATTCGATCAGGGCCGTGACGTCGGCGCTGATGTTGGGGTTGATGACCAGGAGTTTCATTTTCTCTTCCGGTGGAATTCTGGTTCGGTTTTCTGGAAGTCCTCGGGGAACTGTTCCCTGTACTTTCCGATGTGGGAGGCGGATTGGGCGGCCGCCCGGTCGGGGTCGCCGCTGGCAATGGCGGCGTAGAGCTCCCGGTGTTCGCGGATCAGTTCGGGCAGGTCGCTGACGTGCCGGAACAGCCAGTGCATCCGGCCCTGCAGGGGTTCCAGGGCCGATTTGAGGAAGTTGTTGTCCGCAATCCCGGTGATGGCGTCGTGGAACTCGCTGTTGGAGCGGTGCGCTTCCATCACCGCGCCTTTGGCAAGGAAAGCCTCTGCGTTGTCCAGCAGCCCCTTAAGGTAGGCCAGGTCTTCAGCGGTGGCGCGGCGCGCGGCGAGCCGGCAGGCCAGCACCTCGAGGGACTGGCGGACATCGAAGAGGTCCTCAACATCCTTGGGGCTGAGGCTGCTGACTTCCGCCCCGCGGGCCCCGCGGTCGCTGATGAGGCCTTCCTGCCGGAGCATGCGGAGGGCTTCGCGGACCGGCAGGCGGGACACGGAGAATTCGGCGGCGAGGTCGCGTTCCACCAGCCGCGTGCCGGGAGCGTAGTGCCCTTCGAAAATGCGGGTGCGGAGGGTGTCCCGGACAGTCTCGCGGAGGGGGCGGTCCTTGTCCTGGGTCTCTTCTGCGGTCAGCATGGTGCTCCATTTTCGATTCTTGTATGGCACTGCTCCCGGCTGCGGGGGCGTGGTTTGCAAGTTTCCCTGCGAGGGCCAGCTTAGACAGGAAGCCGCTTGTTGTAGTTCAGGGTGAGGACCGATGCGCCCATGATCACCGCGGAACCGACAAAGTACAGCAGCGCCCAGGTGTAGGAGCCGGTGGCCCCGACGATCAGGCCGACGACGATGGGGGTCACGAAGCCGGAGATGTTGCCACTGAGGTTCATGGCGCCGCCCAGGACCCCGGCGTTGGTGCGTCCGCCGAGGATGGACGGAATGCTCCAGAACAGGCCCACCCAGCGCAGGAAGAACAGGACCACGGAGAGCAGCACGACGGCGGTGGTGGCGTCGGGGACCACGGTGACGCCTACCAGACCCGCTACGACGATGGCGCTGGAGATGCCCAGGAGGGTGCGCATGACCAGGTTTGCGGAGGCGCCGGAGGCCCGCCATTTGTCGGCGATGGTGCCGCCGATGATTTCTCCGACGAACCCGGCGCCGAAGATCACCAGGGTGGACCAGCCGATGGTCTTCAGATCGAAGCCCTTGGCTTGGGCCAGGTACAGCGGCCCCCAGGTCAGCAGGCCGTAGAAGACTCCGTTGAATCCGAGCCAGCCCAGGCACATGGCCCAGAAGGAGCGGAACTTCAGGTAGGGGAGGAGGCCGCGTTTGCCCGTGCTGCCGTCCAGGGTGGCTTCGGCGTCCTCGGCGGCGTGCGAGGCTTCGATGTAGGATGCTTCGGCTTCGTTGACGGCACGGTGTTCCCGGGGGTTGTCCCGGACGTACCACCAGACGGCGAGTCCCATGAGGACGGTGGCGGCGCCGGCGATCACGAAGGACCAGCGCCAGCTGCCGGTGGTGGCAATGAGGCCGGCAATGATGATGCCGCCAAGCCCGGCACCCAGGGGTGCTCCGGCGTCCAGGATGGTGGCGCCGCGGCCGCGTTCGGACCGGTGCATCCAGATGGCGTTGAGCTTGCCCCCGGCGGGCATGACGCCGGCCTCGGTCACGCCGATTCCAAGCCGGGCGATGAACATGCTCAGGAAACCGCCGGCCATGCCGGACGCTGCTGTGGCCGCGCCCCAGCCGATGCAGGAGGCGGTCATGACCTTGCGCGGGCCGAACTTGTCGATCAGCCAGCCCACGGGAACCTGCATCAGGGCGTAGGTCCAGAAGAAGGCGGACAGCAGCAGGCCCACCAGTTCGGGGGCGAGGTTGAATTCCTTTTGGATGATGGGCAAGGCCACGGAGATGGAGCCGCGGTCGATGTAGTTGACGGACACGAGGACCAGGAGCAGCAGGAAGAGCCGCCACCGGACGGAGCTGCGCCGTTGCAGTCCGTCCTTTCGGGGCTGGGTGGTTTGGGATGCGGATTCGGCGGATGGCGCCGTTGTTTCAGTGTTTGGGACGGACACAGCTTCTCCTTCACGGGGAAGTTCACGAATGGGGAGGATTCGATTTTGGGATCCCAATTTGGGATCCCAAAACAAAGTTAGAAGTGACTCCCGCCACTGTCAAGGGTTTTTTGCCCGACAGCGTTCCGCGGCTCCTCCGAACGGATTGTGACTGGTGCCCGCACGGTCTCGACGGCTAGGAGGAGGAACCCGCGGGGCGGTGGGACAGGGTTTCGGCCAGCTCGGCGAGGCGGTGGGCCCGTGCGGATTCGGCCGGAGTGAACGGCTCACCCGGCCGGGAAAAGGTGATGGGCCCCTGCCAGGCCGTGGGGATCTTCAGGCGCGTCCCGTCGTCGGCCGGTGACCCGGCGTCCTGTGGCGGCACGATCTGCGCATGCAGCAGCTCGGCCACCGCCAGGGGGAGTTCGTCCGGCGCGGCAGCGATCCGCGCCGCGAGGCTGAGCGCCTTCGTCTGCCCGTCCGCCATGGCCAGGGACGTGGTGGGCCATACGTGCGGACGGCTGCCGCCGCCGTCGTGCAGGGCTGCCAGCAGCTCGCGCTCGCCCACCTCGCCCGGGACCGCGAGGACGAACTCGTCCAGGACGCCGGCCGGGGCGGGGTGCACGTGCAGGCCCAGGATGTTGGCATCCAGCCGGGCCAGTGCCCGGGTCATCCTTTGCAGCGAACCGGGCTGGTCCGCCAGCAGTGTCCGTGCCCGCCACAGCGACGGGGCCGCCGCCAGCTGGCGGCGGTGCCGCAGTGCCGGCGCATGGAGCCAGCTGCGCAGGATCCTCGCCGCCGACGGTTCGGCCACCCAAATCACCAGGACTGTGGCCGTCAGGGTCAGCACCAGGACCTTGGCCACGTAGGGAAGGCGGGTCTCCACCACCAGGGCGTGGACCAGCAGCTCGATGGGCAGCATTACGGCCACGTTGGCAACGGTGAGCCGCGCCTTGGGCGGCTCGGGCATCCGGCCGCAGACCTCGCAGCTCAGGTCGGCCGCGGGCGTGTTGTGCGGAGGGCGCTTCATGACTCAAGCATCACCGGGTGCTGTTTCCGCCGCGTTGCCTCCTGATTCCATTCATGGGAACGTGCCAGGGGCCTTCCGGGTCCCGCACCGTAGGATTTATCAGGAACGTCAGCGCGGCCGCCCGTCAGAATCCACCCCCAAGGAAGGCGCTGCCCACGTGAAGTTGTTTGCCGAGATGTTCAGCATTGGTCCCGGCAACAAGGACCACCATCCTGCCTTGAGGTGCGCTGTCGGTGTGTTCGTGCCGCTGATTACCTTGGTGCTCCTGGGCCGGCTGGACCTGGCAATCTTCGCGTCCTTCGGGGCGTTCACGGGCATCTACGGCCGCGGCGAGCCGCACGCGGTCCGGTTCGTGCTGCAGTTGCGGGCCGGACTGCTGATGTTGCTGGTGATCTTCCTGGCGGCGCTCGCCGCACGAATGGAATCCGCCTGGGGTCTTGAACGCGCCACCACCACCTGGCTGCTGGTCCTGGCCACCACCCTGGTTGCCGGGGCCTGCTCGGTGGCTATCTCCTGGTTGCGGCTTCGCCCCGCCGGGTCCCTCTTCCACATTTTCGCCTTTGCCGCCATCGCTTCCATTCCCAACCAGCCGCCGCTGTGGCAGGGGATGCTGGTGGCCGTCCTCACCACCGTGTTCGCCCTGCTCATCGGCTTCTCGGCCCGGATCCTTCCCAGCCACCGGACCCCCTGGACCCGGCCGGCCCCGATCCGCCGTACCCCCGCAGAGAAGCGTGCGGCCCGGCTTGAAGGCTTCGGTTACCTGGTGGCCGCCGGACTTGCCGGGTCACTGGCCACATGGGCCGGCAGCCGCCTGGGATTCGGCCACAACTATTGGGCCATGGTGGCGGCGGTGGTGCCCCTGGTGGGCCACTCCACGCGGCACCGGGTCCGCCGGGGCATCCAAAGGATCATCGGCACCGTCCTGGGCCTCGCGGTGCTGGCCGCCGTCCTGCTGCTCGGCCTGCAACCCTGGCAGACCGTGCTCGTCATGGCGCTGTGCCAGTTCGGCGCCGAAATGTTCATCCTCCGCCAGTACCTGCTGGCCCAGGTTTTCGTTACGCCCCTGGCGCTGGTGTCAACGCTGCTGGTGGTCCCGGCGTCGCCAACCCTCTTGCTGCGCGACCGCATCATCGAAACCGTCATCGGTGCCGCCGTCGGCATTGCCGTGGTGCTGGCGCCCGGCGCGTGGCGCCGCCTCAGGCAGCGTTCGACGACGGCCTGACCGCCTTGTGCCTGCCCCTGCCACCAGGGGCAGGGGCGGACGGTGACGCGTTACGGACGTTCGGTGGCTGATGCTTCCGGGACCGCTTCTGCCCGGACCGCAGCGATGGCGTGCGGCACCGTCACCAGCGCCACCACGGCAATCGCGGCAGCAGCCGCAAAGACGTAGAAGCCCCAGGGATAGGCGATGTTGGCAGCCACCAGCGTGCCGGTGACGGCAGGGCCCATGATCGCGCCGAGCCGGCCCACGCCGGCGGCGAAGCCGAGGGCTGTAGCACGGAGGGTTGCCGGGAACAGCTGGCTGACCCATGCGTAAACCAGTACCTGTGCGCTGAAGACGAACACGCCGGTGACAAAGACTGCCGCGTTGAGCAGCAGTTCATTCTGGATCTTGACGCTCAGGACAGCCAGGAAAACCGCAGAGAGTCCGAACCACAGCAGCACCACACGCTTGGTGCCGTGCTTGTCGGCCAGGATCCCTGCGATCACCAGGCCCACCACGGCCCCCACGTTGAGGACCAGCAGGAGGACCAGGCCGGTGCTGACGGTGTACCCGGCGCCGGCCATCAGCTGCGGAAGCCAGGTGTTCAGGCCGTAGACCAGGAGCAACCCCATGAAGGACGCCGCCGCGATGGCCAGCGCCACCAGTGGGTAGGGCTTCCGTGCCAGGTCCCGGAAACCGGTGCGGGCTGCGGCCGGTTCGGTTCCTGCCTCAGCCGGGGGAAGTGTTTCGGGGAGCTTGAACCACAGGAAGGGTGCCAGGGCGAAGCCTGCGAGTCCGCCCGCGATGAACATCAACCGCCAGTCCGGGATCAGCAGCAGGGCAAGGAAGGCCGTGGCCACAGCGCCGGCGTGGTAGCCGGTCATGGTCCGGGTGGTCGACTTTCCGGCGGTACCTGCCGGGGCGTAGTCGTTCATGTAGGCCAAGGCGGCGGGGAGGCAGGCGCCCAGTCCCAGCCCGGCAAGAAGCCGGAAGGCGCAGAACACCGCCACGTTGGGTGCGAACACCACGGCGATGGTGAAGATCGAAAACCACAGGACGCAGGCCACCAGGAGGCGGCGCCGGCCAAAGCGGTCGGACAGCGGGGCGATGAACAGGGCACCGGCGCCAACCCCCACCAGTGAGATTGTGGCGGCCAAGGTGGCGCCCACCGCGTCGAAGCCAAGGTCATGGGTCTTGATGAGTGTGGGAATGACCGTGCCCAAAACCACCAGGTCAAAACCGTCCAGAACCATGGCCAGCCAGCAAAGCCAGACCGGCCACGTGGAACGGTGCTGGGATGGCGCAAATGACATAGAAATACCTCGGTGTATCTTCCAGGAGTTTTGAGCGGCAGGCTGCTTTGCCGGTCGTGGGTGGGCGGCATTGCCCGCATCCCCAGTGAGGTTTGTATCACTATCGGGTGTAATCTGGGACAACTTTTCCCATTCAATGGAAGCAGGTGTTCACGCTGGCCAACTCCCCGTCCGGCGACTCCGTGGTGGACCGGATCGTGCGGCTGATCTCCGCGTTTCCCCAGGATGTCAACGCCCTCCAGTTGTCTGACCTTGCCAGCCGGGCAGGCCTTCCGCTGACCACTACCCACCGGCTGGTGGGCCAGCTGGCAGGTCACGGACTGCTGGAGACTGCTCCGGGCGGGATGGTGCGGCCTGGACTCCGGCTGTGGGAACTGGTGAACCGTGCCTCGCCGGCGCTGGCGCTCCGGCAGGCAGCCATGCCGTTCATGGAGGACATCCAGCAGGTGCTGAACCAAAACGTGAACCTGGCAGTGCTCGATGGCTGGGAGGCCCTCTTTGTGGAGCGCCTGTCACGGCGCGGCTCGGTGGCCAACCGGGCCCAGGTGGCGGGGAGGATGCCCATCCATATCTCGTCCGCCGGACTGGCACTGATGGCCCACCAGGACAAGGCCATGCAGCAGGAGTACCTGGGCCAGTTCACCGATCCCGAGGGAAGGCTGGCTGCGGCCGACGTGCGGGCGCTGCTGGCCGAGGCCGCCCATCAGGGCTTTGCGCAACTGAAAGGCGTAGTGGATGCGGGCACCTGGGGAATCGCGGTGCCCGTGCTGGACCGCCGGCAGCGGGCCGTAGCCTCACTGGGTGTCGTGGTGCCCCTGCAGGAGATGCGCCTGCAGGCACTGGTTCCGGCCCTGCAAACGGCTGCCCGGGGCATCGCCCGGCAACTTGCGGACGCCTGAGCCATTCAACGGAATTTCTGTAACGCCGGTCACCCGGCTTCCCCCACACTGATGGCAGACAAACGATCCGGTGCCGCCCGTGGCGGGACCCGCAGCGAAGCGAGACGCAGCCATGGCACGAAAAACCATCACCACCCAAGTGGCCATCATGGGAGGCGGTCCGGCAGGGCTGATGCTGTCCCATCTCCTGGCGAAGGCAGGCATCGAGTCAACGGTCATTGAGGTCCGCAGCCACGAGGAGATCGCCCACACCGTCCGCGCCGGAATCCTGGAGCACGGCACTGTGAATCTGCTGGTGGACAGCGGGGTTTCGGACCGTGTGCTGCGCGAGGGCGACCGGCACGATGGCATCGAACTGCGGTTCAACGGCGAGAGCCACCGCGTCGACTTCAAGGAGCTCGTGGGCGAGTCCGTCTGGCTCTACCCGCAGACGGACGTCTTCCTCGACCTCGCCGCGCGGAGGAAGGACGACGGCGGCGACGTCCGCTTCAGCGTCACCGACACCTCCGTCCATGACCTGGAAGGCAGCCCGAAGGTCTGGTTTACCGACGCCGAAGGCGTTGAATTCGAGATCCAGGCGGATTTCCTGGTGGGTGCCGACGGCTCCCGCAGCCACTGCCGGTTCCAGATCCCGGAGGCCCACCGCAAGTGGTACTTCCACGAGTACCCGTTCGCATGGTTCGGCATCCTGGCCGAGGCTCCCCGCAGTTCCGACGAACTGATCTACGCCAACTCGGCCAACGGCTTCGCCCTGATCAGCCAGCGTACGGAGACGGTCCAGCGGATGTATTTCCAGTGTGATCCCAAGGAGAACGTGGCGGAGTGGGACGATGACCGGATCTGGGCCGAATTCCGGAGCCGCGTCAACGGGAACGGCTTCGAGCTCAAGGAGGGCCCGGTCATCGAGAAGATGGTCCTGCCGTTCCGCAGCTTCGTCCACACCCCCATGCGCCACGGCAACCTGTTCCTCGCCGGGGATGCCGCACACACTGTGCCGCCCACCGGAGCCAAGGGCCTGAACCTGGCCATCAACGACGTCAAGGTCCTCTTCGAGGGGCTGGACAGCCACTACAACTCCGGATCGGGACACCTGCTGGACACCTACAGCGACCGCGCCCTGGACCGGGTCTGGAAGGCGCAGCAGTTCTCGTACTGGATGACCACCATGCTGCACACCCCCGCGGACGCCGACGACTTCTCCCGGGCCCGCCAGCTTGGCGAACTGAATTCCGTGGTTTCATCGCGGCACGGCATGGCCTACCTTGCCGAGGCGTACACAGGCTGGCCCGGCGCGTCCTAGGGCCAGGGAGGACGACGACAAGCTGCCGGGCCCGCTTTACGGGGCCAGCAGGCGGCGGATCGCCGCTGCGGTTGCGGCCACGTCGGGTTGCTGGTCCCGGCGGACGGTGAGCAGGTGGAGCAACAGGCCGTCGGCGTAGTCGGCGACGTCCTGCGCCCGCCTTGCTGCGCCCGCCACTCCCAAACCATCCAGGGCCTGCTCCAACCCGCCCACCAGCAGGTAGTGGCCGGCGGTCACCGCCTCGGGCCGGTCCAGCGACAGGGCCAGCCGCGCCCGCGTGAGGCCGGCGTGCTGCCGGGCCAGGGCGAGCACCATGGCGGCCAGCTGGTCCGCCAGTTCCGGAATGCCCGGCGGCGGTCCGGCCGGACCGGCCTCCCGCAGCAGTCCGGCGTCAAGCTGCAGGAGGCGGTCCAGCGCGGCCTCCACGAGGGCTGCCCGGCTCCGGAAGTAGTTGGACGTGGTGCCTTCCGGGAGTCCGGCGGCGGCGTCGACGGCGCGATGGGTCAGGCCTTTCATTCCCTTGTTCGCAACCACCCCCAGGGCGGCATCCATCAGTTCCGTGCGGCGGTCAGGCATGCGCCCAGTGTAAGTGCCTCTTCCATGCCACTACAAAAGTAGTAAAATTGCCTGCATGGAAGCGATCTCGATCGTGGGCGGCGGCATCGCGGGCCTGGCCCTGGCGGCCAGCCTGGACCCTTCACGCTATGACGTGTCCATCTTCGAGAAACGCCCCGAACTGCCCACGGTGGGCACCGTGCTGGCCATGTGGCCCAATGCGCAGCGTGCGCTGGCGCGGGTGGGGGTCCTGGCCGGGGCGCGTGCGGTTAGCCCGGTGCTGGGAAACGGGTCCATCCGCAATGCCGCAGGCAAGCCCTGGGTCACCGTCCGGGGCGGGGAGTTGTTCGGCATTTCCCGGGTGGACCTGTTGCGGCTGCTGGATGGAGCCGTGCCCGGAACCGTCCGCAGGGTGGCTTCCCATGTGCGGCAATTGCCTCCGGTGGACCGGCTGCTGGTGGGTGCCGACGGGGTGCACAGCGTGGTCCGCCGCGAAGTGTGGGGCACTGCATCGGATGCCAGGCTGACTTCCGCCCTCGCTGTCCGCGGCACCATTCCGTCCCCGGTAGAAGCCGGCGAGGTGGGGGAGTATTGGGGGCGGGGCGACCTGTTCGGCATTGCCGCCGCCCCCGGGGGAACCAACTGGTACGGGAGCTGGCGGTCAACGCTCGGCCCCACGGGAATCGACGTGGAAGAGGCGCTCACGCAGGCCAGGCGGCGCTTTGCGGACCACGCACCCGCCATCCGTCAGGTGCTGGCCGCCGCGAGTCCGGAGCTTTCGTTGGCCCAAAGGATCTGGACTGTGCCCCCATTGCGGTCCTATGTCAGCGGTGCGGCGGTGCTGGTAGGGGACGCGGCGCATGCCATGACGCCCAACCTCGGCCGGGGCGCCTGTGAATCGCTGGTGGACGCCGTGGTCCTGGCGGATCTGCTGAACAGCCTGCCGCGGGAAAAGGCGCTCGCCGCCTACGACCGGCAGCGCCGGCTGCGGACGCGCGCCCTTAGCCTAGGGTCCGCGGCGATGATGAAGGTGGCTCTGGCGGACGGTGCCCAACCCTTCCGGGACCGCCTGCTCAACCTCGCCGCCCGGCTCAGTCCTGCTGCAGCGTATCCGTGAGGCGGTGGGTGGGGATCCGGTTGCGGTCGTAGGTGGTCTCCGTGTAACCGTGCGGTGCGGGTTTGCCGGATGCGTTCAGGTTGACGGAGGCGATCTCTTCGATGGTGAGGATGGCTTGACTGGTGATCATGCCGGTCCTAGGCCATGGCCGTGTGGGCGGCGCTGCGGGCGTTGATGCTCTTGGCGTAGCAGTAAGAGTGCTGCACCCCGATATAGGGCCCAAAATTTGGAATCGCCTCAAAGCCGGAATTTTCGTAGAAATTCCTTCCGTCGGGCTGGGCCGAGCCGGCTTCCGCCTTGATGCGCGTGATGCCCTGCTTGAAGGCCTCGGCCTCCAGGGCCGCCAGGATGGAGCTGGCGACGCCCGAACCGCGCGTGTAGGGCAGGACGTAGAGCCTTTTGATCTCCGCCGTCGATCCGTCCAGGAGCCGCAGCCCGCCGCAGCCCACGGGCTGTCCCGAGCCCTTGTCGTAGGCCACCAGGAAGACGGCGCAGTCGGCGCCCGACGGCGGCGGGCCGGGTTCGTGGTCCGGCCGGCCAAAGCGGGCGTCGAGTTCGGCCTGCTGGGCGCGGCGAAGATCAGCGCCCACGGGATTGGACCAGGGGACCTGCCTGATGTTCAGCCTGGGATTTGTCTGCATATCTGCCTCGATTCGCCGGAGGGGTATGCCTGACAAGGCTAGGTGCCCGGGATTACGCGGGTGTTTCCTAACGGTAAGCACCTGGATAACGCCATTCCGCTGCGTATCCGTAAGTTGCTTGGCAGGCTAGTTATCAGTTGGTCTAAAATGATTCCATGGTTTCTACGGGCAATGAGGGCTCCGGCTACTGGTATGGGCCTGACGGGCAGCTGGACTACAGCGCAGCGGTTTTGAAGTCGCTCCGCGACTACCGGTCGGCGGAGACGGAAATCCGCCGTACCACCAGGGATTCCATGGGCATGGGCGAAACGGACATTCTCGCCCTGCGGTACCTATTGCGGGTGCAGGCGTCCGGCAAGCAGGCGGTGCCCAAGGACCTGAGCCAGTTCCTCAATATCACGAGCGCTTCCACGACGTCGTTGATCGACCGGCTCGTTGCCAGCGGCCATGTCCGGCGTGAACCGCACCCCACCGACCGGCGCTCTGTGGTGGTCATCGCCACCGGGGAATCGGATAAGGAAGTCCGCGAAACGCTGGGGGCCATGCATCGCCGAATGATGTCCGTGGCGGAAAGCCTCTCGGCCGAGGATGCGCGCATCGTGGTTGATTTCCTGCAGCGGATGACGGACGCCCTTGCTGCGCATGACGGGGAAGCAAAGAAGATTAGCTAGGCGGACTAGCTAGATCAACTAGTTATATGTAAGCTTACGATTGTTCCCCGAAGCTGCTTCCCAACGGAGTCGTGAGTGAGTTGGTTACTTTCACCGAAATTTCACCGCCTGATCCCTGCGATGATGCGGCAATGCTGACGAGTCCCCGCCTGGTGCGACCCTCCCTGGACGGCAATTCCGCGCCGCAGGGAAAGTCCGCGATCCACTGCGGTACTGCAATGCAGCTGGTCACTCCCGCTGTGGGCTCCGAGGGCGCCAGCTACACGTTCGCGCCGGCTGACAGCAACAGCATTGAACTTCCGCCCGTGTGGCGCTGCGGCTGCGGGTTCCAGCTCGATGCGTGGCCTGCGGGCGGTGACCGCAAACGATCAGCGGGCGCCTCCCGCCAGGGATCCTCCTCAGCTGTCCTGCCGGCATGACCGCCGTCGGGACGGTGCTGCCCGCGGCAGTGCAGCAGCCCCCCAATCCGGCCGCAGGCGTCGTGTTGGCCGGGCGGTACCGGCTTGGCGAAAGGCTGGGTCGCGGATCCGCTGCCGAGGTGTTCCGGGCCGTTGACCTGGAAGGCGGCCCCGATGCCGCCGTCAAGATTGCCACGGCAGGACACCGGAAGCACCAGCAGCGGATCCACAATGAGGCGGCGGTCCTGGCCGGGCTGGACCACCCCTCCATCGTGAGGTTTATTGCCGGAGGCGTCATGCCTGCCGGTAGTCCTTCCGCCGGGCATGCCTTCCTGATCGAAGAACTGGCGCTCGGGACAAGCCTCGCGGAGGCCATCCGGATGCGGAGCATGCCCCAGGCAGATATTGCCGTGTGGGCGCGCGGTCTCTTCGGTGCGCTGGCGCACCTTCATTCCAGGGGACTGGTGCACCGCGACATCAAACCGGCCAACCTGATGTTGAGCGGCCTGCGGAGGAGTCCGGTGCGGATTATCGATTTCGGGATTGCCGCGCCTGCGGGTTCCGCCCCCGAACCGGGCATCTCCTCCGGGACTGTGCATTACATGAGTCCGGAGCAGGCTTCCGGCCACGTAGCGGACCCGTCGTGGGATGTTTATGCCCTGGGCCTGGTCCTCCTGGAACTCCTCACCGGGACCAAGGCGTTTCCAGGGACGGCAATCGAGTCCCTCGTGGCCCGGACCCTGAGGTCCCCGAAGGTCCCGGACCACCTGGGCGACTGGGGCGTCCTGTTGCGCGCACTGACTGCGATGGACGCCACGCAGAGGCCGGCGGCGGCGGACGCAGCCGCAATGGCAGCCCAGCTTGTCCCCGCGGTTCCGCGGGGCAGCCAGGGCAGTCCGTGCAGGACGCGGCGGATCTTCCCCGGCCGCCGGCACCGGCAGCAGCTCTAGGGAGCCGTGACGTCCCGGCCGGTCGGATCTTCTGCCGTCGGGTCGGCCAAGGCAAGGCCGCCTACGGGGCTGCCATCCCAGTGGATCAGGTTCCACCCGCCATCCAGGCTCCCCTCGACCGCCACGATTCCGGTGTTTGCCAGGATGTGCCGGGCCGCAAACTCGTGTCCTGCACCCCGGGCCCGCAGCCCCGTCCACGTACGGATCGCGGCGCCGTGGCTGACGACGGCCGCCGTGCCGTGCCGGTCCCGCACCGCCCGCTCCACCACGTTCGCGATGGCAGCGTCGAAGCGGTCGAAGAAGGCATGGCCGTCGGGTCCCGCCGGCATGCGCTGGTCCAGGTTCCCTGCGGCCCAGGAGATAACGGTCCCCATGTAGCGCTTGTGCGATTCGTGGTCCGTGAGCTTCTCCAGGGAGCCTGCCTCGATTTCATGCAGGCCGTCCAGGACTTCAATGTCCAGGGAATGCCGCCGGGCCAGCGGGGCCGCGGTGATCTGCGTCCGGATCAGCGTGGAGGCGTAGAGCGCCCCGATCCGCTCGTTGGCCAGGGCCCGTGCCATGGCCTCGGCCTGGCGTTCACCCAGTTCGGTCAATCCAGGACCGGGGTGGTCGGTGTCCAGTTGGCCCAGGACGTTGCCGGGGGTCTCGCCGTGTCGGATCAGGAGCAGCCTCATGATTCCAGTTTCCCACCCGATCGGACACCGGCTCTCACCTGCGCCGCAGCGGCAGGCCGGCACGCGGGCCGGGATTCACGGACGGCGCCGGACCCTCCCGGGCCCGGCGCCGCCGTCGTGCATTCCTGCCCTGCTGTGGGCTTTACTTCAGGTGGTCCACCAGCTGGTCCGCAATGCCGGTGTACTTGCCGGGCGTGAGGTCCAGGAGCCGGGCCTCGGCCTCGGGGGACAAGCCCAGGCCCTGCACGAATTCCCGCATGCGGGCGGCGTCCACGCGGTGGCCGCGCGTGAGGTCCTTCAGCCGTTCGTACGGGTTCTCCATGCCTTCGACGCCGGCGATCGCCTCTGCGCGCATGACCATCTGGATGGCCTCTCCCAGGACTTCCCAGTTGGTGTCCAGGTCGCCTGCCAGCACGTCCTCGGCCACGTCCAGGCGCTCCAGGCCCTTGGCAACGTTCGAGATGGCAAGCAGGGAGTGGCCGAAAGCGACGCCGATGTTGCGCTGGCTGGAGGAGTCGGTGAGGTCGCGCTGCCAGCGGGAGGTGACCAGGGTGGAACCCAGGACGTCCAGCAGGCCGGAGGAGATCTCCAGGTTGGCTTCAGCGTTTTCGAACCGGATGGGGTTGACCTTGTGCGGCATGGTGGAGGAGCCCGTGGCGCCGGCGACGGGGATCTGCGCGAAGTAGCCGATGGAGATGTAGCTCCAGATGTCGGTGCAGACATTGTGCAGGATCCGGTTGAAGCGGGCGACGTCGGCGTACAGCTCGGCCTGCCAGTCGTGGCTTTCGATCTGGGTGGTCAGCGGGTTCCAGGTGAGGCCCAACCCCTCAACGAAGGACTTGGACACCTGCTGCCAGTCAGCACCCGGGACGGAGGCCACATGGGCGGCGTAGGTGCCGGTGGCGCCATTGATCTTGCCCAGGTATTCGGTCCTGGCAATCCGGTCCAGCTGGCGGGTCAGGCGGTGCGCGATGACAGCCAGTTCCTTGCCCAGGGTGGTGGGGGTGGCCGGCTGGCCGTGCGTGCGGGACAGCATGGGAACCGCGCGGTTCTCCTCCGCCATGGCGCTGATTTGCGCCACGAGCTTGCGGGCAGCGGGGAGCCACACGTCCTCCACGGCACCCTTCACGCCGAGGGCGTAGGACAGGTTGTTGATGTCCTCGGACGTGCAGCCGAAGTGGACCATGGCGGTCAGGTTTTCGATGCCGATGGCGGGCAGGCGGCGCCCGATGTAGTACTCCACAGCCTTCACGTCGTGGACCGTAACGGCCTCGATCTCTGCGAGTTCGGCCACCGAGGCGGCGTCGAACTCCGTGACGACGGCGCGGAGCTGCTCCTGCTGTTCCGTGCTCAGCGGGCCGGCGCCGGGAAGGACGTTGTTGCTGGTCAGGTGGATGAGCCACTCCACTTCAACGGCCACGCGGTCCCGGTTCAGTGCTGCCTCTGACAAGTAATCGACCAGGGGCGCGACGGCGGGCTGGTAGCGGCCGTCGAGGGGTCCGAGCGCGATTTTTTCCGGCGACGCGGCGAGGGCCAGGCGTCCTGAGGGCGTACGGGTGTCAGCTGTGGCGGCAGTTTCAGGCATGCGTTGATTCTTTCACGAAGTCGGGCGGCGCCTTAAGCGGGCAGCTCACGTTACTTGTCCACATAGCCGACGGCGGCCCTTATGCGCGGCGGCCGGTGTTCCTAGCGTTGGGATGGCAGGTGGTGGGGCGGGGCGTGATGAGCCCGGAAGGCAGGGTAGGAGAGGGCATGGGGAACGATGTGACGGAGGGGATTTGGGGCAGTGCGCAGCGCACCGGCGGCGAGCTCCAGCAACTGACAGGCCGGATCGCGGGCTGTGAGGGCCGGGTGGAACAGGTCTTGGCAGGTATCCGCGACACCCAGCTGCTCACCTGGGAGTCGCCGGCGGGCCGCGCCTACCGGGATGCGCTTTCAGTGCAGGCTGCCGCGTTGCGTTCGGCAGTCAGGTGGCTGGAGGACGCCAGGCAAGCGGTGGGCCGCCGTGCGGGCGAGCAGGTTCCCCTGCTCCCCACCGGTTCGGGGTGGCCGGGATGACTACAGACTTTCCGCCCGGCTCCGAGGGCATCAGGCTGTCCCGCTCCTCGAGGGACGGGGACCTGACGGTGCGCGGCGGGGTCGGCGGCATCAGCGTTCAGCTCGAGGAACTGACAAGCGGCGCACGCAGGATTGATGACCTTGCCGGAGATCTCCTGGACGCGGAGGTGGAGATGGGGCGTGTCCTGGACGACCTCTGCATGTTCGACCATCAGCCCCCGTGGTCAGATGCGCCGCACGTGGGGGCTGTGCGGGAAGGCCACTTCCGGCTTCGCACTGTGCGCAGCGGGATGCAGGAACTTGCCGCCCATGTTCGGGCCTGCGTGCGTGACTACGCTGACGCCGAGCACTGGGCCGCAGCGGGCCGGCGGATTGGTATCAACTGGTCCAGCGACGCCGGACCTTCCCTCGAACTCATGACCCAAGCCCGCGCGGTGGACCGTTCCGCGATGGAATCGATCATCGTGGGCCTGGGACTTGGGGCGCCGGAAATGCAAAAGGTCATCGACAATGCGCCCCATGCCAGGGACCTGGTCCTGAAGCTCTTTGCCGGGAACGCGGTCCCACGGGCCATCTCTGTTCGGCAGGAGGAATCAGTGCGTGTTGACCTTGATACCTCACCGGCCGGTCTCCTGGAACAGATCCGCCTCATCGATGCCCGCGGGGCCGGTTTTATCGAGGTCATCCAGGTCAATAACGGCGGTCAAAAGACGTTTGTCGTCGTGATTCCGGGTACCCAGTCCGCCGGAAAGTACGCCGGCGGTTCAAACCCTTTCGATGAGGCCGGCATCGCCGAGGGAATGCTCTACGACTCCGAGCAGATCAACGCTGCCGTGCTGCAGGCACTGGCTGCCGCCGGGGCCGAACCAGGAGCACCCGTGGTGGCGGTGGGATACAGCCAGGGTGGCATCCACGCCATGAACTTTGCCTCCGACCCGCGGGTTGGGCAGGAATACGACGTGAGGTATGTGCTGACGGCAGGGTCGCCGGTGGCGGGGATCAGCGTTGACGAAAAGATTTCGGCCCTGCACCTGGAGCACCAGGCCGATTGGGTTCCGGGCGCGGACGGTGCGGCGAACCCCGAAACCCGCAATCGCGTTACCGTCTCCCTCGACACCCCGCTCCGTGAGGTGCAGGGCGAGGGCGCCCTCGGGCTGGGCCACGGCTTGGCCGGTTACCAGGAAGGTGCGCGGCTGGTCTCGGCAAGCAGCGATCCCTCACTCGTCAGGTCCACCGCAGCTTTGGGCGGCGTCTTGGGAGCAGGCGGGGTTGCCACTGCCACGCGGTTTTCCTTGACCCGGGCAAAAGCGCCATCATCCCTGGTTCCCCCTGATGCCCGCGCCAGGGAGCGACACCTCGGCGGCCGCTGAATCACGCGATCTGGGCGGCGTGCATCGCGGCGTAGGCATCAAGCGGGGCCGGGTCCGGCGGCGGGACCGGCAGCGGAGCCGCGGGGGCGGGGGCCGCGCCGGGGCACCGGTAGTTGTAGTCGAGGTCCCCGTCAGTGAACTGCGTGAGGGCAACCATGCCGCCTGGCGTGAGGGGTGCTTCCCCGCACAGCTCCCGCGCCGTGGAGGTGGATTCCGCACCCGCCAGCCAGCTCTTGAGCCCGGAGAGGTTGCTTCCCGGATTGATGGCGCCGACGATTTCGCCGAATTGATATGCCGTGGAGTAGATCCCCACCTCTGCCCCCGCGCTTTGCAGGTACGCCGCCATGCCTTCCAGTTCGGCGGCGTTGGCGGCCTTGTCCCAGAGCCAGCTGTTTCCGGTTTCAACGTCCAGCCACCACGTACGCCGCTCCCCGCCGCCCGCTTCCTTCAGGATCGCCACGTCATTGAGGGCCATGGCGTACCCGTGGACATAGGCGCAGGCTGGCGATGCCGAGCCGTCGCACCCTCCGTAGGGGTTCCCGACGTCCTTGCCCTGGTACGTGTTGCCCGCCGGCCACCACAAGGGTTCCACCGGCCCGGTGGCGGCGGTGTTCACGTACACCGCCGCCGGAGTTCCTGCGGTGGCATCGGAGGTGCGCTCCGCCCAGGCCAATTGGGCGGACAGGCAGGGATTGGCCGTGTCCGGGCGCCCGCCGTTGACCCCCACGATCGCAAAGGCCGGCGGTCCGGGAAGGTCGCCGCCGCATTGCGGCCAGGAGATGTCGTTGCCGAGCGCGGCCCCGTCGGCAGGGGCGGCCCCTGCTGTGACTGCCCCTTGTGCCGGGCCCGCCTGCCAGGCGAACAGCAGGCAGGCGGCAACCATGATTCTTATGGCCCTCACTGATGGCCCCCGTTCCAGTAACTGACAGCAACGGGCCGCACGGCGGCCCAACTGGCAGCAGCCTAGGAGGCCGGGTCCCGCGGGTCATGGGTGGCCGGTACTGCAATTTCAGAGCGGTTCAGAGGACGCGCACCTGCCGAGTACTTGGTTCGGGGCGTATTCCTACTTGGGCGGGAAGGTCCCGGACGGCCGGAATCAGCGCCGGCGGCCCGGCAGGATGCCCGCCACCATGGAGACCAGGGAGATGATGATGGCGGCCAGCACCGCGGTCCAGAAGAAGGAATCAATGGTGAGGTGTACGGGGGTGTAACTGCTGATCCATGCTGTCAGGTAGAGCATGGCGGCGTTGATGACGATGGCGAACAGGCCAAGCGTCAGGATGGTGATGGGCAGGGCCAGGAGCCTTACCAATGGCCGCACGAATGCGTTGACCACCCCGAAGATGAGGCCGATGAAGAGATAGGCCAGGACAATCCCGATGGTGCCGGTATCCTGCGATATCCCGGACCGTGCCACCGCATCGGACGTCGCGGTGCTTGAGATGTCCATTCCCGGCAGTATCCAACTGGCCACCCAGAGGGCTGCTGCGTTGACGATGACGCGAAGGATGAAGGAACCCATGCCACCATGCTTCCACATGGTCAGGGGCGCCGGCTTGCAGTGCGGGCGTGGATTTCCGGGTTTGCCTCCCGGGTGCCCCCGGCACCCGCGAAGTAGGCTGGAACCATGACCTCATCTGAGACCAGGGAAGGCGGAATAGCGCCGCGCCCGGTGCTGGACCGGCTGCCCCGTTATGCCGCAGGAAAACCGCCCGCCGCCGTCAGCGGACTGGCCAGCTATAAGTTGTCATCAAACGAGAACCCGCTGCCGCCGATCCCTGCGGTGCTGGAGGCCATTGCCCGGCAGGATGACTTCAACCGGTATCCGGATCCCCTGAGCAGCAAGCTGAGGGCAGCACTTGCCGAATTCCTTGGCGTACCGGCCGAGGACATCGTGACCGGCGCGGGAAGCCTGGGGGCCCTGGGCCAGATCCTTGCGGCCTTTGCCGGTCAGAATGAGGACGGCAAGGCCGACGAGGTGATCTATGCGTGGCGGTCTTTCGAGGCCTACCCCATCAGCGTCGGCCTTGCAGGTGCGGAAAGTGTGCGCATCCCCGTGCTGCCGGACGGCCGGCATGACCTGGACGCCATGGCCGCTGCAGTCACAGCCCGCACCAGGGTCATCATCCTCTGCACGCCCAACAATCCCACCGGGCCCGCCCTCACGGCGGCCGAGACTGAGGCCTTCATCCGGTCCGTTCCCGCCGATGTGGTGGTGGTGATCGACGAGGCCTACCAGGAGTTCGTCAGGGCGGCAGGCGCCGTCGACGGGATCGACCTCTACCGCAAATACCCCAATGTCGTCGTGCTCCGGACGTTCTCCAAGGCCCATGGCCTGGCAGGACTCCGGGTCGGCTACAGCGTGTCCCATCCCCAGCTGACCCAGTACCTTCGCATCGCAGCAACGCCCTTTGCGGTGTCCCAAATTGCGGAGCGTGCGGCCATTGTTTCGCTCGAGAACTATGGCCAGGTTGTGGAAAGGGTACAAAAGCTCGTCGACGAGAGGGAGCGTGTCACCGCTGGCCTGCGGGATCTGGGCTGGGATATTCCCGATGCGCAGGGCAACTTCGTATGGCTGGCCCTGGGCGCCGAAAGTGCTGCGTTTGCGGAGCTGGCAGGCTCGCGTGCCCTCTCCGTGCGGGCGTTTCCCGGCGAAGGCGTAAGGGTAAGTATCGGGGAGGTTGAAGCCAACACGCGTTTCCTCCAGTTGTGTGCCGACTATACAAAGGCACCGGCCAGTTCCTAGCACTTAACAAGTAGCCCTTCCGCTACCTACCGAAGATAAAGTTAGGATCAGTAAGCCAATGTATATGCCGCAAGCGGAATGTATTCCATGTGCGGCATATATCCCAGCGACATTTGCATTGCATCCGGATGCGGCAAGCAAGGAGACGGTATGGGCACTCATCTGCCTTCCACCGAGTTCGACGGAACAGCGGTAGACGACCAGCGGGAAGCTGATGCTGAGGCTGTCTTGGGCGAGCCCGCGGCCCCCATGGTCCAGCTGCTCGGCCCCGATGGGAAGCTCGGCGCCGATCCGGTGTTCAGCAGGTATGCGGACAAGCTCACCCCCGAAGCGCTGCGCGGCCTGTACGCCGACATGGCCGCGATCCGCCGGTTCGACGTTGAAGCCACAGCCCTGCAGCGCCAGGGCCAGCTGGCATTGTGGGTGCCGCTCACGGGCCAGGAAGCTGCGCAGATCGGCTCGGGCCGTGCCAGTCAGCCGCAGGACTACATCTTCCCCACGTACCGTGAGCACGGCGTCGCCCTGACCCGCAACGTGGACCTTGCCGAACTCCTGCGCCAGTTCCGCGGAGTCTCCAACGGCGGCTGGAACCCCAAGGACACCAACTTCCACCTGTACACGCTGGTCCTGGCCGCACAGACCCTCCATGCCGTTGGCTATGCGATGGGAATCCAGCGCGACCAGAAGCTCGCCGCCGCAACCGATGGCGCAGGCAAGGAGCCGGACGCCGCCGTGATCGCCTACTTCGGCGACGGCGCCAGCTCCGAAGGCGACGTCCACGAATCAATGGTGTTCGCCTCTTCCTACAACGCCCCGGTGGTCTTCTTCTGCCAGAACAACCACTGGGCCATTTCCGTGCCCACCAACGTCCAGACCCGGGTCCCGCTCTCCAACCGCGCCAAGGGGTATGGCTTCCCGGGCATCCGGGTGGACGGCAACGACGTGATCGCCGTGCACGCGGTCACCGAGTGGGCGCTGGAGCACGCCCGCCAGGGCAAGGGGCCGGTCCTGATCGAGGCCTTCACATACCGGGTGGGAGCGCATACCACCGCCGACGATCCCACCAAGTACCGCCAGTCTGCCGAAGAGGACGCGTGGCGGGCGAAGGATCCGCTGGCGCGGCTGGAGAAGTACCTGCGCGCCGAGGGCCTGGCGGCTGACGACTTCTTCGCCAAGGTCAAGGCCGACGGCGACGAGCTCGCCTCCTACGTCCGGCGCACCGCCCACGACCTTCAGGACCCGGACATCCGGCAGGCTTTCGCCAACGTCTATGCCGAGGCCCACCCGCTGGTGGCCGAGGAACTGGCGTGGTTCGAGGAATACAGCGCAGGATTTGCCGGCGAGGACGAGTCCGCCGGGCAGGCAGCAAAGGCAGGCCACTGATGACCACCATGACCATCGCGAAGGCCATCAACGAAGGCCTCCGCGCCACGCTGGCGGCCAACCCCAAGTCGCTCCTGATGGGCGAGGACATCGGCCCCCTCGGCGGGGTCTACCGGGTAACGGACGGGCTGATCGGCGAATTCGGCCCCGACCGGGTCGTGGACACGCCGCTGGCCGAGTCCGGGATCATCGGCACCGCGATAGGCCTTGCCCTGCGCGGGTACAGCCCGGTATGCGAGATCCAGTTCGACGGCTTCGTTTTCCCCGGCTTCAACCAGATCACCACCCAGCTGGCCAAGATCCATTCGCGCAGCAGCGGCAACCTCAGCGTGCCCGTCGTCATCCGGATCCCCTACGGCGGCGGCATCGGCTCCATCGAGCACCACTCCGAGTCTCCCGAGGCGCTGTTCGCGCACACGGCCGGCCTGCGCATCATCACCCCGTCCAACCCGCATGACGCCTACTGGATGATCCAGCAGGCCGTGGAGTGCAAGGATCCGGTGATCATCTTCGAACCCAAGCGGCGCTACTGGCTCAAGGGCGACGTTGACGTCCAGGCCCCCGGCCCCTCCGCGGACCCCTTCAAGGCCCACGTCCTCCGCGAGGGAACGGACGCCACCGTGGTCGCATATGGCCCCCTGGTGCCCGTTGCCCTGGCGGCCGCGAATGCCGCGGAGGAGGACGGCAGGAGCCTTGAGGTCATCGACCTCCGGTCCATTTCCCCGATCGACTTCGACACCGTCACCGCGTCCGTCCTGAAGACCGGCCGGCTGATCGTCGCGCACGAGGCTCCCACGTTCGGCGGAGTGGGCGGCGAGATCGCCGCCAGGATCAGCGAGCGGGCGTTCCACTCCCTGGAGGCGCCGGTAATCCGCGTCGGCGGTTTCCACATGCCGTACCCCGTTGCCAAGGTGGAGGAAGACTACCTTCCGGACATCGACCGCATCCTGGAGGCGCTGGACCGCGCCCTCTCCTACTGAGGACACCATGACCCTTAACAAGTTCAACCTGCCGGACGTCGGCGAGGGCCTTACCGAGGCTGAAATCGTTTCCTGGAAGGTCAAGCCGGGCGACGCCGTCGCCATTAACGACGTGATCTGCGAGATCGAAACCGCGAAGTCGATCGTGGAACTGCCGTCCCCCTTCGCCGGGACCGTCAGCGAGCTGCTGGTGGCGGAGGGCGTGACCGTTGACGTCGGCACGGCCATCATCAGCGTCAGCGACGAAGTCGCCGGCGACCCCACTCCTGCCGATGTCCGCGCGCCGGAGCCCCCGGCGCAGCCGCTGTACGGCAAGCTCCCGGTGGACGCGGCAGAAGAGCCGACGGCGGCCGGCAGCGGGAGCTCCCCGGCCAATGCTCCCTTGGTGGGCTCCGGACCCAAGGCCGACGCCGTCAAGCGGCGCCCCCGCAAGAACGCACCCGCCGCCTCGGTGACGGTAAACGCTCCCGAAGTTGAGCCGGTGCAGCCGCGGACGCCAGCCGAGGTGACCGGCAGCGAAACTGCCGCCGTGGACAACCGCCCCACCCTTGGCGGCACCATCACGGGCCTGGTCAACCGGGTCCTGGCCAAGCCGCCGGTCCGCAAGATCGCCCGCGACCTCGGCATCGACCTCGCGGATGTGGTGGCCACCGGTTCCCGCGGCGAGGTCACGCGCGAGGACCTGGTCAGCTACCAGGCGCAGCGCGATGCGGAACTGGACAAGGCTGACGGCTTCTGGGGCAAGGCCGGCAAGCCACAGGACCAGCGCATCGAGCGTATCCCGGTCAAGGGTGTCCGCAAGGCCACGGCCAAGGCGATGGTGGAGTCTGCTTTCGCGGCCCCGCACGTCAGCATCTTCGTGGACGTCGACGCCAGCCGCACCATGGAATTCGTCAAGCGGCTCAAGGCCTCCCGCGATTTTGACGGCATCAGGGTATCCCCGCTCCTCATCCTCGCCAAGGCCGTTATCTGGGCCGCCGCCCGCAACCCCAGCGTGAACGCATCGTGGGTGGACAACGGCGACGGCAGCGCCGAGATCCAGGTCAAGCACTTCATGAACCTGGGCATTGCCGCCGCCACCCCGCGCGGATTGATGGTCCCGAACATCAAGAACGCCCAGGACCTGTCGCTGAAGGAACTGGCCCTGGCGCTGAACAACCTGGCCACCACCGCCCGGGCAGGGAAAACCCAGCCCGCGGAAATGCAGGGCGGCACGCTCACGGTCACCAACATCGGGGCACTGGGCATCGACACGGGAACGCCCATCATCAACCCGGGTGAGGTGGCCATCGTCGCGTTCGGCACCATCAAGCAGAAGCCGTGGGTCCTGGATGGCGAGGTGATTCCGCGCTGGATCACCACGCTGGGCGGATCCTTTGACCACCGTGTGGTGGACGGTGATTTGTCCGCCCGCTTCATGGCCGACGTCGCGGCCATCCTGGAAGAGCCCGCGCTCCTCCTGGACTAGGCCGTGCCCGTCAACACCGTGCCGCTGCGGGCGAAGAACCGCGCGGCCACCTGGATCACGGAGGTGTTCCAGCCGCCGGTGGTGGTCAGCATCCAGCTGTTGATCAGCCCGCTGGCCGAGCCGGGATTTCCGGGAACCATCGGCTACGGTGCACTCGCGGCGTTGTTTGTCTGCGTGCTGCCGCTGGCGGTGCTGCTGGTCCTGGTCCGGCTGGGCAAGGTCACGGACCACCATGTAAGCGACCGCAAGCAGCGCGCGCCCGTGCTCCTGATGGCATTGGCATGCATCGCCGTCGGACTGCTGGTCCTGGCAGCGGCAGGTGCGCCGCACAGCGTGGTTGCCATGGTCCTGGCGGTGGTGGGCGGCGTGGCGGTGTTGGCCGCGGTCAGCCTGTTCTGGAAAATGAGCGGCCATGCCGCTGCCATATCTTGCGCCGCCGTCGTATCGGTGCTGATGCTCGGCGCCGCCTGGGCGCCGTTGCTGGTGCTGGTTCCGGCGGTCTGCTGGTCGCGCGTTGTGCTTCGGGCGCATACGCTGCCCCAGGTGGTGGCCGGTGCACTCTTTGGCGGGGTGGTGATGGCCGGGATCTGGTGGCTGCTGCGGGGCTGGCTGGTGGGCTGAATGCCCGTCCCGGGGTACGGGGAAGTACGGCGCGCGGGCCTAGTAGGCGGCGTAGGCCGTGAAGGCTTCAAGGACGGCCGGGTCGGCGCTGGTGCCGAGGAAGACGGTTGCGGCCGTCATCAGGCCTCCCAACAGGGCTGCTGCACCTGCCCAGGCGCTGAGGAGTTTCCAGTCTTCGCGCAGGACGCTGCGCACGGTCTGCGGCAGCTGCAGTCCGGGGGCGATCAGGTTGGGAGCGCTGTCCAGGCTGCCGTCGTCGAGCAGTGCCACCACCCTGCCGTTGCTGCGGTCCACCCGCATTGAGGAGATGTGGTTCCCGTGGCGGGCCAGGAGGATGTCGTGGCCGACGAGCTGACGGCGCTGCAGAGTAATCAAGGGAGGCCTTTGCTGGAGGTGAATGGACGTGTCCACGCCTTTGGGGGCCTCTCCAATTTTATCGTTGCAGACCGTGCCGGGCCGCCGTTTCGGCGGTGAGAACGGACACCCCCCGCAGCGATGTCCGCCACCACGGGGAGTGTCCGCCGTTACGCTTCAGTCGGCGTCGTAGGTGTTGGCGATGTAGACATCGCAGGGCGCGTTGTGCGCCACGCTGTTGGCCACGCTGCCCAGTACCCGGCCGATTCCGTGCATCCGCCGGTTCCCCACCACAATCATGCGTGCGTCCACGCGCAGGGCTTCCTTGATGAGGGCGTCCGCCGGCCGTCCGCGCGCGGCCGAGTACGTCACCGTGACATCCCGGCCCAGGGATTCCGCCACCGTGCGGGCAACCTGTTCGGCGGCATCGGCGTCGGACACGATCCAGCGGTCGCTGCCGCTGCCGAACACCTCAGTCTTGTCGCTGTCGAACGCGGACACCACGTGCAGCGAGCTGCCCAGCGCCGCGGCCAGGTCCTTTGCCGACTCGGCCGCTTTCTTTGCCGTTGCGCTGCCGTCGACCCCTACAACGATGATTCCACCCATATGCATGCTCCCTTGCTCGGTTTTCGGCACTCGTGAGCCTTACGCTACAGCGCCGCAATCGCTTCCTGAAGCACCGGCGCCAATCGGCGGACGCCTTCCGCGATGGCGTCCGGGGGGACAGCGCTGAAGGCGAGCCGCAGCTTGTTGGACGGCTCGTCCGACGGCGTGAAGGCGGCTCCGGGGATGAACACCACGCCGGCGTCGATCGCCTTGTGCAGCAGCGGGTAGGTGTCCACGCCCTGGGGCAGCGTCACCCAGACGAAGAACCCGCCCTGCGGGCTGGTCCAGGTGGTTCCGGCCGGCATGTATTCCTCGAGGGCGGCCAGCATGGCCCGGCACCGTTCGGCGTAGAGGACCCGGTAGGTTTCGATCTGGCCCTTCCAGTCGTACTCGCGCAGGTACGCGGAGACCAGCATCTGGTTCAGGGCCGGCGGGCAGAGGGTGACGGACTCGGCGGCCAGGTAGTAGCGCCGCTGCAGGTGTTCAGGGACCAGTGCCCAGCCGATCCGCAGGCCCGGGGCGAAGATCTTGGAGAACGAGCCCAGATAGATGACGTCGTCGGGATTGGCGGCGCGCAGGGGTGCCAGCGGTTCGCCCTCGAAGCGGAGGAGTCCGTAGGGGTTGTCCTCGAGCACAAGGATATTCGCTCTGCGGCATATATCCACCACCTGCTGCCGGCGCTCCTTGGCCAGCGTGATGCCGGAGGGGTTGTTGAAGTTGGGAATTGTGTACAGGAACTTGATGCTTTTGCCGGCGAGCTGGAGGGCCGCGATCCGGGCTTCCAGCAGCTCCGGGACCAAGCCGTACTGGTCCATCTCCACCGTTTCCACCTGGACCTGGTAGGCCTCGAACGTATTGAGCGCCCCGACGTAGGTGGGGTCCTCCACCAGGACGACGTCGCCGGGATTGCAGAAGAGCTTGGTGGCCACGTCCTGTGCCGACTGCGAGCCTGCGGTAATCACCACGTTCCGGGGGTTCGCGTCCAGGATGCCCTCCGCGGCCATGACCTCGCAGATCTGTTCCCGGAGCTCCTCCGTGCCCTGGCCCGCCCCGTATTGAAGCGCGGTCAACCCGTCGTTGGCGATGATCGCGGCCGCCGTTTCCGCCAGACGTTCCAGCGGGAGCGACTGCAGGTAGGGGCTGCCGCCGGCCAGCGAGACCAGGCCGGGGCGCAGCGAAATGTCGAAGACATCCCGGACGGCTGACTGGCGGATGTTGGCAGCCCGTTCGGAGAAGAGCTCCTCGTGGCGGTGTGCCGAGGTGGCGGCACGCTCGATCGCATCGATGGCCTCCGAGGGCAGCGTGCCGGCGGACGCGTCAAGTGTTTCGTGGGTCACAGAGCCAGAATACAACCAGCTGTTGCTTGAAAGGCAACAGCTGTTGATTCCTTATTTACGGGCGCGGGATGTGGAACCCCAGGAGACGCCGGTGCCCGGCACGCGTGATGCGTACCGGGCACTGAAAAGGATGCCGGGCCGTCTTATGCCGCCGGGGTGGAGGCGGCGAGGGAGTCGAAGATGCCCTTGATCTGTTCCACGATCTCTGCGTCGTCCTTGGGGTGGACTTCGGCGAAGCGGACCATGGAGCCCGGCACGGCAAGCTTGACGTCCTCCAGGACGCGGGCGCCGGCGATGCCGGCGGCCTTGCGTGCTTCGTCCTGGGCCCAGACGCCGCCGTACTGGCCAAAAGCGGTCCCGACGACGGCGGTCGGCTTGCCTGCCAGCGCGCCGGCGCCGAAGGGGCGGGACAGCCAGTCGATGGCGTTCTTCAGCGTTGCGGGAACGGTGCCGTTGTATTCCGGCGTGACCAGCAGGACACTGTCGGCCTCCTCGGCTGCGGCGCGCAGGGCGGCGGCCGCGGCCGGCACCTCGCCTTCGACGTCGATGTCCTCGTTGTAGAAGGGGATGTTGCCCAGGCTCTCGTGGATCACAACGTCCACCTGCTCCGGTGCGTTGAGTTGGATCGCTTCCGCCAGCTTCTGGTTGGTTGACTCGGCGCGAAGGCTGCCGACGAGGGTCAGTACGGTGCTCTTGCTCATGGGAACTCCTGGCTAGGGGCGCGGCGGGGGCCGCGATCGGACAGAGGTCAGGCTCAGGGGAGCCTTCACCAGACTAAACGGACCGCGGTCCGCTTATATTCCCCATGGCTACACTGTCTTTGTGAGTTCCATACCAGTGCGGCCGGGTATGACGCCGGTGACGGCCGCGGAACGCAGCGATGCTGCCCGCAACCGGGAGCGCCTCCTGCTCGCTGCCCGCGACCTGATCGAACAGGGGGGCGCCGCGGCGCTCACCATGGACCGCCTGGCGGAACACGCCGGAGTGGGCAAGGGGACGGTCTTCCGGCGTTTTGGGAGCCGCGCGGGACTCATGCTGACGCTGTTGAACGACTCCGAGGCCGCGTTCCAGGCCCGATTCCTGTTTGGGCCGCCGCCCCTGGGGCCGGGCGCCGCGCCTATGGACCGGCTGATTGCTTTCGGTACCGAAAGGATCGCCTATGTGGTCGAGTACGGGGACTTGGTCCTGGCTGCTGGAAACGCCTCCCGGGGCAGGTTCGAAGTTCCGGCGGTGGCCCTCTGGAACCAGCATGTGGAAATGCTGCTGCGCGCCGGTGGCGTCGAGTCCCGGGAGCCGGGGCTGCTGGCCGGTTCCCTGACGGCGACCCTCGACCCTGAGCGGCTCCTGCACCTCATCCGGGAGCACGGCGTCACGAGCGAGCGCCTGGCCGCATCGTGGTCCGAACTTGTCACACGGGTGGCGGGGTCGGCGTAGATTACGCGGAGGAAAGCCCTTTCGTCCAGTCAAGCCAACTTCACAGAACTATTCATAACGATCTGATACGGCCCGCGGTATTTCGGGGGATTACTGCGCTTTCCGGCTGATGGCTTGTGATAGTTTCCTCTGGAATGTGACCCGCAACATAGTCCACCAGGGCGTGCCGTAGAGGCGGCGGGAGGCCAGCTATCCGCTGGCCGCAGGTCCCGGGGAGGCCGGCACAACCCGTGCTCGCCCGGGGAAGACGGAAGGATCCAGCAGTGATGGTTGATGTGGGCGGCATGGCATACCAGCGGACACCGGAGTGTTTTTCGATTCACCGCACGGCGGCGCCGCGGAAGAAATAGCGCCCCATGCTCAAATACCTCGCCAAGCGCGGCATTACCTACGTGGTGATGATCTTCCTCACCACGTCCGCCGGCTACTTCCTGGCTGTCAGTTCACTCAAGCCGGCACTCCTCGAGCAGGAACGCATCCCCCGGCCCACCCCCGAACAGGTCGCCAACTCCATGCGGCTCAAGGGCCTGGACCCGGACCTCAGCCCGTGGGAGCGCTACGTTGACTGGCTCACCGGCATCGTCACCCGGTGGGACTGGGGCCGGAGCCCCAACGGCGCGTACATCAACGCCGAATTCGGGGACCGCGTCTGGATTTCCACCCGCCTTTTCCTGGCCTCGATCATCCTGACCCTGGTTATTGGCGTCGCCCTGGGCGTGTACTCGGCGGCGCGGCAGTACAAGTTCCAGGACCGGGTCATCACGTCCTACAGCTACCTCGCCTACATCGTGCCCGCACCCATCGCCTACTTCCTGGTGCAGCTGGGTGCCATCAACATCAACGAATCCGTCGGTGACCGGATCTTCTTCGTCACGGGCATCTCAACCCCGGGTGTTGCACCCGGCTGGCCCCAGTTCGCCGACCTGATGGCGCACTACGTGGTGCCCACGGTGGCCATCACCCTCGTGGGCTGGGGCGCCTACCAGATCGCCCAGCGGCAGTACCTGCTGGACAACGTCAACGCCGATTTTGTCCGCACCGCCCGGGCCAAGGGCCTGAGCCGGAACCAGGCGATCGCGCGGCACGCGCTGCGGGTTTCCTTCATTCCGGTGGCCCAGAGCATCGCCTTCACCATTCCGGCCATCTTCGCCGGCGGTTTCTTCGCCGAGAAGATCTTCGCGTGGCCCGGCGTGGGGTCCTGGAGCATTGACGCCATCTCACTGCAGGACGTCAATGCCGCCACCGCCACGCTCGCTTACGGTTCAGTGATCTTCGCCTTGGGCGCCATCCTGGCGGACTTCGCCACCACGCTTGTCGACCCGAGAGTGCGGGTGCAGTAGCCATGACCAACCTGAACGCCGTTGACCCGGCAGCCGTGGCGCAGGACGCGCACTTGGAAAGCGCGGACGTCGTCATTGGCAAGTCCACCATCATCATCCGCCGGTTCCTGCGCAATAAGACTGCCGTGACGGGCTTGGCCATCTTCGTAGCCCTGACCGTCTTCTCGTTCATCGGGGGCTTCTTCACCCAGTGGGACAAGGAAACCATCGACCCCTTCAACATCGGGATGCCGCCCTCCGGCGAGCACTACCTTGGCACCTCGCAGGCGGGGATCGATCTCTACGCCATGACAGTCGAAGGAACCAGGATCTCCATCCTGATCGGCCTGGTGGTGGGCCTGGTGTCGGTGCTGATCGCCGCCGTCTACGGCTGCAGCATGGCCTACTTCGGGGGCAAGGTGGACAAAGTCATGCTGTTCATCCTGGAAGCACTGATCATGATGCCGGCGCTCCTGGTGGTTGCCGTTGCCACCAGCGGGGGCGGGGCGGGACTGAAACGCGACCTGCCGTCCTGGCTGCTGCTGATCATCGTCCTGCTCGTGTTCAGCTGGATGGGAACCGCCAGGCTGATCCGGTCCATGTCCATGTCCCTCATGCAGCGCGACTTCGTCAAGGCGGCCCAGTACATGGGCGTCCCGCCGCGCCGGATCGTTTGGCGGCACCTGGTGCCCAACATCGGCTCGCTGCTGATCCTGGACATCACCCGCGGCGTCACCGCAGCCATCCTGGCCGAGGTCGCCTTCTCCTTCATCGGCATCGGCATCAAAGTCCCCGACGTGAGCCTGGGCGTGCTGATCGGCCAGGCCACCTCCCAGGTCTCAACCTTCCCGTGGATGTTCTGGGTTCCGTTGACCGTGATGTTCCTGCTGACCGGCTCCCTGGCCATGATGAACGACGGCCTGCGCGACGCCTTTGACCCCAGCTCCACTTCCAGCGGCAAAGCCAAAAAAGCCAAAGCCCGGACTATCCGTGCGGAGAAGAAGACGCCATGAGCAGCGAAACCACCACCGGAGCCACGGACCCGTCGCAGTCGACCGTGGAGCGCCTGCACGTGGCAGGGCTGCACGCCCCCGGGGACGCCGTCCTGTCAGTCCGGGACCTGAACGTGCGGTTCAATACCGAAAACGGTGTTGTGCATGCCGTCCGCGGTATCGATTTCGACCTGCTGCCCGGCCGCACCCTGGGAATCGTGGGGGAATCGGGCTCCGGCAAATCGGTCACGTCCCTGGCCATCATGGGCTTGCTCGCGCCGACGGCCGAGGTCACCGGATCTGTCCGGCTCAAGGGCCGGGAGTTGCTCGGGCTGAGCGACAAGGCCATGTGCGAATACCGCGGCAACGAGCTCGCGATGGTCTTCCAGGACCCGTTGTCATCCCTCACCCCGGTGTTCACCGTGGGCACCCAGATCATCGAAGCACTCACCATCCACAACCCCACGATGAGCAAGAAGGCCAAGGAAGCCCGCGCCGTCGAACTCCTGGCCATGGTGGGAATCCCCAGCCCCAAGGACCGGCTGAAGGCCTTTCCGCACGAATTCTCCGGCGGCATGCGCCAGCGCGTCATGATCGCGATCGCGATCGCCAACAACCCGCGCGTCCTGATCGCGGACGAGCCGACGACGGCACTGGACGTCACCATCCAGGCCCAGGTCCTCGAGGTGCTGCACAAGGCGCAGGAGGAGACCGGCGCCGCCGTCGTCATGATCACCCACGACCTGGGCGTGGTGGCCGGAATGGCCGACGACATCATGGTCATGTACGCGGGCAAGCCGGTGGAAACCGGGGCCGTGGACCACATCTACTACAACCCGCGGATGCCCTACACCATGGGCCTGCTCGGCGCCGTCCCGCGCGTGGACGTGGCCGAGAAATCCTCGCTCGTGCCCATCGAGGGGATGCCGCCGAACCTCCTGCAGGCCCCCACCGGCTGCTCGTTCGCGCCCCGCTGCCCGCTGGCGTCGGACGCCTGCCTTGACGGCGAACCCGCCCTGGCACCCGTGGCCGACGACGGACTGCACCGCGCCGCCTGCATCAAGTCCGACTCCCTGGGCGGGACGGTGGACGTGCACGATGTCTTCGCCGCCCCGCCGGTACCGGTCTCCCGTTTTGACGCCATCCCGCGTGCTGAACGGGCCACCGTCCTGCAACTCACGGACGTCCGCAAGCACTTCCCGCTGACCAGGGGCGCCCTGATCAAGCGCAGGATTGGCACCGTCAAGGCGGTGGACGGCCTGAGCTTCGACATCCGCGAGGGCGAATGCTTCTCCATCGTGGGCGAGTCCGGCTCGGGAAAGACCACCACCCTCCTGGAAATCATGGAATTCCACCCGGACCAGGACGGCGAGGTGGTGATCGGCGGCCTGAGCAACAAGCAGGCGGCCGATGCCAAGACCAAGGGCAAGATGCGCCGCGAACTGCAGATGGTCTTCCAGGACCCCACAGGTGCCCTGGACCCGCGCTTCACGGTCTACGAGGTCCTGGCCGAACCACTGCAGAACGCGGGCCTGGACCGGGCGGCCATCAAGAAGCGGATCATGGAGCTGATGAAGCTCGTGGGCCTGCAGCCGGACCACGTCAACCGGTTCCCCAACCAGTTCTCCGGTGGCCAGCGGCAGCGGATCGGGATCGCCCGGGCCCTGGCCGTGAATCCCAAGCTGGTGGTCCTGGATGAACCCGTCTCCGCATTGGACGTATCGGTCCAGGCCGGCGTCATCAACCTCCTGGACCAGCTCCGCGCCGAACTGGGCCTGAGCTACCTGCTGGTGGCCCACGACCTGTCGGTAGTGCGCCACATTTCCAACCGCGTGGCCGTGATGTACCTCGGGAAGATCGTGGAGATCGGGGCTGTGGACCGGGTGTTCGACAACCCCCGCCACCCCTACACCCGTGCCCTCCTGTCCGCCATCCCGGTACCCGATCCGCACCTGGAACGGACCCGCGAACGCATCATCCTCCAAGGCGACCTGCCCTCCCCGCTGCAAGCCCCCAAAGGCTGCAACTTCGCCACCCGCTGCCCGGTCTTCGCCGCGCTGCCGCCCGCGAAGCAGGAAAAATGCCTCACCCTCGAACCGCTCCTGGAAGCCGCGGCACCCTCGGCGGCCGTGCAGGTCCTGCAACAGGCTCCCGTGCCCGTGCCGGACCAACAGTTCGCCTGCTTCTATCCGGACGGGGAAATTGATGAGGACATGCTGGTGGTCCATGAACCGGCGGACCACCTTGCACCCTAGGATTTTTTCGACCCACCCGCACCACCACTCGCACCAATCGAAGGGAAAACCATGAGGAAACTGAACAGGATCGGCGGGGCAGCAGCCATTGCTGCCGCCCTGACGCTGACGGCCTGCGGAGGTGGCGGTGCCAGCGGCCCCGAAACAGCCAAGGGGCAGGAGGCAGGCAGCGACCTGTCCAAGCTGATCAGCATCAACGAGAAACCGGCAGCCGACCTCCAGCAGGGCGGCAAGGTCACCCTGCCGCTGGGCAATATCGGCCCGGACTTCAACGGCTTCTCCAACAACGGAAACAGCGCTGACAACTCTGCCCTGCAGATTCCCATGAACCCGGTCGCCATGAACAGCGGCGGCATTGGTGGCTGCTGGAAGGTGGACTTCAAGGGCAAGGTCACCCCGAACCCCGATTTCTGCGAGTCGGTGAAGAGCGAGGTGAAGGACGGCAAGCAGACCATCACCATCGAGGTCAACCCCAAGGCCACGTACAACGACGGCACCCCGATTGACGTCAAGGCCTTCAAGAACACCTGGAATATCCTCAAGAGCGCGGACGCCGGCTACGACATTGTCAGCTCCGGAGCCTACGAGTTCGTGGATTCCGTTGAGGCCGGCAGCAGCGACAAGGAAGTCATCGTCAAGACGTCCCGCCCGGTATTCCCGGTCGATTCGCTGTTCTTCGGCCTGATCCACCCCGCCGTGAACACCCCGGAGATCTTCAACGAAGGCTTCAACGGCAACATGCACCCGGAGTGGATGGCCGGCCCCTTCAAGCTGGACCAGTACGACACCGCGGCCAAGACCGTGACCCTGGTTCCGAACGACAAGTGGTGGGGCCAGAAGCCGGTCCTGGCCAACGTGACCTTCCGCCAGCTGGAGACCAGCGCACAGATCGCGGCGTTCAAGAACGGTGAGATCGATGCCATGTCCGCCAACACCATCTCGCTGTACAAGCAGCTGGACGGCACCAAGGATTCAGACATCCGCCGCGGCCAGCGCCTCTTTGCCGGCGGCCTGAACCTCAACGCCCAGCGCATCACCGACGTCAACGTCCGCAAGGCCATCTTCGCCGCCGTGGACCGCGAAGCACTCCGCAAGGTCCGCTTCAACGGCCTGAACTGGGAAGAGCCCAGCTCCGGTTCCATGATGCTGCTGCCGTTCTCCGAGTACTACCAGGACAACTACCCGGTCAAGGAAACCGGCCCCGACGCCGCCAAGAAGGTCCTCACCGACGCCGGCTATACCGCCAACGCCAGTGGCGTCATGGAGAAGGACGGCAAGCCCGCCTCCTTCAAGATCAGCAACTTCGGTGACGATCCCACCACACTGGCCGTGGCCCAGACCCTGCAGAAGCAGCTCCAGGCCGGCGGCATGGATGTGGGCATCGACCAGCGCGCCTCCGCCGACTTCGGCAAGGTCCTGGGCAGCCGCGAGTTCGACCTGAGCATCTCCGGCTACACCGTGGGCCCGGATGCCACCGACGCCGTCAAGCAGTACTACGACTCCAAGGTCAACGAGAACAAGCTGGGCGACGCCGACCTGGACAAGAAGATCGCCGACCTCGCCTCCATCGAGGACAACGCAGCGCGCAACAAGGCTGCCATGGACGTGGAGAAGGAGCACATGGCGAAGTACTACTCCATGGGCGTGGTCTTCAACGGCCCGCAGATCTCCTTCGTCCGCACCGGCCTGGCCAACTACGGCCCGTCGCTCTTCCAGAGCACCTCGCAGGTCCCGGACTGGACCACCATCGGCTGGGAAAAGAAGTAACCCACCGCGGTCCAACCAAAAAGCCGGCACCCCTGGTTCACCAGGGGTGCCGGCCCGTTTAACGCTGCGCGCTCCGCGGTAGCGTAGCTTCCATGACTGGAGCTGAAGGCGACCCCCGCACCATCCGCACCGCCGTCGTCGGCTACGGGCTGGCAGGGAGCGTGTTCCACGGCCCGTTGCTGGCAGCCAACGGCAACTATTCGCTGGACCTCATTGCCACGTCCGACGCCGGGCGGCAGGCGGCTGCCGCATCCCGGCTGCCGGGGGCGGACGTGGTGCGCGACGGCGCCGCTGTCCTTGGGCGGGCAGCTGACCTTGACCTGGTGGTATTGGCGACGCCGCCGGACACGCACTATCCGCTGGCCAAGGCGGCCCTGGAGGCTGGACTGGACGTGGTGGTGGACAAACCGTTCACGGTGACCCGCGCGCAGGGGCAGGACCTGGTTGAGGTGGCCCGGCAGCGGGGCAGGGTATTGACGGTGTTCCACAACCGGCGGTGGGACGGTGATTTCCTGACCCTGCGGAAACTGCTGGCTGCCCGGTCCCTGGGTGAGGTGACACGCTTCGAGTCCCGGTTCGAGCGCTGGCAGCCCACCATCGCCAAGCCGTGGAAAGCACGGGCCACGGCCGCGGACGGGGGAGGGGCACTGTTCGACCTTGGCAGCCACCTGGTGGACCAGGCGCTGCAGTTGTTCGGTCCCGCCACGGTGGCCCACGCCGAGCTGTCGGCGCGCCGGTCCGATGAGCGCGCGGACGATGACGTCTTCCTGGTCCTGCGGCACGAATCGGGCGTTACCAGCCACTTGGCCATGAACATGCTGTGCGCGCAGCAGGAGCCGCGCTTCCGGGTGCTTGGTTCGGTGGGCGGGTACACGAAAAACGGCGTGGACCCCCAGGAGCCCTACCTTGCCGCCGGCGGCAGCCCCCTGGACGCCGCGTACGGGCAGGAAGCGCCCGAGTGGGCCGGGCTGCTGGGCCGTGACGGCCACCTGGACCGACTCCCCACGGAACGGGGGAACTACCCGGAGTTCTACCGGATCCTGGCGGACAAGATCCTCGACGGCGGCGTCAGCTCGCCGTTGCCGGCTCCCGTAGACCCGGAAGACGCTGTCGAGGTCCTAAGAATCATTGAAAAGGCACGCGAACTGGCTTAAACGCGTCGATTGCTCCGTAGATGCCGTTTGAGGGTTCAAAAGGACAAGTACGGAGCAATCGATGAAGGGCTTAGGCGGAAACCAGGTCGTGCCAGTCGGCGACGAGCGGCAGGTTGTGCGCCTCGGACACCGAGTGGTGTGCCACGTGGCCGGCGGCGATGTTGAGGCCGGCGGCCAGTGCGGGGTCGCGGTCGAACGCGGCCTTGACGCCCAGGTTGGCCAGGGACACGGCGTAGCGCAGGGTGACGTTGGTCAGTGCGTACGTCGAGGTGTTGGGCACGGCGCCGGGCATGTTGGCCACGCAGTAGAAGATGGTGTTGTGCACCTTGTAGGTGGGTTCCTGGTGCGTGGTGGGGTGCGTGTCCTCGAAGCAGCCGCCCTGGTCCACGGCGATGTCCACCAGGACAGAACCGGGCTTCATCCGTGCCACGAGGTCGTTGGTGACCAGCTTGGGAGCCTTGGCGCCGGGGATCAGCACGGAGCCGATCACCAGGTCGGCGTCCACTACTGACTTTTCGATCTCGTACTTGTTGGAGGCGACCGTCTTCAGCCGGCCCTGGTACTGGGCGTCGAGTTCGCGGAGCCGGTTGATGTTGATGTCCAGGATGGTCACGTCGGCGCCCAGGCCCAGGGCCATGGCGGCGGCGTTGGTTCCGGCCACGCCGGCGCCCAGGACAACCACCTTGGCGGGGCGGACGCCCGGGACGCCGCCCAGCAGCACGCCCTTGCCGCCGGCGGGTGCCATCAGCGAGGTGGCGCCCACCTGGACGGACAGGCGTCCGGCCACCTCGGACATCGGGGCCAGCAGCGGCAGCGTGCGGCCTTCCTGCACGGTCTCGTAGGCGATCGCGGTGACGCCGGAGTTGATGAGTTCCTGCGTCAGTTCCGGCTCTGCTGCGAGGTGCAGGTAGGTGAACAGGATCAGGCCCTTGCGGAAGCGGTGGTACTCGGCCTTCACCGGTTCCTTGACCTTCATGACCATGTCGGCGCGGGACCAGACGTCGTCTGCCTCATTGACGATCTCGGCGCCCGCGATCGCGTATTCCTCGTCGGTGATGCCCGAGCCCAGGCCGGCCCCGCGCTCCACCAGGACGGTGTGGCCGTGGGTGCGGAACTCGTGGACGCCGGCAGCGGTGATCGCTACGCGGAATTCGTTGTTCTTGATCTCTTTGGGGACGCCGATGATCATCGTCTGCTCCAAGGTGTGGTCCCGGCGGGCCGGGAAAGTGGAAGGATTTTCGTGTTTCAACGATAAATCCGCCAGTGAGCCAGGCGACATGGGCGGGGGTGAGGCCGGCCGGCGCAGGCGCGTGATTCCGGGGTTTTTGCCGTGGCAGGCTCGACAACTGTCGACTCCTGAAGCGTCAGGTGTCGCCTCGTGTTGGTTCGTGGGTCCGCCTGCGCAGGCAGTAGTGTGAGCCCATGCAGCAGCAGGGTGTGGAGCAACTCGTAGAACAGGTGGCACAGAAGCTTGGCCGCGGCCTATCCCTGGAGGACCTGGACGGCCTGCTGCTTGCCTACAGCTCCAACCAGTCCCACGCAGACCGAGTCCGGGTGAATTTCCTGCTGAGCAAGAAGGTCCCGGCGGATGTCAGCGCCTGGCAGCTCTCCCACGGGATCGCCACCGCCGTCCGGCCGGTGGTGATTCCGGGCAATCCGGACCTGGGCATGCTTGGCCGGGTCTGCGTCCCGCTGATGGTCCGGGGCTTCCGCGTCGGCTATCTGTGGGTGCAGCAGGACTCGGCAGAGGAAAGCCCGACGGCGATCCTCACCCAGTTGCCCGGCGTCAACCATGAGCTCGAGCTGCTTTCGGGGCTCCTGCTCGACTCGAACACGGCGGAATCAGAATTCCGGCGGGGCCGGGAGCGCGAGTTCCTGGCAGCCTGCGCCGGTGAACCCAACGCGGTGGCGGCGGTGGCGGGCTGGAAGGAAGTCCAGGGCCGCGGCCCCTGGCAGATGGTCACCATCCTCGACGCGGACGGCTGGGCCAGCGGGCCGGACCCCATCGCATCGGCCCTGATCCACCGTTCTACGGCGCTGCAGGCAACGGTGGGTGTGGATGCGGCCCTCTTCAGTGCCGGCACCGAAACCCATTCGGTGGTGCTGTTCCGCGAATCGACGGGCAGGGCCAACCACGCCCAGGTGCTGGTGCACTACCAGCTGGAGCTGGCCAAGCGCTCCGGCCGGCCGGTCCACCGGATCATCCTGGGCATCAGCGAGGGGTTCGCCAGGACGCGCCAGCTCGCGGAGGCCTACCGGCAGTCCCGGCTGGCAGCCCAGGCGGCCGCCGTCGACCCGCAGCTGGGCGAACTCGTGGACTGCCGCGCCACCGGCGTCTACCAGCTGCTCGCGTCGGCCGGCGGGGGAGTGGGTGCGTGGGCGGACTCCGGGTCCGTGTACTTCCGGATGCTTGAGGACCACGACCGCAACGGCGAGCTCATCCCCGTCCTGGAGCTGGTGTATGACAATGACGGCTCCGTCCAGGACGTGGCAACCCGGCTCCACTTGCACCGCAGCAGCATCTACAACCGGCTGGGGCGGATCCGTCAACTGCTGGGGGTGGACCCGCTGAAGGGCTTGCCGCGGCTGGAACTGCACGCCGCGCTCAAGATGCGGCGCTGGGCGGCAAGGCCCAGGATCTGACGCCAGGGAATCCCGGTTAGCGGGAGGGTGCCCCGACGAAGGACCGGATGGCCTCCGCAACCTGCCGCGGGCGCACATGCTGGACCACGTGGCCTGCCTGCGGTATTTCCACGAAACTTCCCTGCGGCACGGCCTGGGCGAGCCGGATGCACCACTCCGGCCCGGCCACCTGGTCATGGTTGCCGCGCAGGACCAGGACGGGCACATTGATGCCGGCCAGCCGCCGCTCCGTGGGGTAACCCATCATCACCGGCACTTCAGTGAGATACCAGCGCGGCCCGCAGCGGAAGTAGTCGGTGACCACAATCCAGTTGGATGAGGCACTTTCCCGGAGCAGCGCGTCCAGGAAGAGGGCCACTCCCTGCCGCGGGACGCTCCGGTGCCGGGAATCCACCACGGGTCCCATCAGGACCAGCCGGCGTGCCCGCTCCGGTGCGTAGAGCGCGGCCTCGATGGTGAACTGCACGCCCATCGAGTGTCCGACGAGGATGTAGGAGTCGATGCCGCTTGCCTTCAGTGTCTGGGCGATGAACGCGCCGTAGTCCTCCGCGGAGAGCTGCCTGCCGGGCCGGGGGGTGCCGGCGAAACCCGGCAGGTCAAGGGAGTAGGTGGGGGCGCCGGCCAGTTCGCCGTGCAAACGGCGAAGGTAGCGGTGGGAGACGCCGATGCCGTGAATGAGGACATAGGCCGGTCCGGCCGGGTTGCCTGCAGCGTCCCGCCCGGGTGCGGGCGTACCGTCAGCCCAGAACAACCTCCCCGTCAAACCATTGGCGGCCACCTCCGCAGAGCGCAGGCCGGCGTCTTTCCGGCGCAGGCCTTGGGGAAACCGCACTACTCCGCCTCGCCGGCGCGGCCGCCGGCGGCCTTGTCCTGCTTGCGCTTCCGGTCCTCAAGCTTCTGGTGCTCCAGCCATGCAAGGATGTCGGCCTGCCGGATCCTGCGGTGCGAGCCGCGGTACTCCACCGGGATCTCGCCGCGGTCGGTCATGTTGCGCAGGTACGTGTGCGAGATCCCCGCAAGTTCCGCGGCCTGGGAGGTGGTCAGCATTTCCTCCACGCTGCTCACAGTCACCGTTTCGCCGCGGCCCAGCCGTGCCAGGAGATCCACGACGGCGTCCCGTGCCTGCGCGGGCAGCCGGTGGACGGTGCCGTCAACGAAGACGGTGATGTCGTTGCTGTCCTCCAGGGCGCGCGCAAGGCTGCCGGCCTCGCCTGCGGGCAGGCCGGCCGTAACGCGGGTGGCTATCAATGCCATGGACGTAGCCTATCCCGCGTCCGGCTGCCGTCAGGCGAGGCCGGTTCCTCCGGATCAGAGCCCCAGTTCCTCCAGGACCGGCAGTTTCTCCCGGACCCATGCCCGGGCTTCCGTTGCGCTCGGCGCGGAGAGGGCAAGTTTTGCCAGTTCCTGGGCCTCGGAGAGCGTCACCGTCTTCAGCACGGCGGCCACCGCGGCGAGCGAGCGGGCCGTCATGGACAGGGTGGTCACGCCAAGCCCGGTGAGGACGACGGCGAGGGCGGGGTCCGCGGCAGCCTCACCGCAGACACCCACGGGCTTGTTGTGGCCTTCGGCCCTGGACCCTTCAACCGTGAGCCCGACGAGGCGCAGGACCGCGGGCTGCCACGGGGTGTTCAGGTTGGCCAGGGGGCCGAGCTGGCGGTCGGCGGCCATGGCGTACTGGGTGAGGTCGTTGGTGCCCAGGCTGGCGAAGCCCACTTCGCGGAGGATCGCTTCGGCGGTGAGGGCGGCGGAGGGGACCTCCACCATGACGCCGGGGGTCTTGATGCCGGCGTCCGCGCACATGGAGGCGAAGCGCGCGGCTTCCTCGGCGGTGGAGATCATGGGGGCCATGACCCAGACGTCGGCCTCGGACTGCTGCTGGGCCAGTGCGATGGCTTCCAGCTGCCGGTCCAGGACGCCGGGGGTGGTGAAGTCGGTGCGGTAGCCGCGGACCCCCAGGGCCGGGTTGGGTTCCGTGGAGTCGGTCAGGAAGGGCAGGGGCTTGTCGGCGCCGGCGTCCAGTGTGCGCAGGACCACTTTCTTGCCGGGGAACGCGTCGAAGACGCTCTTGTAGGCAGCTGCCTGCTCTTCGACGCTGGGTTCGGTGTCGCGTTCCAGGAAGCAGAACTCGGTGCGGAACAAGCCCACACCCTGGGCTCCGAGCTTCGCAGCGGCCTCGGCGTCCTTGCCGCCGCCCACGTTGGCGAGCAGCGGCACCTCGTGGCCGTCCGCCGTCGTGCCCGTGCCGTTGAATTCTGCCAGCAGCGACGCCGTGGCAGCCCAGGCCTCGGCTGTCGCCCGGAGGGTCTCGTCCGGTTCCGAGGTGATGTTGCCGGCAGCGCCGTCGACGTACACCTCGGTGCCGTCCGCGAGTTCGTCAACGCCGACGGCGGCAACGACTGCCGGCAGGCCCAGGGACCGGGCGATGATGGCCGTGTGGGACTGCGGGCCACCTCCAGCGGTGACCAGCGCCAAGACCTTGTTGGGGTCCAGCGTGGCGGTGTCGGCCGGCGCCAGGTCCTCGGCCACCAGGACGAATGGGGTGTTGGAGGCGGGGATGCCGGGGGCGGGAACCCCGCGGAGCTCCGCGACGATCCGGGCACGGACGTCCAGGACGTCGGTGGCGCGTTCGGCCATGTAGCCGCCCAGGTTGTGCAGCATCTCGGAAACCGAGGAGCCGGATTCCCAGATGGCGCGTTCAGCGGAGGTCCCGCGCGCCACAAGCTTGGCCGCGCCCTTGATCAGCATGGTGTCCTTGGCCATCAACGCAGTGGCTTCCAGGACGGCCTTGCCGTCACCCACGGCATGGGTGGCCCGGTCCTTCAGTTCGTCGTGCACGGCCTGGGCCGCGGCCTTCAGTGCTGCAGTCGCTTCCTCGGCAGTGGTGCCGGCCGCCAGCTGCTCGCCGGCGGGCGGCTCGCTGATTGGTTTGGGCATCTGGCGGATGGTGCCGATGACGCGGCCCGGACTGACGCCTACTCCTGGGAAGTTCTGCACTGAAGGTCCTCATTCTCTGCCGGTAGACAGGCCCGCCAAGGTCTCCGGCGCCGTGCCGGGGCTGCCGGTGGACTGCTACGTCCAGGGCAGGAAACGTGCCTGAAAAAATTGTATGTGATTCAGTTCATATAGCAACGCTATAGGTGCTAGGGTAGCGGTTATGAGTTTGGATGGCCAGCTTCCCCCCAAAATGCGGCTGCTCCGCGCAGCCGCGGAGTTGCTGGCAAATTCCGCGGGAGCGCCGGTGTCCACCCGCCAGATCACCCAGCTGGCGGGCGTTTCGGCGCCCACGCTGTACCACCACTTCGGTGACAAGGAAGGACTGTTCGACGCCGTCGTCGCCGCAGGGTTTGAGGAATATGTCGCGGGCGAAAGGGATTTCGCCCCTTCCGGACAGCCGCTTGAGGACATCCGGAGAATGTGGGACAACCACGTCCAGTTCGGCCTGAACCAGCCCGAGCTGTACCTGGTGATGTTTGGCAACATCCGCCCGGAGAGCCGGCCCGCCATCGTGGCGGACGCCGAGTCGCTGATGGAGGAGATGCTGAACAAGGCAGCGGCGGCGGGCCAGCTTAACGTCCAGCCCAGGGAAGCGGCCAGGTCCATCCTGGCGGCCAACGTGGGCGTGACGTTGATGCTGATTGCGGAGTCTGCCGCCGAGAGGAACCTCGAATTGTCCACCATGACCCGGGACGCCATGATCTTCGCGGTGTCCGCCGAGCCCGCCAGCGGCCCGGCCGCGGGCAGCACCGGAAAATCCTCGGTGGTGGTGGCAGCGATCGCCCTGAACGCCGCACTTCAGGCCTCGCACTCTGACCAGCTTTCCAGCTCGGAACTCAAGCTCTTCCTCGAATGGCTGCACCGGATCTCCACCAGCACCGCCGGCTAAGCCCCAATCAGCGCATTACCCAGCACTACGTCGTCGTAATCATTCGGACCATCCTGCGGAGCAGCAGGAATGACGGTTAGGAAATCACATGGCAACAGAGACAGTTGCAAAACCCCGCACCAGCGCGCGCGTGCACGTCCAAAAGTTCGGGACATTCCTGTCCGGCATGATCATGCCCAACATCGGTGCGTTCATCGCCTGGGGCATCATCACCGCCCTCTTCATTGAGAAGGGCTGGCTGCCGGTGCCGCAGCTGGGTGGATTCGGCGAAACCGACGGGAAGCCCAACATCGGCCTCGTTGGCCCCATGATCACCTACCTGCTGCCCCTGCTGATCGGCTACACCGGCGGCAAGATGGTCTACGACGTCCGCGGCGGCGTGGTGGGTGCCATCGGCACCATGGGTGTGATCGTCGGTGCCGGCATCCCCATGTTCATCGGCGCCATGATCATGGGCCCGCTGGGCGGCTGGACCATGAAGAAGATCGACATGCTGTGGGAAGGCAAGATCCGCCCCGGCTTCGAGATGCTGGTCAACAATTTCTCCGCCGGCATTTGGGGTGCCTTGCTGGCCCTGCTGGGCTTCTACGGCATATCCCCCTTGGTCACTGCGTTCAGTACGGCTGCGGGCAACTTCGTGCAGTTCCTGGTCCAGAACGGCCTCCTGCCGCTGACCAGCATTTTCATCGAACCGGCCAAGGTCCTGTTCCTGAACAACGCCATCAACCACGGCGTGCTCACCCCGCTGGGCGTCCAGCAGTCGCTGGACCAGGGCAAGTCCATCCTGTTCCTGCTCGAAGCCAACCCCGGCCCCGGCTTGGGTATCCTGCTCGCGTACACGTTCTTCGGCCGCGGCGCAGCCAAGGCGTCGGCCCCCGGCGCAGCCATCATCCAGTTCTTCGGCGGCATCCACGAGATCTACTTCCCGTACGTCCTGATGCGCCCGCTGCTGATCCTCGGCGCCATCGCCGGCGGCATGACCGGCATCGCCACCCTCGCCGTCACCAACTCCGGCCTGGTGGCACCGGCCGCCCCGGGCTCCATCTTCGCCGTGCTGGCCCAGACCTCCCGCGACAGCTACTTCGGTGTGATCCTGTCCGTGGTCCTCGCGGCGGCAGTTTCCTTCCTGGTGTCCTCGGTCATCCTGCGGACCACCAAGCACAGCGATGAGGCGGACCTCGGCGACGCCACCGCCCGCATGGAAGAGATGAAAGGCAAGAAGAGCTCGGTCGCCTCAACCCTCACCGGCGCCGGCGTCGGAACTGCCGCGGGTGCGGCCGCCGGCCGCGGCGGGGTAGGCGTCCTGGCCGGCCCGGTGCGCAACGTGGTGTTCGCCTGCGACGCCGGCATGGGCTCCAGCGCCATGGGAGCCTCGGTGCTGCGGAACAAGATCAAGGCCGCCGGGTTCCCCGACGTCAAGGTCACCAACGCCTCGATCGCCAACCTCACCGACAGCTACGACGTCGTGGTCACCCACCAGGACCTCACCGAGCGTGCCAAGCCCGCGACGTCCAGCGCCGTGCACTACTCCGTGGACAACTTCATGAGCAGCCCGCGGTATGACGAGATTGTTGAACTGGTCCGCGAGAGCAACACCGAGCGCGCAGGCTCGGGCGACGCCGGCGCCACCCACGGTGCGCACGCCGCCGAAGCCCCGGTGGACGCTGCGCCCGCTGCCGCGGCAGGAACCGCCGCTTCCACGGCCGGGACCTCCGAGATCCTGGCACGGGAGAGCGTAGTCCTGACGGGTTCGGCCACCACCCGCGACGCCGCCATTGACGAAGCCGGCAGGCTCCTGCTGGCCCGGGGTGCCGTGGATGAGGGCTACATCGCCGCCATGCACGAGCGCGAGGAATCGGTGTCCACCTACATGGGCAGCTTCCTGGCCATCCCGCACGGCACCAACGCCGCCAAGGACCACATCCGCAAGTCCGCGGTGTCCGTTATCCGCTACCCCGAAGGCATCGACTGGAACGGCAAGGAAGTGAAGTTTGTGGTGGGTGTCGCAGGCATCAACAACGAACACCTGCACATCCTGTCCTCCATCGCCAAGGTCTTCACGAACAAGGAGCAGGTGGCCAGGCTCGAGGCTGCCACGTCCGAGGATGAAGTCCTGGAGCTCTTCGGAAAGGTCAACTCATAGTGAAGGCAGTACATTTTGGCGCCGGCAACATCGGCCGCGGCTTCGTGGGCCTGCTCCTGCACGATGCCGGCTACGAGGTGGTGTTCGCGGACGTGGCCGATGAACTGATCACCCGGCTGGCGGCCGCGGACAGCTATGCGGTCCACGAGGTGGGTGAGAACCCCGCCGTGCGGACCGTGGACAACTTCCGGGCGCTGAATTCCAACACCCAGGAGGCTGAGCTGGTCGCGGAAATCGCGACCGCGGATATCGTCACCACAGCGGTGGGTCCGCACATCCTGAGGTTCGTGGCGCCTGTGATCGCCAAGGGCATCGTCGCCAGGGAGCCCGGCCGGGCTCCCCTGCAGGTGATGGCCTGCGAGAACGCCATCAACGCCACGGACATCCTGGCCAAGGAAGTGGCCGCCCAGCCGGGCGCCGCAGCCGGGGCCCTGGATGGGAAGGTGGTCTTCGCGAACACGGCCGTGGACAGGATCGTGCCCAACCAGGAGCCCGGCCAAGGCCTGGACGTCACCGTGGAAACCTTCTACGAATGGGTCATCGACCGCACCCCGTTGGGTGACTCCGCGCCCGTGATCCCCGGGGCCACCTTCGTGGACGACCTCTCGCCGTACATCGAACGGAAGCTCTTCACCGTGAACACCGGGCACGCCTCCGCCGCCTACCTGGGGTTTGAGGCGGGGCTGGAAAAGATCTCCGACGCCATGGCGGACCAGGATGTGGCGGAAGATGTCCGGGCGGTGCTGGAGGAGACCAAGCAGCTCCTGGTGGCCAAGCACGGGTTCAGCAACGACGAGCAGGAGGCGTATGTCCAGAAGATCCTGGTCCGGTTCTCCAACCCCTACCTGCCGGACACCGTCAACCGGGTGGGCCGCGCCCCGCTGCGGAAGCTGAGCCGCCACGAGAGGTTCATCGGCCCGGCGGCGGAGTTGGCAGAACGCGGCGTGGTGCCGGAGGCCCTGCTGGGCGCGATCGCTGCCGCACTCCGCTTCAACGATCCCGCAGACGCCGAGGCCACCGAACTCGCGGGCATCCTCGGCTCCGCCAGCCCGGCTGATGCCACGGCCAGGATCACCGGACTTGAAGCGGACCACCCGCTGTTCAGCGCCGTCGCCACCCTCGTGGAGGAACGGCAGGCCGAACTGGCAGGCGCCCCCGCCTGACGCGCGCCATCCCAGCGACGCCGGCACCCACTTCATCGCAGGAGTGGGTGCCGGCGTTCGTCCGTCGTGCAATACCCCGGAAACCCCCGCTCACCTTTTGCCCGCTTTCCCGCAACGCCCGCTCACCTTTTGCAGGCTTTCCCCAAACCCCCCCTCAGATCCTGTGCCAAGCTGGGCAGGTGACCGATACCCAACGTGCCGTGACTCCCTTGCTGACCGCCGACGTCGACGGCGGTACGTTCCGCCTCCGCCATGCCACCCCTGCCGACCTCCCGGCCATGGTGCAGCTGCTCGCCGACGACGCCCTGGGCGCCGGCCGCGAGACCGCACAGGACATGGAGCCCTACCAGCGGGCCTTTGACGCGATCGACGCCGACCCCGCCCACTTCTTGATCGTCGGCGAGGCCGTGCCGGTGGGGGACCAGGCCGGCCCCGTGGTGGCCACCTTCCAGCTCAGCTTCCTTCCCGGCATCTCCCGGCAGGGTGCCTGGCGTTCGCAGCTCGAGGGCGTCCGCGTTGCCGCGTCCCTTCGCGGGCAGGGCCTGGGGAAGCTGATGGTGGGCTGGGCCGTCGCGGAGTCCCGGCGCCGGGGTTGCACCCTGATGCAGCTGACCACGCACCACAGCCGCTCCGCGGCGCACCGGTTCTACGAGCAGCTGGGCTTCGAGGCCAGCCATGTCGGGATGAAGTTGACGCTCTGAGCCTTGACTGTTAGGTGCCCTAAATGTTAGGCTGCCTAACGATGAACGACGATAACGCACTCCAGGAACTTGCCAGCGGATTCCGCGAGGCCCTCCGCCACAGCGTCTACCTGGTCCGGCGCCTCGACGCCGACGGTGAACTCAGCGCCGCCCAGCTCAGCACCCTCAAGATGCTGCTTGACGAGGGCCAGCGCGTCGGCGAGATCGCCCGCAATCTCGGGGTCCGCGTCCCCAGCGCCACCGAGCAGATCATCAAGCTCGAGCGCGCCGGGCTGGCCCGCCGTGAACCGGACCCGAACGACTCCCGCGCTGTCAGGGTGATCCTGACCCCCGAGGGCCGGGACGCCGTCGACTCGGCAAACCGGCGCCGCAACCAGGTGATGGCAGGCATCCTGAGCACCCTCAGCGACCAGGACCGCAAAGCCCTGGCTGACGCGCTGCCGGTCATCGACAAAATCAACGCTTCCCTCCAGAACTGAACCAGTGACGAATTTAGGAGTACCCTCCATGGACGGCCAGCTCGCAGAAACCCTGCCGGCACCAGAAAACACCCTGCAGGCTGAAAAGGCCTCATTCCTCAAGCAGCCGAAGGCGGTGTGGGCCACCGCGCTCGCTGCAGTGTTCGCCTTCATGGGCATCGGCCTGGTGGACCCCATCCTCCCCGCCATTGCCACCAACCTGCAGGCGAGCCCCAGCCAGGTCTCGCTGCTCTTCACCAGCTACTTCCTGGTCACTGCACTCGCCATGCTGATCACAGGGTTTGTCTCGTCACGGATCGGCGGCAAAAAGACCCTCCTGATCGGCCTGGCCGTCATCGTCATCTTCTCCTCGCTCTCCGGCCTGTCTGCCAGCGTCAGTGAGCTGGTGGGCTTCCGGGCCGGCTGGGGATTGGGCAACGCCCTGTTCGTGGCCACGGCCCTTGCCGTCATTGTCGGCGTCGCCAGCGGCGGTGCCGGGACCGCGATCATCCTCTACGAAGCCGCCCTGGGCCTGGGCATCTCGCTCGGCCCGCTCCTGGGCGCCCTCCTGGGCGGCTGGCAGTGGCGCGCACCGTTCTTCGGCACCGCCGTCCTTATGGCGGCCGCCTTCATCGCCCTGATCGCCCTGCTGCCCAAGACGCCGCTGCCCGAGCGCAAGGTCCGCCTGCGGGACCCCTTGCTGGCACTGGGCCACAAGGGACTGCGGACGACGGCGGCGAGCGGCCTGTTCTACAACTACGGCTTCTTCACCATCCTGGCTTTCACCCCGTTCATCCTGGGCATGAACGCCTACGGAATCGGCGGCGTCTTCTTCGGCTGGGGCGTGGCCGTGGCTGTGTTCTCCGTCTTCGTGGCACCGCCGCTGCAGGCCCGCTTCGGTGCCGTCAAGGTGCTGACCGGCACGTTGTTCCTGCTCATGCTGGACCTGGCCGGGCTGGGCCTGGCGGCGGGGCACTCGGTGCCGGCCGTCGTCGTCCTGGTGATCGTCGCCGGTGCCCTGCTGGGCGTCAACAACACCATCTACACGGAACTGGCCATGGGTGTCTCCGATTCGCCCCGCCCGGTGGCGTCCTCCGGCTACAACTTCGTCCGCTGGATGGGCGGCGCGCTGGCCCCGTTCGCGGCTGCACAGCTCGGTGAGCACTTTGGCCCGCAGGTTCCGTTCTTTGCCGGCGCGGCGGCCATGGTGGTGGCCATCCTGATCGCCCTCGGCGGCCGGGCCTACCTCTCCTCGCACGAACCGCACGTGGTGTAAGCGGCCCGACAACAAACAAACCCTCCATCACGCCAGGTGATGGAGGGTTTTGTTGTTTCCAGCGAAAGCCGCGGCGGCGTTACGAGGCCTTCTTGGAACCCTTGGGCACGAACAGCGTCTCGGCCTGCTCGAGGGACATTCCGTTGGTCTCCGGCACCTTGAACATCACGAAGAAGAAGGAAGCCGCCGCGAACAGCGCGTACATGGCGTACGTCAGGGGCAGCGAGCCTGCGGCCATCACCGGGAAGCTGAGGGTGATGGCGAAGTTGGCCACCCACTGCGCGGCAGCTGCCAGGCCCAGGGCCCGGGCGCGGATCTTGGATGGGAAGATCTCGCCCAGGAGCACCCACACCAGCGGTCCCCAGGACGCGCCGAAGCTGATCACGAACACGTTGGCTGCCACGAGGGCCACCGGTCCCCAGGCGCCCGGCAGGGTGATGTCCTCGCCGCTGCCCGTTGCCGAGGAGAACGCAAGGGCCATGGCGCCCAGGGACACCGCCATTCCCACGGAGCCGGTGAGGAGGATGGGGCGCCGCCCAATACGGTCCACCAGGGCGATGGCCACCAAGGTAACCAGGATGTTGGTGACCGCCGTTGCCACCGAAATGGCCAGCGAGTCCTTTTCCTGGAACCCGACGGCCTTCCACAGGGTGGTGGAGTAGTAGAAGATCACGTTGATGCCCACGAACTGCTGCAGCACGGACAGGATGATGCCCACCCACACCACCGCCTGCAGGCCAAAGGCCTTGCCGCGGAGGGAGCCCTTTTGGCCGGCCAGCTTGTCTTCCTCGATGGCTTCCCGGATGTCGCGGATGTGCCGGTCGGTGTCCTCGGCGGGCGCAATCGAATCGAAGACCGTCCGTGCCTGGTCCTCCTTGCCCTGGAACACCAGGAAGCGCGGGGATTCAGGCAGCGTGAAGGCCACCCAGCCGTAGACGACGGCGGGAACGGCGGCGGCAAGGAACATCCACCGCCAGGCTTCGATACCGAGCCAGAACGACTGGTCCGCGCCACCGGCCGTCGTGGCCAGGAGCGCATCGGAGAGCAGGGCTGCGAAGATACCGGTGGTGATGGCCAGCTGCTGCAGGGAGGCCAGGCGTCCCCGGACCTTGCGCGGTGAAATCTCGGAAATGTAGGCGGGGGCGATCACGGACGCCAGGCCGATGCCCAGGCCGCCCACCAGGCGCCAGAAGATCAGGTCCCAGACGCCGAAGCAGAAGCCCGTGCCCACGGCGCTGACCAGGAAGAGCAAGGCGCCCAGCTTCATGGCGGGAATGCGGCCGTAGCGGTCCGCCACCTTGCCGGCCAGGAAGGCCCCGGCGGCGCAGCCAAGCAAGGCGATGGCGACGGCGAAGCCGGTCACGGCCTCGGACAGCGCGAATTCTTCCTTCATGGCGTCCACGGCACCGTTGACCACGGACGAATCGAAGCCGAAGAGGAATCCGCCCACCGCCCCCGCGAGCGCCAGCCAGATCACCCGCCGTGGAATCCGGGTGGTTGTCTGCTCCTGTGCAGTGGGCATGGTTCTCCCTGGTGTTGGGGGTTTATGGATGCGGTGCGGACGTCGTCGGCTGCTGTACCGGCCCAAAGGGCCGGCGCACACGCGCTAAACAGTGTGGCACGCCACCGCCGCAGGTTCCACTTGACGCCCCTTGCCCCACAACTTGCCCCGCAACGAAAAACGACGACGGCGGGCCGTGCCGCCGTCGTCGTTTCTCCGTGCGCTTCCGGGCCTAATGGGCCGGAATCTGCATGTCGTCCTTGTCCTGCGGCGAGGCCTTCTGGTCCGTCAGCTTCTTCCGCGGCAACGCAAAGCTGATGAGGAACGCCAGGCCCGTCAGGGCAGCAGCGGTCAGCATCACGGTGTCGATCGAGGTGGCGAAGCCTTCGGTGATGGGCCTGGTCAGGGTGGAGTTGGCCGTGTGCAGCCAGCTGGTGTCGTTCAGCGAATCGTTGGAGGCACCGTTCTTGAAGAAGTCATACAGCTTGGCGTTGGCGGGATCGGACGCGACGGCGGGGTCCTTCAGGACGGCGAGGTAGGCAGGATCCGTGGTGGCGCTCTTCATGCCGTCCGCGATCCGGCTGGCGGCCAGGCTGAAGAGCATGGAGATGAACACGGCGGTACCCACGGCGCCGCCCATGGAGCGGAAGAACGCCGCGGAGGAGGTGCCTACGCCCATGTCGCGCGGCGGAACGGAGGTCTGCATGGCAAGGGTGAGGGGCTGCATGCAAAAGCCCAGGCCCACGCCGAAGAACACGGCGATGAGGCCGGGAACCCACAACCCGGTGTCCACGCCCAGGGAGAAGCCCATCACCAGGGCGGCAGCGGTCAGGATGCCGGTGCCCATGATGGGGAAGATGCGGAACGTTCCGGACGCGGAAATGGTGCGGCCGGCGGTGATGGAACCGAACAGGATGCCCACCGTGAAGGTGATCATCATCAGGCCCGCCTGTGTGGGGGTGAGGCCCTTCACCAGCTGCAGGTACATGGGAAGCATGGCAATGGCGCCGAACATGCCGATGCCGATGATGAAGTTCAGCAGCGAGGACAGCCCGAACGTGACGTTGTGGAAGAGCCGCAGCGGGATCAGGGCGTAGTCGCCGGCGCGCTTCTCGGCGAGCAGGAACCAGGCAATGCCCACGACGCCCAGGCCGTAGCAGAGGAAGGAGTTGACCGAGGCCCAGCCCCAGGAGCGGCCCTGCTCGGCCACCAGCAGGAGCGGAACTATCGCCACGGTGATGGCCGCGGCGCCCCAGTAGTCGATCTTCTGCTTCAGGTGCTTCGCCGGCAGGTGCAGGAACAGGAACACCACCGTCAGGGCGGCAAGGCCGATGGGGATGTTGATGAAGAAGACCCAGCGCCAGCCGTCAAAGCCCAGGATGTTGGCTGATCCGGCGAACGCGCCGCCCACCACAGGGCCGAGAACCGAGGAAATACCGAAGACGGACATGAAGTAGCCCTGGAACTTGGCACGGTCCTTGAGGGAGACGATGTCGCCGATGATGGTCAGCGCCAGGGCCAGCAGCCCGCCCGCGCCGAGGCCCTGGATGCCGCGGGCAATGGCCAGTTCGGTCATCGAGTGCACCGAGCCCGCGTACAGCGAACCCACCAGGAAGATGGCGATGGCCGTCAGGTACAGCGGCCGGCGGCCGAAGATGTCGCTCAGCTTGCCGTACAGCGGGGTGCTGACGGTGGACGTGATCAGGTACGCGGTGGTGGCCCACGCCTGCAGCGAGAGCCCGTCGAGATCGTTGGCGATGGTGTAGATGGACGTCGAAACGATGGTCTGGTCCAGGGATGCGAGGAACATGCCCAGCATCAGGCCAACCATTACCGTGACGATCTGGCGTTGCGTCAGTGTTTCTCCGGCGCGGGGCGCGGCAGAGGCTTTGGACATGGGGGCTCCAGGGGAAGAAAAGGATATAAGCAGCGATAGTTGCTTTCAGTAACTATCTTACTCGCACTTTTTATTCCCCGCCCTGCCAACTTTCCGCGGTTGCCGTTGCCGGGCGGCGCTCCCTGCCTAGGCCTCCACGAGGATGCCGTCCGGGTCGCACCAGATGGCGGCCCCGGCACGGATGGTCACGCCGTCAATCACCACGTCCACGTCGACCTCCCCGGCGCCGGCCTTCAGGCTCTTCTTCGGGTTGCTGCCGAGTGCCTTGACCCCAAGGTCCAGCCGGGCAAGGGCCTCCCGGTCCCGGATGGCGCCATTGATCACGACGCCGGCCCAGCCGTTCGCCACGGCGCTTTCGGCGATCATGTCCCCCATGAGGGCCGTCCCCAGCGATCCGCCGCCGTCCACCACCAGGACGGCGCCGTTCCCCGGGGATGCGAGCGTCGACTTCACCAGGGCGTTGTCCTGGAAGCACCGGATGGTCCGGGCCGGGCCGTTGAAATGCGTCCGTCCGCCCAGGGACTGGAACTGCAGGGAGATCGATGCCAGTTCGGAGCCGCGTTCGTCATAGAGGTCTGCAGTGTTCACGGGTGGGTTTCCCGCGGGAGTGGGTGCGCTCATCTGTTGCTCCTTGGTCTTCAGTGACGGGGCACCGGGGCGGGGCCCCGCGGCCAGGTACGGCCCACGATAGTCTGATTCCCACCGCCAACCGGCCGCACCAGGGGGAGCCAAGCCAATGAGTCTGTCCAAGAAGCCTCTGCCGCCGCCCGGCTCCGCACCGGAAAGTGCGACGGCGGCGCTCGCCGAGCCGGTGCAGAAGGTCACCGCTCGGTGGGTCACCGGCCTGGTATTGGTGAACGTCGGCATCAACGCCGCCTTCTTCGGCCCGATCAACGTGTTCATCGGCCAACAGGCCATCAGTATCGACGCGCCCAGCAAGGAAGCAATCCTTTCCTTGGTGACGGCCTGCGGTGCCGCCGTGTCCTTGGTGGCCAACCCGCTTTTCGGCGCCCTCTCGGACCGGACCACCTCGCGCTTTGGCCGCCGTGCCCCGTGGATTTTGGCAGGGGCGGTGCTGGCGACGGCGGCCCTGCTGGCGATGTCGTTTTCCGGCGCCGTGGCGCTCATGGTGCTTTTCTGGTGCCTGGTGCAACTGGGTGCGAACGCCGCCTATGCTGCCATCACCGCCGCCGTCCCGGACCGGGTGCCCGTGGCCCAGCGCGGCGGCGTGGGCGGGCTCGCGGCCATGGGCCAGACCCTGGGCATCCTCACCGGCGCCGTCTTCGGGGCGGTGGTTGGCGGCAACTTCATGGTGGGCTACTGGCTGTGCGCCGCGGCCCTCCTGCTGTCCGTCCTGCCGTACCTCTTCCACCGGAACGATCCCGTCCTGCCGGCGTCGGAACTGGAGGCGTTCCGCCCCCGCGTCTTTGCCAAGGGCTTCTGGATCAGCCCGGTGCGGTATCCGGACTTCGCCTGGGCGTGGCTGACGCGGTTCCTGGTGAACGTGGGCAACCAGCTGACCATCGTGTACCTGCTGTTCTTCCTGCGGGACGTGATCGGCTACCCTGACCCGGCCGCGGGGGTACTGGTCCTGACCGGCATCTATGCCGTGATGGTGATGATCACCGCCGTGCTGGCCGGTCCCTGGAGCGACAGGGTGGGCCGGCGGAAGCCGTTCGTCATCGGTTCGTCCGCCACGATCGCCATGGCCGGGGCCATCATGGCGTTCTTCCCCGTGTGGCCGGGCGCCCTCGCGGGGGCAGCGGTCCTGGGCATCGGCTTCGGTGCCTACCTCGCGGTGGACTTCGCTCTGCTGACCCAGGTCCTCCCGTTCGCCGTCAGCCGCGGTAAGGACATGGGCGTAATCAATGTGGCCAACTCCCTGCCCCAGGTGGTTGCCCCGGCCCTGGCGCTGGTGGCCGTGACGTACGCGGGCGGCTACCGGACCTTGTTCCTCACCGCCGCCGTCATCGGGCTTTTGGGCGCTGTTTTCGTCGTCAAGATCAAGGGCGTGGACTGACCCGAAGGCGGCCGAAGGTAAGCCCGCTGACCAACCTGCTCGGTGCGGTTGCCGTATAGTTGAACCGGGCTGCAGGGTGGTACGGAAGTGGGGGCACTCCTGGCCGCAGTCCCCTAAAACACAACCCCGGAATGCTGATGCCCGAGACTTTTTCAGACCATCCGCCCATGGCCGCCCGGCCTTCCGCTCCCCGCCAGCGCCTCCGTTACGCGCGGATCCTCGACACCGCCGCAGGGTTTGCCCGCAGGGGACTGGACGCTGTGGAGCTCTCCGAAGTCGCAGAAAGAGCCGACGTCCCGCTGGGGACGCTCTACCGGTATTTCCCGTCTCCCACCCACCTGATGCTCGCGCTCTTCCGGCACCAGCTGGACGAACTGCAGGCCGGTGCCCGTGGATCATCGCCGCGTTTCCGCGGACGTGCCCTCTCCGGCCTGGTAATGGAGATTTTCCACATGCGCGTCATGCAGCCTGCCGTGGAACAGTGCCTGAGCCGGAGTGTGTACCTGCCGGAGCGGGATACCACGGAGCTCCTGCGCGAGATCGACGCGCTCAGCGAGAAGCTCGTTGCCGGCGCGTGCGGCGATGCGGTGGGCGCGCGGGTCCTCCTGCTGACCGTCACTGGTCTGGTCCAGTCCGTGCGGAACCGCCGGCTTTCCCTCTTCGAAGCCGAGGAAGACCTCAAAAAAGCCTGCGGTCGCTTGTCTCCGGAGGCTGAATCCGGATTAACAGTGACTAAATCCGCGTAACTGGTCTAGACCAATGCGCAATTAAATCCGCCATAATGCCGTGATCTGGATCACTAAAACGCCTGCTTAAACCTTTTGGCACTGCATCAGCGGTTCCTTGACGTTCCTGCCGGACGTTTGTGGGTGCCTACCATGGTCGCACCGGAGCGGCAGGGCGGAAACACCCCCGGCGTTCCCCCTGGACCCGCCACCCTTGGGTTTCCGGTCGCACTACTTTCCCCGCTGGGCCCGGCCGGGTTCCAGCTCCATGTGCCGTGCGCCCACGGCGAGCACCAGGAGACAACGACGTGTCCATTGACGCAGTTACCGCCACCGACAACTCAGCAGCGACGGCCCTGACCGAAGACGAAATCTTCGGCGCCCACCAAGGCGGCAAGCTGTCCGTGACCAGCACCGTTCCGCTCTCCAACAAGCGGGACCTGTCCATCGCCTACACCCCTGGTGTTGCCGAAGTCAGCCGCGCCATCCACGCCAGGCCTGAACTTGCCCGCACCCTCACCTGGGCCGAGCGCCTGGTGGTCGTGGTCAGCGACGGCACGGCCGTCCTGGGCCTGGGCAACATCGGCGCCAGCGCCTCGCTGCCCGTCATGGAAGGCAAATCGGCGCTCTTCAAGACCTTCGGCGACCTCGACTCCATCCCGCTGGTCCTGAACACCACCGACGTGGACGAGATCGTGGAGACCCTGGTCCGGCTGCGCCCCAGCTTCGGCGCCGTCAACCTCGAAGACATCTCCGCACCGCGCTGCTTTGAACTCGAGGAAAAGCTGATCGAGGCGCTGGACTGCCCCGTCATGCACGATGACCAGCACGGGACCGCCGTCGTGGCCCTGGCAGCCCTCACCAACGCCGCCAAGGTGACCGGCCGGGGCCTGGAAGGCCTCAAGGTGGTGGTGTCCGGTGCCGGTGCCGCCGGGATCGCCGTCGCCGAGATCCTGCTGGCCGCCGGCATCACCGACGTCGTCCTGCTGGACTCCCGCGGTGTCATCAACAGCAGCCGCGCCGACCTTGCGGCCGACACCGCCAGCAAGAAGGCGGACATCGCAGCCCGCAGCAACCCCCGCGGCATCACCGGCGGCCCCGCCGAAGCGCTGGCCGGCGCGGACGTGTTCATCGGCGTCTCCTCCTCCAAGCTGGCCGAGGAACACCTGGCCCTGATGAACCAGGACGCCATTGTGTTTGCCCTGTCCAACCCGGACCCCGAAGTCCTTCCCGAGGTAGCCGTGAAGTACGCCGCGGTGGTGGCTACCGGCCGCAGCGACTTCCCGAACCAGATCAACAACGTCCTGGCCTTCCCGGGTATCTTCCGCGGCGCGCTGGACGCCGGCGCACGCCGCATCACGCCGGCCATGAAGCTGGCTGCCGCCCGCGCCATCGCTGAACTGGCCGCCGAGGACCTGTCGGCCGACTACATCGTGCCCAGCCCGCTGGACCCCCGCGTAGCCCCCGCGGTCACCGCAGCCGTCGCCGCGGCGGTGGAAGCGGAGTAAGCCCTCGCCTGGGGACAGGCAACGACGGCGGTGCCTCCTTCGCGGAAGGAGGCACCGCCGTCGGGCGCTTGAGGAGCGCCCCTAGACTGGGGACCATGACCTCCGAAACCGTGGTGACCATCCTGTGCGGCCTGGGAATCCTGGTGGGCGTGGCCGGCACCATCATCCCCGTCCTTCCCGGCAGCGTCCTGGTAGGCATCAGCCTGCTGGCCTGGGCCATCTGGGGCGGCGCCGGCACCGTGGGGTGGGTGGTTTTCGCGGTGGCCATGATCTTTGTTGCCGCGGGCATGACCGCCGGCGCCGTGCTCACCGGCAGGAAGCTCAAGCAGCACGCCATCCCCAGCCGGAGCGTCGTGGTGGCGCTCGTGGCGGCCGTTGTGGGGATGTTCATCATCCCGGTGCTGGGACTCTTCGTTGGTTTTGCCGCCGGCCTGCTGGTCAGCGAGTTCCTCCGCACCAGGGATTTTCTGACGGCGGCCAGGTCCAGTTGGGCTGCCCTGAAGGCCACCGGCCTGGGGATGCTCGCCGAGTTCGGGCTGGCCTGCCTGGCCGCCAGCACCTGGGTGGTCGGAGTATGGATTGCGGCCGCCGGCCGCTGACCGCCCGGCGGGGCCCCGCCCCTTCCCGGTTAGCATGGAACGATGAGCGCCGGGGACACCGCACCGATCTATTGGGACAGCCGTGACCTCACGCCGTTCGGGCACGCCCAGCTGCGGACGCCGGTCCACGACCTTGCCGGCGGCGTGGGCGGCCTGCTTACCGGCGTGCTGGGCGGACGGAACCCGGCCCTGCTGTCCATCGACGGCGAGGTTCCTCGGCTTAAGCGGTTGCCGTCAAAGCCCGCCAGGGCAGTCCACGAGGCGGTTTTCTCCAGCCGCGAACCCGAGCGGCTGATCTACCTGGCGCGGACCTACCCCGGCTGGGCCGGGCTGTGCTACCTCATGGCAGGCCTCCTCGAGTACAAACACGGCGGCTACCTCCGTGCCTCCGAACTCCTGCAGCGCGGGCTCACCACCCGGAACGATGAGGAGGCCAACCGGTACTCCTCCACCTACCTCACCAGGATCATCACCCGGATCGAACTGGCTGAACGGGTGGAAATCCCGGTGCTGTTCAGCGAGGAGTCGGTGTTCCTGGCCCTGGCCCATTCGTTGCGCGAGACAGGCCGCACGGAGGCTGCCCTGGATGCCCTCTCGGGGTTGCCGCCGTCACTCCCCATGGCTTTGGCCCGCTGCTCGCTGGCCCTGGACCTTGGCCGGAGCCGCACTGTCATCGATTGGACGGAGGGCTTGCTGAACGCCGACGACCTCTCTGCTGCCCTGCTCCTGGTCCGAGCCCGGGCGCTGCGCCGGGAAGGTCGGCTGGACGCGGCGCAGCAGGCCATCGCCGAGGTCCTGCGCCGCCGCAAGACCCACCTGGCACTCCGCAACGACGCCCTGACGGACCGCGCGCTGCTGGTCTTGGAGTCAAGCCGGCGGTCCCTGAATCCGCGCGACTGGGGACGCCGGCGCGGGGACCCGGAGCCGCAACGGGAAATCGGGGCGCCGGTGCCCATCCGCAAGGACGAGGAAATGCGGCGGATGTGGGAGCAGGACTGGAAGGAACTCAGCGGTGACTAGGCGCGGCCGGCAAGGAACGGCACCACCTGCTCGCCGAGCAGGACGGTCCCCAAAACAACCATGATGATGCCGCTGGCAAGGGTCACCACGCGCGCAGCCCCGGGCCGGCTCTGCAAGAGCGTCCTCGAGAGCAGTGCCACCGCCGTGTAGACCAGTCCCGCCAGGGCCACGAACGTCATACCCAGCAGTCCCGACTGCACCGGGACCGGCAGGGAGGCGTCCGCGCTGACGAACTGCGGAATCAGCGCCACATAGAACAGCAGCCCCTTGGGGTTGATCCCGCTGGTCCCCATGCCCTGCAGGAAGGTGCGCAGCCGCGTTCCGGAGCCGCCCGCCGCCGCGGCACCAAAGCTTGCACCCCGCCAGGACCGGAGGGTCCCAATGCCGAGCCAGAGAAGATAGGCCGCACCGGCCAGGGTGATCCATCCCAGGAGGCCAGGCATTCCGGCCAACAGCGCCGCCAGGCCTGCCACCAGCAGGACGGTGTGGAGGATGTAGCCACCGCAGAGCCCCGCCACCGCCGGCACGAAACTGCGCTGCCGGAGGCCGGCGGCAATGGTGTACGCCCAGTCCACTCCCGGCGTGCAGGCCAAAGCGGCGGCCACCACGATAAAGGCCAGGAACAGCTGGGGATTCACGGGGGTTCTCCTGTCGACGGTGTCTCAAGAGCAACCTTAGGTAGAATCACGCCATAAGTGCTGTCCGGTTTTCGCCCGCCTCGCGGTGCGGGCAGTATGTTTATTGCGTGATAGACGACATTGACAGGAATATTTTGCGCTACCTCCAGGAGGATGGCCGGATGACTGCCACGGCGCTCGCCGCAAAGGTGGGGCTGACGGTGGCGCCCTGCCACCGCCGGCTGCGTGACCTGGAGCAGTCCGGCGTGATCCGCGGCTACAAGGCGGACATTGACCCGGCGGCGGTCGGCCTGGGTTTCGAGGCGATCGTGTTCGTCACCCTGCGCCAGGTGGACCGTCCCACCATGGAAATCTTCGAGAACCGGGTGGCGGACAATCCCAACATCGTGGAGGCGCAGCGGTTGTTCGGCTCGCCCGACTACCTGCTGAAGATCATCGCCGCAGACCTGCCCGCCTACCAGCGTTTTTACGACACCGAACTGACATCGCTTCCCGGGGTGGAGCGGTTGACGTCCACCCTCGTGATGAAGAACCTCAAGTCCAACGCCGGTCCGCCCGTGTAGGAAGGCTAGGTCAGCGGGTTGATGTGGACGATGATGACCTGGACGTCCTTTGAGCCGTCGTAGCGGAGGTCGTAGTTCACTTCAAGTCCCGTGCTGGTGCCGGACGTGATGGAGAAATTGCTCTTGGTGCCCGGATTGCTTTCCATGCTGCTGATCCACCTCTCCGCGGCGGCAGAGTCCACCCCATACTTCTCAACCCCGTCCCGGATCAGGCCGGTGTACTCCTCCAGCGACCCTGCAGTCAGGAAATAGGTCACCTCGCGGAAATCGGGCTCCTGTTCCGTGGTGCTGAAGCGGATGCGGTCTGTTTCGGCCTGCACGTCTCCGGTGGGACCGGCAATGGTCAGGGAAATCTTGCCGAGGTCGCGGGTGTTGATCTCCGGGCCAAAGCTGTCGTCGGTCAGCCTCACCGACGCTTTTTGCAGCCTGCCCGAGCGCATGTCCAGGCGGGCCGTCCTCGTCTCGCGGATGGCATCCACGCCGGCGGCGTCAAGGGTGGAAAATTCGGAAGTGTGCACGGTGCTCCCTGCGGAAGGTGATGAGGCGGACGGCGGAGTGGAGGTCGGGGCGGCGGGCGCGCAGCCCGCCAGTGCAGCAGCGGCCAGGAGGACCAGGACGACGCCGGCACGCGGCCGCAGTGCGCGGCCGGCAGGAAGAAAGGGCGTCGTCACTGGTGCACCTCGGCTCCGAAACCATCAAGGAAGCGGCCCATGATGGCAGGGATGTTGTTGGTGGGCCGGTACTGGTCCACCCGGGCATCGAAGTCGGATCCGATGATCCCGGCCGCGCGGGCCGGATCTGTTGCCAACAGATGCTGATAGGCAGGCAGCGTGTCCTGCTTGATAAGGTTCCAGCGCTGGTCCGCGTTGGCGATGTTGCCGTCCGGGAAGCCGGTGGTGAAATCGGTGCGGAACTGGGCCGGGTTGTCCCAGTTGGTGAACGGGATGTTCTGCGGGCCGGGACTTTCCACGCTGAAGCTGTAAGGAAATACCTCCGGATAGCTCCTGGCGCCCGGGATGGAGGGTTCGCCGGCGAGGGTCACCATGTATGTCACGGCTTCACCGCCGGGGTGGCTGCGCATGGAGTCGTAGTCGTCCGCGATGATGTCGTTCTGCTCGCGGTAAAGCAGGGCCGTATTGCCCTTCCGAACTTCATCCGGAATGCCGGAGTCCACCTGGGCCCATGCACGCGCCGTCTCGGGATCGATGGCGCCTGAGTCGCGGAGCCGGTTGATTTCTTCGATGCCGCCGTTGAGGTAGGCCTGGTGCTGGCGGCCCTGGTCCAGGAAGATTTCCTTGTTCATGTCCAGCATGCTGGTCTCATAGAAGCGGATCTCACTATCGGTCATGCCCGCCAGTTGCTCCAGTTGGTCCAGGACCGGCAGGGGAACATCGGAGGCCGGGTTGTCCGCGATCTGGCGGGCCAAGTCCCGCAGCATGGCCATGTCCCGGAAACCGCCGGCGAACGATGGCCCGATCATGTTGGCCATTCCAGCCCACTGGAGGTCGGGGTTCGCGAGGTAGGCCTGTCCGTAGTAGTCGTAGACGCTGCGGATGGTATTCCAGTTGTATTCGGTCCCCTTGGAGGTGTCCCAGGTGGAGGGATCGATCCCCATCTGCAGCATCGCCTGGTTGTTCCAGTACGAGCTGAGGAAGTCCGCATATTCCGGGGACTTCTTCTCGATCAGCCCGGAATCTGCGGCGGCGTCCATTGCTGCCTTGGCTGCCTCCGGGTTGGCCAGGGCCCACTGGCGGAACTCCGCGCCCTGCAGGTACTGCAGCCGCTCCGAGGGGGACATGCCGGTCAGCAGATCCGTCAGTTCCTGCGCAGTACCGCCACCGGACGCGCCCGAGCCTCCTGTTCCCGTCCCGCCGGAACCGCCGGCACTGGCTTTCTCCTGCTCGTCCGCGTTGGCCAGCAATGCTTTGGACGCCGATTCCAGCCCTGCGGTGGCAGACCTCAGCAACCTGGCGTGGGAGGAGGTCCACTCGCTGCGGAACCTGTCGCCGTCGTGCCCCTTCCACAGCCCTGAAGCGATGCTGCTGGAGAGCTGCTGGCCCAGGGACTCAAGCCGGCTCGCACTCCTGGACAGGTCCTTGGCAAGCTGCCGGAGCTGTGCCACATCACCGCCGTAAAAATTCCCTGCCATATTTTCCCCCTGTTGGATCCCGTGCCAGCCTAGCCGCAGCCGCCGACCGGCGGCGATGGGGAGAGCTGCCCTGGGGGCGCCAGGCTACCCCTGCCCTTCCTGCAGGAGCCCGGTGGTCCGGTACGGGATGACCTCGCGCAGGAACATGCTCGTTGAGGTGCGGACAATGCCCGGGCAGAGGCGGATCTCCTCGGAGACCCGGTAGAGATCGTCGGGGCTTTTGGCCACCACGCGGATCAGCAGGTCAGTGTCCCCCGCGGGGGCATGGCATTCCAGGACTTCGGGGATCTTGCGCAGCGCAGCGATCGCCTCGTTAAGGTGGCTTTGGTCCAGTTCTGCGCTGACAGCTGCGGCCACGCCACGGCCGAGCGCGGAGGGCAGGACCCGGCTGCTGTTGGGGCGGAGGGCGCCCGAAGCAGCCATCCGCTCCAGGCGCGACTGGACGGTGCCGCGGGCAAGGCCCAGTTTCTGGGCAAGCACCATGATGGGCACCCGTGGATCGTTATCAAGCGCGGCCAGGATGCGCCGGTCGGTCGAATCGAGTTCCTGCAATCTGACCACTTCCTGCTTTGCTGTGCATCGTCAATTAGTCAGTCTGCCCAGTCCGAGTGACCTCGGTTGCGCCTACTGTAGGGCATCTGCTGAAATCATGGCAATAAGGGATGCAGGCTACCGCCGCAGTCCCGCAGGCTACAGGATCCCCGGCACACCACCCGGTCCCTGGACCAAGCTTCCCGCAAGGACGCTGCCGCAGATTGACTCATGTTCACACCAATGTCATTCCGCATCACACGGCAAGAGCCCCTGAGCTACCGACGTCGGCATTCCCCGAAGTCATCGGTAGCTGAGGGGCTCTTGTGCTGTTCCGTTTAAGGTGGATTTATGACCTCCGCCGGACGTTTCGCCCCCAGTCCCTCCGGTGACCTGCACGTCGGAAACCTGCGGACCGCCATCCTCGCCTGGCTCTTTGCCCGATCCACGGGACGGGCGTTCCTCCTGCGGGTGGAGGACCTGGACCGCGCCCGCGCCGGATCAGAGGCGGGACAGCTGCGGGACCTCCAGGCCGTCGGCGTGACCTGGGACGGCGACGTGGTGCGGCAGACGACACGCGGGCCCCTCTACGCCCGGGCGATTGCCGGCCTGGAACAGGCGGGGCTCACCTACGAGTGCTTCTGCACGCGCCGGGAAATCCAGGAAGCAGCCTCCGCGCCGCACGCTCCCCAAGGCGCCTACCCGGGGACCTGCCGGAACCTGGGCCGGGCGGACCTGGAGTTCAAGCGCTCCACCCGGCCCGCGGCCCTCCGGCTGCGGGCGGACGTCACCGAATTCACGGTCCATGACACCCTGCACGGCGAGTTCACCGGGGTGGTGGACGATCTTGTGCTGCGCCGCAATGACGGTGTCACCGCGTACAACCTCGCGGTGGTGGTGGACGATGCCGCGCAGGGCATAGACCAGGTGGTCCGGGGTGGGGACCTCCTGCCGTCCACGCCACGCCAGGCGTATCTCGCGTCCCTGCTGAATATTCCCGTACCGGAATATGCCCATGTGCCCCTCGTGGTAAACGTCGACGGCGCCCGGCTGGCGAAGCGCGACGGCGCCGTGACCCTGGCGGACCTGGCAACGGCAAGGGTGGACGCAACCCGGGTCCGCGACGCCATCCTCGAATCCGTGGGCCTTCCGCCCGGTCCGTTGGACCATGCCCTGGAGTCCTTTGACCCCAGCTCGCTCCCCATGGAGCCATGGACGTGGCCGGGCGTGCCCGGGGCGGGCGCGTAGGCTGGACCCATGCCAGAAACAGGAACCGCGGACGCGAGCCTCCACGGGCCGCGATTCACGGTGGAGACTGCCAAGGTCCTCGCCGAAGTTGCCCACAACCGCCAAAAGGACAAACTCAAGCGGCCGTACCGCGAGCATGTCCTGGCCGTCGGCGACGCCCTTGCGGACTTCGACGACGACATCCGGATCGCCGGCTACCTGCATGACATCGCGGAAGACACCCCGATCACCCGGCAGGCGCTGCTGGACATGGGCGTCTCCGAGCGCGCCGTGCGCATCATCGAGCGCGTCACCAAACGGCTGCACGACAACCCCGACGACTACCAGGCCGGAATCCGCTTCATCGCCGAGGACCACGACGCGACCCTGGTCAAAATTGCCGACAACGCCCATAACTCGCTGCCCGAACGGGTGAAGGCCCTCGCGGAAAAGTGGCCGGACAAACCGCCCGTCACCCGCTACGACGACGCCCGGCCGGTGCTGTACGCGGCGGTTCCCGTGGAGGAAACCCGCAAGATCCTGGCCCGGATCAACCCCTGGCTGCTGGAGGAATTCGACGCCATGCTGGACGAGGACGACGACACCGACTACGAGAACCTCTCCTACGACGACGTTTCCGGGGATTAGACCCGGCCCAGCGAGCCGATGTCTTCCAGGAAATCCGCCTGCACCTCCGCGCTGACGGTGGTGCGCGTTTCACCGACCGCATCCAGGTAATCCTGGGTGGACGGGCCCTTCCGCACCGCCTCGCGCACCGAAGCGTCACCGCCCGATGCCAGCCCGCCGTCGTCGTACACTGCCTTTTCCAAAGCCCGCTGGGAAGCGCTGCGGGCAGCGTACTCGATGTCCGCCGGCGAAAACCCTTCGGTGCGTTCCACCAGCAGTTCCACGTCCACGGCGTCCACCACGGCCGCGGGGATGAACCGCTGCCACATCGCCTCGCGTGCCTGCCGGTCCGGCAATCCGATGGGAATCACGTAGTCGAACCTGCCGTGGCGCAGGAAGGCGGAGTCCAGCGCCCGGATGAAATTGGTGGCGCACACCAGCAGCCGGCCGGGCTGCTCGCGGAATGCCGGAATGATCTTCAGCAGCTCATTGGTCACGCCCTGCAGCGGCGACGGCGGATCACCGGCCCGCTGGGACGCGATCTCCTCCACCTCGTCGATGAACACCACGGCGTGCTCCAGCTCCGCGATCTCCAGGAAGGTCTCCCGCAGCGCACCGGCCAGGCCCTGCGGGTCGCCGGCCAGCCGGGACGGGAACACCTCCACGAACGGCCACTCGAGCCGGGATGCGATGGCCTTCGCGAAAGTGGTCTTGCCGGTGCCAGGCGGGCCGAAGAGGACGACGGCGCGCGGCGGCACCACGCCGAATTCATCCGCAAGGTCCGCCTCGGCCAGCGGGAGCACCAGGCGGCGTTCCAGCAGCTCCTTTTCCTTGCGCATGCCGGCCACGTTCTCCCACAGGTCCCGGGCGAGGACGCGGCCGCCCAGCTGGCCCAGGGCCCCCAGTTCCTGGCGCTGCACCGGAATGGTGCGCTCGAAGTACCGCAGGTTCTTCTGCAGCGCAAAGCCCCTGCCCAGGAAGGCCTCCACCCGCGTTTCGGACTCCGGCATCAGCGCTGAGAGCTTGTTCAGCCCGTGCGGGGCCATCCGGCTCTCGACGGCGGCCAGCAGCGAGGTGCCGATGCCGCGGCCCCGGTATTCGGGGAGGGTGGCCAGGAACACGATCCACCCTTGGTCGTGCGCGGCGCGTCCGACCGCGGCGCCCACCACCTGGTCGCCCTGAACCGCCACCACCGCGTGGTCCTTCTCGCAGGACGCGAGGACCTCGGAGAGCGCATACACAGGTTCGACGTTGTTCGTCTTCAGGGTCTCCCAAAGGTGCAGGATCCCGTCGAGGTCCGCTGAGTGGAAATCCCTGATCCGCCAGTTGGTCATGGGTTGCTCCTGTTGGTTCGTCGTTGAGCCAGTGTGGACATCTCAGGTGAGCATATGCGAACCGCGCAGCGGGCGGGGTTGCGGCGGCGTTGCATGACGCCGGCCGCCCGTCCCCGTGGCCCCGCTCAGATCCCCAGCCTGTCCATCGTGTTCCGCAAGGTGTCAGCGGAAACCTGCAGGGCCGCCAGTTCGCCGCCGTCCATGGGTGTGTCCAGGACCCGGTGCACCCCGCCGCGGCCCACCACGCTGGGAAGTGACAGCGCCACTCCCGAGATTCCGTACTGCCCGGACAACACCGTGGAGACGGGGAGGACGGCATTGTCATCGCGCAGCAGCGCCTCCACGATGCGGGCGCCGGAGAGGCCGATGGCATAGTTGGTGGCCCCCTTGCCGGCGATGACCTTGTACGCGGCCTGCACCACGTCCCGGGCCGTGGCGGCCAGGTTCTCGGAGGTGAAGACCCGCCCGCCGCCGTCCGTCCAGTCGCGGATCGGGACAGGCCCGATCGTGGCCCCGGACCACAGCGGAAATTCGGTGTCGCCGTGTTCGCCCACCATGCTGGCATGCACGCTGGTGACGGAGACACCTGCACGCCGGGCCAGCAGCCAGCGCAGCCGGGAGGTGTCCAGGACGGTGCCGGAAGAGAAGATCCGCTCCGGCGGCAGCCCGGAGATGCGCTGGGCCGCGACCGTCAGGACGTCGCACGGGTTGGTGACGAGGACGTAGACGGCGTCCGGCGCCCGCTCCAGGAGCTGCGGCATCAGCTGTTCAAGGATCCGGACGTTGGTGCCGGCCAGGTCCAGGCGGCTCTGCCCTGGGTTCTGCTTGGCACCCGCGGTAATCACCACGACGTCGGCACCCTCCGTGACGGCGATGTCCCCGCCGCCGGCCACCGTCGCGGACGCCGCGGCGAACTGGCTGCCATGGGCAAGGTCCAGGGCCTCCGCTTCGGCCTTGGGCGCATTGACGTCGAACAGGGCGATACTGCTTGCCGAGCCGCGGATCAGCGCGGCGTAGGCCAGCGACGTGCCTACGCTCCCGGCCCCCACTACGGCGAGTTTGGATCCACCAGGCATGGTGCCCTTCCTTTCGGAATCGTTGAGTGTGTCCTACCCGAAGAGTAGCGTGGCCACCATCACACGAACCCCCACTAAGGAGCCACCATGCCACATTTCGGACGCCGGCTCGCTGCTGTGACGGCGGCGCTGGCCATCGGCGTGACCACCGGGGCTATCAGTCCCGCTGCAGCGGACCCCCGGCAGACCGACAAGAGTCCCACGGCCACCGGGTACGGCGGCGCGGTCAGCACGGTGGACCCGGAAGCGTCGACAGCGGCCATCGAAGTCCTCCGGAAGGGCGGGAACGCCGTGGACGCCGCGGTTGCCGCCGCAGCTACGCTGGGCGTCACCGAACCCTACAGCGCCGGCATCGGCGGGGGCGGCTATTTTGTCTACTACGACGCCAAATCCGGGAAGGTCAGCACCATTGACGGCCGCGAGACTGCGCCGGCCGGAATCAAGCCGGATGCCTTCATCAATCCCGCTACCGGCAAGCCCTACCCGTTCACCCCTGAACTGGTCACCAGCGGCGTCTCCGTGGGCGTGCCCGGCACCCCGGCCACATGGGAACGTGCGCTGGACCGCTGGGGCAGCATCAGCCTGGGGGAGGCACTGAAACCGGCCATCAAGGTGGCGGACCGAGGTTTCGTGGTGGATGAGACCTTCCGCAACCAGACACAGGACAACCAGACGCGGTTCGCGGCGTTCACCTCCACCAAGGACCTGTACCTCCAGGGCGGCAAGCTGCCGGAGGTGGGCTCGGTCTTCAAGAACCACGACCTCGCGGACACCTACCGGCTGCTGGCACGCAACGGAATGGACGCGTTCTACGACGGTCCGCTCGCCGAAGAGATCGCCAACACCGTCCAGAATCCGCCCAAGTCCCCGGACACCAAGCTTCCCGTTCCCGTTGGCTCCATGACGGCGGAGGACCTGGAAAACTACCGGGCGGTGGACCAGGACCCCACTCACGTGAACTACCGCGGCTATGACGTCTATGGCATGGCACCATCCAGCAGCGGCGGCACCACCGTCGGGGAGTCCCTGAACATCCTGGACGTCTTCGACCTGCCGGCCTTGAAGGCAGACCAGCCTGCCGTCCTGCACCACTACCTCGAAGCCAGTGCCCTCGCGTTTGCCGACCGCGGGAAGTACGTCGGCGATCCTGCCTTCGTGAAAGTCCCCACGAAAGCCCTGACTGATCCCGTCTTCGGCAAGGAACGCGCCTGCGAGCTGGACCCAACCCACGCCGCAACCAAGCCGGTCCTGCCCGGCGACGTGACCTCCTACGACGGCGCCTGCCCGGCCGGCCCGGCTGCTGCCGCCGAGGAGAAGGACACCGAAAACATCTCCACCACCAACATGACTGTCTCCGATAAGTGGGGGAACGTGGTGGAGTACACGCTGACCATCGAACAGACCGGCGGGTCCGGCATGGTGGTCCCCGGCCGCGGCTTCCTGCTGAACAACGAGCTCACGGACTTCTCCACGGTGTACAGCGCCACCGATCCCAACCGGATTGAGCCGGGCAAACGGCCGCGGTCCTCGATGTCGCCCACCATCCTGCTGAAGGACGGCAAGCCGTTCCTGGCCCTGGGCTCCCCGGGTGGCTCCACCATCATCACCACGGTGCTGCAGACCCTGGTGAACAAGATCGACTTGGGTATGAGCACCCCGGACGCCATCGCCGCGCCGCGTGCGTCGCAACGGAACACGGCCAGCGTCACGGCCGAGCCTGCCTTCATCGACAAGTACGGGGCAGCCCTGACCTCGCGATTCGGCCACACGCTGACCCCGTCCGGCGACTCCTTCACCTCCGCCTCGGAGATCGGGGCGGCCACCGCCATCGAATTCCTGAAGGACGGCCGGACCCTCGCCGCCGCGGAGCCGGTCAGGCGCGGCGGCGGCTCGGCCATGGTGGTCAAACCGTCACAGTAGGAGGACCACCGCATTAAGCGCCCGACGGCGGCACCCGGGTTCCGGAATTCCAGAACCCAGGTGCCGCCGTCGGCGGTTAAGCCCGAAGGCCGTTACTTCTTGAAGGTATCCGCCGGCGCGTTGGCGATGACGGGGGAGGTGCCGGTGTAGCCGTCGCGGGTTTCGGCGATGTGGCGGATGCGGGTGCGGCAGGCGTACCAGCCGATGACCATGA